>WFYJ01000230.1 GCA_015490175.1 Saprospiraceae bacterium | reverse complement strand
TTAGTAGCTTGGCCGCAGTCCGTTTGTATACGGGCTGCGGCTTTTCGTTTGTCCGGGTTTTGCGCCAAAGGGCGTATCTTGCACGGAAGCAGGCGGGAACGCTTACGCTTTCTGCGGGCACATATTCGAGAATCATTCATCACAACGGGAACGACACATGACTGGCGCTGCACCCGGCGGGTGCCGATGCGTGCGCCTTGCGCGTGTGGTTGGGCATAGCCCCCGCCGGGGGCGCTGCCTTGCCTGGAATCAGGAGGCTGTGCAGACCGACGCGGTGGCTTGGCTTCTGGAAAAATCAAAACAAAAAACGATACGCAATGAACCGACTTGTGAGAAATGGCAGTTGGATCGGCTGTGTGCTTGTGTTCAGCCTGACGGTGTTTTTTTCGGGTTTGCTTTTGCCCCTGCAGGCAGCCACCTTCGATCCCCGCCTCGAGCTTTTCGGCTTGCGCACGCCTGCGGGCACCGTACAGCTCGTACTTCAGGTCAGTGGAGCGCCCGTGACCGACGACGCGATGTACGTGTTTGAGCGCTCGGCCGACGGGGTTGATTTCGAGCAATTGGGCGTGCAGACTGCGGCAGATCGGCGTGCCCAGGGGTGGTATGTGTTCGAAGATGTGGCGCCCCGCCGGGGGCACAGCTATTATCGCGTGCGGCTGATGAGCGAGGCGGGCAGCGTGCTTTCCAATGTGGTGCATCTGGAGCAATTCCCCGGGCTGGAGCAATTTCTGCTCTATCCCAACCCCAGCTCCGGCATGGTCTGGCTCGAGTTCAGGAGCGGACTTGTGTCCGACACGCAGGTGGTTGTGCGGGCGCCCGACGGACGCGTGCTGTATGCCGAGATGGTTCCGGTGCAGACGCAGCGGCTGGAGATGAACCTCGAGGCGTTACCTGCCGGGATGTATTTCGTACAAATCATGTACAACAACATGCAGCGCAACCAGTTCTTCAAATTGGTCAAGCGCTGACCCCATTCCACCAGACAAGAATTTCAAAACCAAGGGGAATTGTCGCTGCCCGGGCCATCGCGTCCGGGCAGCTTTTTTTGGTCTTTGCCTGCCGGGTTTCGGGATGCCCGCACCGATTTGGACAGTTGGGGGTGAATCGCGACTTTTGGCAGCGGTCTTCATCCCGAGGCTTGCGCCAAAAGGAGGGGAGGCGGCATTTGCCGAAAGGCGCATCCTTCGAATCTGCATTTTTTAGTTGCAAATCACCCACACATGGAATACCGAAAACTGGGACGCTCCGGCTTGCAAATCAGTGCCCTTTCTCTGGGGTCGTGGCTCACTTTTGGCAAGCAGATCAGTGACGATACGGCCGAACGACTCATGCGCCTGGCCTACGACCATGGCGTCAACTTCTTCGACAATGCCGAGATCTACGCGCGAGGCCGGTCGGAGGTGGTGATGGGGGCCATCCTGAAAAAGACGGGCTGGCCCCGCAGCAGCTACCTCGTGTCGAGCAAGGTGTACTTCGGCGACGGCGGCGAGCGGCCCAACCAGACCGGCCTGAGCCGCAAGCATGTGGTGGAGGCCTGCCATGCCTCGCTCAAGCGACTGCAGGTGGATTACATCGACCTGTATTTCTGTCATCGCCCCGACCGCAACACGCCCATTGAAGAGACGGTGTGGACGATGAACATCCTCATCCAACAGGGCAAAATCCTGTACTGGGGCACCTCTGAGTGGTCGGCGCAGGAGATCATGGAAGCACACATGGTGGCCCGCCAGTACAACCTCATCGGGCCGGTGATGGAGCAGCCGCAATACAACATGTTCCATCGCGAGCGCGTGGAAAGTGAGTACCGGCGCCTGTACCAGACGGTGGGGCTGGGCACTACCGTGTGGTCGCCGCTCGCTTCCGGCGTGCTGACGACCAAGTATCTCGACAAGTTTCCGGAAGGGACGCGCCTGGGCATGGAGGGGCTGGAGTGGCTGCGCGAGCGTGCCCTGACGCCGGAGCGCCTCGAGAAGGTGCGCGCGCTGAACAGGCTGGCCGGTGAGATCGGCACCACCTTGCCGCGCCTGGCCATCGCCTGGTGCCTGAAAAATCCGAATGTCAGCTCGGTCATCCTGGGAGCCTCGCGCGTCGAGCAATTGCAGGAGACGCTGGGTTCGCTCGAGGTGGTGCCCCTGCTGACCGACGAGGTGCTGGCCCGCATCGAGGAAGTGCTGGGCAACAGGCCCGAAGAGCCGCCCTTCTGATTGCCCTTTCGGGAAACAAGGCCTCCTTGCCTTGCAGGCAAGTGGGCTTCATTTGGCGAAAGCCTGAATACAACTGTAACCAATGGCAAAGCAAAAGAAAGGCCGACCCGCAAGAAAAAAACGCGCCACGCAGGCAAAAAAAGCAAGTGCCGCGCGCGTGGCTCCCTCGGGGCAATGGCCCGCCCGGGAGCCGTTGCCCGGCGATGGCCCGTGGTACCGTCGGCTTTTTCGCATCACCGCCGGGCTGATGCTCGTGCTGATGGTCCTCATGGCGCTGGGCTCGGGCATCAATGCCGACGACGAATACCAGGTGGACTACTCCGAGAAGCTGGTGAACTACTACCTCACCATGGGCACCGACACTTCAGCGCTCTATGTCGAGAAGGGCAACATGCACCTGTATGGCGGCTTCTTCGATCTGGTGACGGGGCTGACCAACCGCGCCCTGGGCTGGACGCCCGACGACCTGGCATACTACGACCTGCGCCATTTCTTCAATGCCATCTTCGGCTGGCTGACCATGCTGTTCATCGCCCTGTTCGTGCGCAAGCTGGCCGGCTGGCGGGGCGCGCTCTTTGCGCTGGTGGTGGCCTTCCTGTCGCCGCGCCTGTTGGGGCACTCGCTGATGAACCCCAAGGACATTCCCTTTGCGCTGGGCTTCGCCATGAGCACTTACTACATGGTGGGCTTTCTGGAGCGGATGCCGCGACCCCGCTGGCAAGACATGCTCGGTCTGGCGCTGGGCATCGGCCTGGCGCTGGGCACGCGTGCCGGCGGCCTGCTGCTGTTCGGCTATCTGGGATTGTTTGCGCTGCTCGATCTGTGGCTCCGCTACCGATGGTCGTGGGTGCGCCAGGGGGCGCTGTGGAAGGCTTACGCGGGGCGTGGCCTGCTCGTGGCCCTGGTCGGATACCTCATCGGCATCGCCGTGTGGCCGTGGGCGCTGCAGGCCCCGCTGGCCAACCCGCTGGAGGCCTTGAGCGAATTTTCGAAGCTGGGCGTGCGCATCCGCGTGCTGTATCAGGGGATGAACATCATGTCGGATGAGACGCCCTGGTACTATCTGCCCGACTGGATCTGGCGCACCATCCCGCTGACGGTGCTGCTGGGGGTGTTGGGCGGGCTCGCCCTGCTGCCGCGCTTGTTGCGCCGGTTCCAGCCGCTGCCCGTGTTGCTGGCGGTCTTTTCGGCTTTGTTTCCGATTGTGTACGTCATCGTGCGCGACTCGACCCTGCACGACGGCTGGCGCCACCTGCTGTTCGTCTATCCGCCCATGGTGGTGTGGGCCGTTTTGTGCTGGCTCTGGCTCGAGAACCGATACCGCTCGTTCGTGCGGACGCGCCAAGCGCTCTACGTGGTGGTCGGGCTCACCCTCATCGAGCCGGCGCTCTTCATCGCGCGCAACCCGCACTGGCCCTACGTCTATTTCAACATGGCTTCGGGGGGCATCAGCCACGCTTTCGGCCGGTTTGAGACCGATTACTGGGGCGTGAGCGTGAAGCAGGCTGTCGAATGGCTCGAAGAGGCGGGCGTGCTGCCGCCCCGGGGCGATCAGCCGCTACAGATCGGCTCGTCGTTCAGCTACAACCTCGGGGTCTATCTCATTCCCTGGCGCGGCCAGGCCAAGGGCAGCTACGTGCGCTTCAACGACCGCTACAGCAAATACTGGGACTACGGCATCTTTCCCTCGCGCTACATCCGCGGGCCGTTCTTGCGCAGCCTCAACTGGCCCAACAGCAAGGCCGTGCACACCCTCGAAGCCAACGGCGTGCCCCTCACGGCCATCGAGCGCGACACCGCCCACCACGCCTTCCGGGCCAGCCAGGCCATCAAGGAGCGCGACTACGATACCGCCTTTCGCGAGCTCAAGGCCGAGCTGAAGCTGTATCCCGACAACGAGTGGGCCTGGGTCCAGCTGGCCAGTGTCTATATCGCCCGCCAGCAGTTTGCGGAAGCGGAAAAGACCGCTCGCCAGGCCCTCAAGGTGGCCCCGGAAAACAGCCAGGCCCTCTACTTCCTCGGCATGGCCCTCCTCAATCAGCAGCGCATCGAGGAGGCCTATGCCACCTTCGAGCGCGCCGTGGCGCAGGAAAATTTTGCGGCCGCATGGTACTATATGGGCTACATTCGCGCCCAGCAGGGACGCAGCAGCGAGGCCGTCGAACTGCTCAACAAGGCCATCCAGGCCAATCCGCGCTTCAGGCAGGCCTACGAGCTGGCGGCCGCCATCTACGAACAGTTGGGCTATACCGATCAGGCACAGCGCTACCGCCAGGCCGCTGCGCAGATTCAATAACTGGAAGCCGGCCCGCTATCGTCTATCGTCTATCGTCCATCGTCCATGAACTACAAACTGCTCTTTCCCACCTACCGCAACCGCTACCGCTTCGTACAGGAGCGGCTGGCCCGCTATTTGCCGCCTTCCGGCAAATTCGACCGCGGGCTGAGCCTGGGCACGGGCGAGGGCGACTACGATCCGATGATTGCGGCACATTGCCGCGAGCTGGTGGCCTGCGACATCAATCCCGATGATGTGGCTTTCGCCAAAAAGCTCAACCGCCATGTACCCAATGTGACTTACCGGGTGGAAAATGCCCTGTCGCTGAGCTTTCCCGACGACCACTTCGACCTGATCGTGTCGGTGGAGGTGATGGAGCACGTGGGCGATCCCGAACAGATGACGCGCGAGATGGCGCGCGTACTGCAGCCGGGCGGCGTGGCCATCCTCACGTTTCCTTCGCTGCATTTTCCCTTCACCTACGACCCCGTCAACCGCGTCCTTTCGTGGTTTGGCGACAGCCACATCGCTCAAGGCGCCTACGCCTTCGGACACGAATATCTCATCGCAGGATCCGATTTTTGCCGCTGGGCCGAAAAGAGCGGCCTCGAGGTGGTCGAGTCGGTGGGGCTGAGCCGGTATCTGGTGGGCCTGCTCGAGATGTACTGGACGGGCATCGTGCAGCGTCTCTTCAAGGCCAATGCCGCCAACCTGGCCGAGGCGCGCGCGCGTCGCATCAAGTTGCGGCCCACGACGAAAGAGCCGGCCCTGGCGGCCCTGACCGATGCCATCCTGTGGCTGGATCGCACCCTCTTCGCCTGGGGCAAGGCGAGCGTGGGACACGGCTTCGTGCTGCGCAAGCCGGCGCGCTGAGCGCGGTGCCGACCTTTTGCGAAAGCTGCCTTTCGGCAAAAAATGAAAGCATGAAAGACAAACTGCAAGAGCTGAAACAGAAAATAGAGGAAGCCAAACTGGGCGGTGGGCAAGCCCGCATTGACCGACAGCACCAGCAGGGCAAGCTGACGGCGCGCGAGCGCATCCACTTTCTCCTCGACGAGGGGTCTTTCGAAGAGATCGGCATGTTCGTCACGCATCGCTGCACCGATTTCGGCATGGACAAACAGCAGTTCCTCGGCGATGGCGTCGTCACGGGTTATGGCACCATTGATGGGCGGCCCGTGTACGTCTTCGCCCAGGACTTTACGGTTTTTGGCGGAAGCCTCTCCGAGACCCATGCCGAGAAAATCTGCAAGGTCATGGACCTGGCCATGAAAACGGGCACGCCACTCATCGGCCTCAACGACAGCGGAGGCGCACGCATACAGGAAGGCGTCAAGTCGCTGGGCGGCTATGCCGATATCTTCTACCGCAACGTGATGGCCTCGGGCGTCATCCCGCAGATCTCGGCCATCATGGGGCCCTGTGCCGGCGGCGCCGTCTATTCGCCGGCCATGACCGACTTCATCATCATGGTCGAGCAGTCGTCGTATATGTTCGTTACCGGCCCCAACGTGGTGAAGACCGTGACCAACGAAGACGTAACCTCGGAAGAGCTGGGCGGGGCCATGACCCACGCCACCCGCTCGGGCGTGACGCACCTGACGGCGGCCAATGACCTGGACTGCCTCGAAAAAATCCGCAAGCTGCTCGGCTACCTGCCCCAGAACTGCGAGGAACAGCCGCCGGCCCTGCCCTACCAACCCGACGACGAGTTGCGGCCTCGGCTCAGAGACGTGGTGCCGGCGAGTGCCCAGCAGCCCTACGACATGCGCGAGGTGATCGAAGGCGTCGTGGACGACGGTTCCTTTTTCGAAATCCATCCCGACTGGGCCGACAACATCGTGGTGGGCTTTGCACGCATTGCCGGCAAGAGTGTGGGCGTCGTGGGCAACCAGCCGATAAGCCTGGCGGGTGTGCTCGACGTCAACAGCAGCCGGAAAGCGGCCCGCTTCGTGCGGTTCTGCGACTGCTTCAATATCCCGCTGCTGGTGTTGGTGGACGTGCCCGGCTTCCTGCCCGGCACCGATCAGGAGTGGAACGGCATCATCTCCAACGGCGCCAAGCTGTTGTATGCCTTCAGCGAGGCCACCGTGCCGCGCGTCACCCTCATCACGCGCAAGGCCTATGGCGGCGCCTACGACGTGATGAACTCCAAACACATCGGCGCCGACTTCAACTTTGCCTGGCCCACGGCCGAGATTGCCGTCATGGGAGCCAGAGGGGCCAGCGAAATTATTTTCCGAAAGGAAATCGCTGCAGCCGAGGACCCCGACGCCATGCTGGCGCAAAAAGAGCGCGAATACCAGGAAAAGTTTGCCAACCCCTGGCGTGCCGCTGCCCGCGGCTTCATCGACGAGGTGATCGATCCGGCCGACACGCGCCGCAAGCTCATCAAGGCCTTTGCCCTGCTCGAAAACAAAGTGGCCAACCTGCCGAAGAAAAAACACGGCAATATCCCGCTGTGAGGTTTTGAGGAAAGAGCGCACTGAGAAAAGTCCGTAACAACCCCGACTTTGGTCGGGGCAGGCTTCCGAATAGTCGGAACAAGTTTTCCGCTGGGTGGAACAGGTTTCCGAAGACTCGGAACAAGTTTTGCGTGAGATTTGGTTTTTTCAGGGGCCTCAAGTTTTTCTTGTTGATTATCAGTTTTTTTGTCAAATCCTCGATTCCTCGGTTCTTCGGTTCCTCGGTTCCTCAACCAAAAACCGCAGCCTTCGGCCGCAGAAAACGCAGCGCGGACGCAGTTTGCGCGGTCCGTTCTTCCATCTCTCCTCACTCACTCACTCACTCACTCGCTCCACCACACCATGCAGATGAGGCAGGATTCGATTTTTTGATAGTGCACGACGGCAGTGGGAGGTACCAGCTCCTCTTCTTTTTTTGACAATAGTGCATCGGTGATGCCTGTGCCCAGTGCTTTGGCTGCTGCCTCGCGCAGGGTCCAGGCCCGAAAAAAGTCTTCCGCCGTGCGGATGCAGGCCCGCACCTCGGGGTGGAAATAGGCTTCG
This sequence comes from Saprospiraceae bacterium, assembly GCA_015490175.1. GTDB lineage: Bacteria > Bacteroidota > Bacteroidia > Chitinophagales > Saprospiraceae > WFYJ01. The sequence continues at coordinate 19,954 of WFYJ01000230.1, read as the reverse complement.
GCAATGGGGCGGTAGTCGAAGTCGGGCAGGATCCGTTCGACGTCGAGGCCGAGGCGGCCGCCCGCACGGGTCATTCCGATGGCGAGCCAGGGCCCCGAGTGGCTGAAGCTGATGGCTATGTCGGGCCGGCCGGCAATGAAGGGCTTGCCGCGCGCATCGCTCTGTAAGGCAACGGCCTTGGGTGCTGTGCCCAGTACGGTGGCCAGCAGGCGGCGGGCCATGCATCGGTGTACGAGCAGGCGGCGGGCTGCTTCGGGCTTGCGAAAGGCATCGAGACGGCGGCGTTCGGCTTCCGAGAGCCAGCAGCGGTGCCTTTCGGCCCAACCGACCCACTCGGGCCAACAGGCCAGCCAGAGGCAGAAGCGCGGAGGGCGTCCGGAGTGGAGGTGGATTCTTTTGATCATGGTTTTGGGGTCAATGAGCGTTGGTGGAGGCACTGCTGTGCTGCAAATCCGGTCAGAATGGGTCTTTTGTTGCCTGTTGGTCTCGGGCCTCGAGTCTTTGCTGCAGGGCGCGGGCCAGGTCGGCCACATGGGGTTCGTCGAAGAGGGTCAGGTGATTGCCCCCGACCTCAATTACTTCCACCCCGGCCAGGGCCACGTCCTTCCAGCCGAGAAATTCGGGATCATCGAGGTAGAACATCTGTTCTCTGGCCCTGAACACGGTCACCCGCACGGGGGCCGGCCGCAACCGGTATTTGTGGTATGCTTCCAGACATTTTTCGTACACCTTTTTGCCGAAAGGCAGATACCCTTCACGGATCTGGTTGGTGCGCGGGTCGAGCCAGGCCAGCCGCCATTTGCCGAAAAGGCTCTTGATCTGCGTTTGCAACACATGGCCTTTGTAGGCGAGCGTCCGGGCAGGGGCCGTGGCCAGCATCTGGAGGTTGTAACCCGTTTTCTTGAGTCGCTTCCACCAGCGGCCTTTACCCGTGTTTTGTGCGGCCACCGCGTCGAAGAGCGCCACTTCGCCGACCTGCTGTCCTGCATCGGTGAGTTGCCGCGCCATCTCCCAGGCGACGAGTCCGCCAAGCGAGTAGCCGGCCAGGTGCCAGGGCCCTTCGGGCTGGACCTGCCGGATCTCGTGGATGTAGTGTGCGGCCATGGCCTCGATGGTGTCGAGCGGTTCGGTTTCACCGTCGAGGCCGAGCGCTTGCAGGGCGTAGATGGGGCGGTCGGGCGGCAGGTGGCGCGTCAGCGCTTCGTAGAACAGCACGTGCAGGCCGCCGCCGTGCACAAGGAACAGGGCCGGCTTGTCGCCCTCGGTGCGGATGGGCACCAGCGAGCTGAATCGGGCCTGTTGCCGGGACTGCTGCCGGTCTTCGATCAGGCGGGCCAGGGCGCGCAGGGTGCTGTGCTGCAGCAGGGCGGCAAGCGGCAGTCGCACGCCTTTTTCTTTCCAGATCCGCGCCATGAGGTCGGCAGCGAGCAGTGAGTGGCCGCCCAGTGCGAAAAAGTCGTCTTCAGGGCCGGGGCGTCGGCCCAGCAGCGAGGCCCACAGGTCGGCCAGCCAGCTTTCGAGGGGCGACAGTTCGTCGGGTGCCGTTTCTGGTGCCACCTGTGCCCGAGCGGGCAGCGGCAGGGCCTTGCGGTCTATTTTCAGGCTGTTGTTGCGCGGCAGGGCATCCATGCGCACGAAATGCGTCGGCACCATCCAGGCGGGCAGGCGTCGGCCCAGCGCTGTGTGCAGTTGTGCTTCCGTCACGCCTTCTGTGGCGGGCACGTACCATGCCACCAGCGCCTGCGCCTCGGTCCACAGGCCGACGACGGCCTCGCGCACCTCGGGCAGGTCGTGCAGTGCGGCTTCCACCTCGCTCGTCTCGATGCGATAGCCTCTGACCTTGACCTGGCCGTCGAGCCTGCCGAGGAATTCCAGTTCGCCTGTCGGCAAATGGCGCACGCGGTCGCCGGTGCGGTACCAGCGCCGGCCCGACTGGCCGTTGGTGCCTTCGATGAAGTGGCGGGCGGTCATTTCCGGCCGGCCCAGGTAGCCCTTTGCCACACCCGGCCCACCGATCCACAACTCGCCGGCGATGCCCGGTGGCAAGCTGTGCCCTGCCGCGTCGCACACGCGCACCACCACGTCGGGCAGGGGCCTGCCGATGGGAATCGTTTCGCCGAAAGGAGCCTTCAGATCCATCGCGCGCACGCGATGCCAGGTGGCGTAGATGGTGGTCTCGGTGGGGCCATAGCCGTTCCACAGGGCACCGACGCGCGGCAGCAAGTCGGCGGCAAGGGCTTTGGGCAGCGCTTCTCCGCCCGCCACGGCCCGCAGCGTTGGCTGTCCTTTCCAGCCCGAAAGCAGCAGCAGGCGCCAGGTGGCGGGCGTGGCCTGCATGACCGTTGGCCGCACCTCGTCCATCAGAGCGGCCAGCGCCAGCCCATCCTGTCGCGTGGCGTCGTCGGCCAGGACGAGCGTGGCGCCACGTGCCGGAATGAGGAAGTAGTCCGGGATGCTCATGTCGAACGACATGCTCGACACCGACAGGCAGAGGTCGTCGGGACCAACCTGCCATTGCTGGTTGATGGCGTGCAGGGTGTGTGCCGCGGCCTGGTGGCTGATGGCCACGCCTTTCGGCATGCCCGTCGAGCCGGAGGTGTAGATGAGGTAAGCGTCCATGTCGGGAGCAACCGTCACTGGCGGCGCCTCGGCCGGCAGGCGCTCCGGCTCGGCGGTCTCGAGCTCGAGCACGGGGATGGCAGCGGCGGCGGCGTGCGCGCGATGCGCACGTTCCGTAAGGATACAGACACATTCCGCATCGGCTGCGATATGGCGTACCCGCGCCTCGGGGTTGAACGGCTCAATGGGCACGTATGCGGCGCCGGCCTTGAGGATGCCATAGAGAGCGGCCAACATGCGGGGCGTGCGCTCGAGCATGACGGCCACGCGCCGGCCGGGCTGTACGCCCGCTTCGATCAGTGCGTGTGCGATGCGGTTGGCGAGGGTGTCGAGCTGGCGGTAGGTGAGGGCATGGCCACCGTCGCGTACGGCCACCTTGTCGGGCCATTTGTTGGCGGCAGCCTCCATCCATCCGTGGAGGGTGTGCTGCCAGCGGAAGTTGCCTGCGGGGCCGCGCTGCCACACGTGCAGCAACTGTTTTTCCACAGGAGGTATCAGCTCGAGCTGCGACAAGGGGCGCTCGGGCGCATCGAGCAGGGCGCGCAACAGGTGCTCGAACTCGGCCAGGCGCATCCGGATGGTTTCGGGTCGCCACAGGTCGGCATTGTAATTCCACTCGAACCATACCTCTTCGCCCACGGGCTTGAGGTTGATGTAGATGTCGAAGGTCTCGTAGTGGCGCGGCAGGGGCAGCGTTTCCACCTCGAGTCCGCCGAAGTCGAGCCCCTCGAGCGGGCTGTCCATGTTGAAAGCAATGGAAACCAGGGTGTTCCGGTCGGGCCGGCGCGGCAACTCGAGCGTCCGCACCAGGCGTCCGAAGCTGAGCCGCTGATGCTCGAAAGCGTCGAGCAAGTGACCGCGCAGGGTGTGCAGCCACTCCCGGAAGGGAGCCGATCCATCAATGCGGGTGCGCAGCGGTAACAGGTTGATGGCATGGCCCACGAGTTGCTGGAATCCGGGCAGGTTGTGGCCTGCCACGGGGATGCCCACCACCAGTTCCTCCGCTCCGCACAACCGATGGAGCCATGCCTCGAAGGCAGCCAGCATCCAGACGTAGAGGGTGCTGCGCTCTTGGGCGGCTGCTTTTTTCAGCCTTTCGGCAAATGGCGCCCGCAGGCGCAGCCGCTCCATGCCGCCGCGCCACGAGCGCGTCTTCGGCCTGGGAAAGTCGGTCGGCAACTCGAAGGCGGCTGTGTCGTCCTCGAACTGCGCTTTCCACCACGACAGGGTCTGCTCAAATGCCTTCGATTGGCGCCATTGCGCCTCTTCTTCGGCAAAGCGGCTGATGCCGGGGGGCGGTGCCAGCGGCATGCTGCGTTTGCCCGTAAGGGCGGCATAGAGGGTGCCCAGCTCGCGCGTCAGGATGCCGAGGCTCCAGCCGTCGCAGGCAATATGGTGCGCCGCGAGCAGCAGCACGTGTTCCTCGGGCGCCAGCCGCACCAGGCGGAAGCGGGTCAGCGGCCCGGCTTCGAGGTCGAAGGGCGTCTCTGCTTCGAGCCGGAGCAGGCGGTCGAAGGCGGCCCGTTTTGCTGCCTCGTCGAGCGAAGAGAGGTCTTCCACGGGCAGCTCGAGCGCGCGCGTGGCGGCAATGCGCATGTGGCGGCCGTCGGGAGCGATGGTCATGCGCAGTGCCTCGTGCCGCTCGATCAACTGTTCGAGGGCGCGGTGCAGCGCTTCCGCATCGAGGGGGCCGCGCAGCCGGATTTGCGTGCCGATGGTGTAGGCCTTGCCCGCTTCGGGCGACAGTTGGTGCTGCAGGAAAATCTCTTGCTGGCCGTCGGTCAGCGGGGCTTCTTTTGCCGAAAGGCGGATACTTTCGGGCTGCTTGTGCTTTTGTTGCGGTGAGGGCCCTCCTTCCGGCCCTTCGTCTTGCCACCAGGGCGGCGCCACCACGGCGTTGAGGTCTTCGCCCGTCCAGGGCTGCATGATGCCGTGGGCCAGCAGCTCTTCGACCGTCGCTTCCACCGCTTGCAGCGTCTGCTCCAGGTCGGCCTCGCTGTGCGCCGTGGAGAGGAAGCAGGGGCGCGCCCGCATGTGCACGCCGTTGAGGGCCAGCAGCGGGAAGAAGAGCTGGTTGAGCGGATTGTTGTCGGCAAACTTGATGTTGAATATCGAGGAAGTCGCGGTGACGAACAGGGGCGCGCCGGTGCGGCGGAACAGCGCGGCCAGCTCCCGGGCAAAGCGGTAGCCCTTGCGGTTGAGCGCTTCCTGCAGGTCGGGGCCCTGACGCTCGATTTCCGAAAGGGCGGCATGGGCGGCGGCCAGACTGACCGGGTTTTTGATGAAGGTGCCGGCGAAGTAGGTGAGGGCGGCCTCGGGTGCCGAGTCGTCGCCAAACTGCCACTGCCCGCCATCGAAGACCTGCAGGTAGCGCTCGGCACCGGCAATGGCGGCCAGCGGCAGGCCGCCCGAGATGGCCTTGCCGTAGGCCACGATGTCGGCTTCGACGCCGTACCAGGCCTGTGCGCCGCGCTGGTGCAGGCGGAAGCCGTTGATGATCTCGTCGAAGACGAGCGGCAGGCCGAGCCGCTCGGTGAGGGCGCGCAGGCGTGGCATCAGCTCGAAATGTTGCCAGTGCGGGTTTTGCGCCTGTATCGGCTCCACCACGACGGCGGCCAGCGTGTCGGCTTCGGCTTCGATGCGGGCAAGCGCCTCCTCGGGCCGATTGTAGTCGAGTACCAACACGTACTCGCTCAGGAAGCGCGGGATGCCGGGAGCCAGCGGCGCCACGCGCCGCACTTCGCCGAAGGGGAAGGCGCGCAGCAGGAATTCGTCGGTCAGGCCGTGGTAGTCGGTGTCGAACACGGCAATGCGGTCGCGGCCCGTGGCCGCGCGTGCCGCCCGAACGGCAGCTACCAGCGCTTCGGTGCCGGTGTTGGCCAGCGTCATGCGGTCTTTGCCCGACAGGCGCGTCAGCAGTTCGCCCACCTCGGTGGCCAGGGGCGACAGCAGATCGAGGGCCGTGCCGCGCTCGAGCTGGCACTGTACCGCCTCGCGCACGAAGTCGGGCGAATGGCCGAACAGGGCCACGCCGTAGCTCATCACGAAGTCGATGTATTCGTTGCCGTCGAGGTCGGTAAAACGGCTGCCTGCCGAGCGCTCGGCGGCGAGCTGGTACGTCACTTCCTTCCAGAGGTGATGGAAACCCGTCACCGAGCGCGGGTCGGCATAGACGCGCTTGTGGCGGGCGGCCAGGGCTTTCGAGCGGGCCGTCTTGCGGTTGTAGCGCTCGACGAAATCGCGCAGCCAGCGTTCTTGGGCGGGGCTGAGCCTGAGGTTGCCGCCGCCACTTCCGGCGGGCTTCAGTTTGGCGGTCACGCCGCGTGGAGAGTAGCTCGCGCCAGCCGGACGTTCGGTCTTTTCGGCGGGGGGCTTCGCGGCCGTTGCGGGCGTGCGCTCCGAGGCAGATCCGCTCAGCAACTCGAGCTGGCGCTGCATGAGCTCGAGTTGGCGGCGCACGATGTCGGCAAGATCTGATTGGCCGGCTTCGGCCGGCGCGCGGACGCGGTCTTCGAGCGCTGAAGGCGATTCCGTAGTCGTGCTTTCGCCTTTCGGCAAATCCTGCCCGCCGGCAGGGGCCGCCGGTTCGGGTGGAAAGACATCGGCCGGCAATACCTCGTCGAGCCAGCGGGCCAGCGAGGCGATGTCGGGCGTCTGCTCGAACAACTGGCGGAAGGCGATCTCGGTGCCGAAGTGCCGGTTCAGCGCGATGACCACCTGGCTCAGGAACAGCGAATCGAAACCCAGTTCGAGAAAGGTGGCCTCGGTATCCAACTGTTCGGGAGGCAATCCGCTCAGCTCGGATAACACCTTTTTGATTTCCTTTTCCAGGATTTTCTCTCTGGGATCTGCCGCAGGTAACGAAGTGGTTGTCGCCTTCTGTGCGGCAGTGGCCGCGATCGTCCCTCGGGCTTCATTTGCCGAAAGGCGCAACTCGGTGGACTGCCCGAAGGCGACACCTGCACCTTGCGCGCTGCGCGCCGGTTCGATCCAGTGGCGCACCCGCGCAAAGGGATAGCCCGGCAGGGGCACGCGGCGTCGGCGCTCCTCGAACAGCGCTTCGGGGCGCACGGGCAGTCCTTCGGTCCAGAGCCTGGCCATGCTGCGCAGGAAGAAGGCCGTGTCGTCGGTCCGTTCGCGCGGATGGCGGATGGTCGCCACGGCCAGCTTGTCGCCCTTCCAGGCCGGATGCTGTCGCGCAAAGGTGAGCAGCGTCTGCCCGGGACCGACTTCCACCAGGCAGCCCGCATCCGATTGCAGGAGCGTGGCGAGGCCGTCGGCAAAGCGGACGGTATGGCGCAGGTGGTCGAGCCAGTACTGCGGGCTGGCGAGGTGCTCGGGATCTGCCAGGCGGCCCGTCAGGCTCGATATGTAGGGCAGGGCAGGGCGTTGCCATTCTGTTTTTTCAAGCGCTTTCGCAAAATCGGCGAGCACTGGTTCGACCTGTGGCGAATGAGCAGCCACGCGAAAGTGAAGGCGCCGGCATTCGATGCCGCGGGCCTCGAGGCGTTGGGCGAGCGCAGCGATGGCGGCGGCGGGCCCCGACACCACGCAGTTGTCCGGCTTGTTGACGACCGAGATGCAGCAACTTTCGTCGAGCAGGGCCTGCAATGCCTGTTCGCCCAGCGACACGCTCAGCATGGCACCATCGGCCGGTAGCGTTTCGAACAGCTTGCCGCGCAGCACCGCCAGGTCGAGCGCGTCTTCCAGCGAGAAGACGCCTGCCAGGTGGGCCGCCACGTATTCGCCGGCGCTGTGTCCGATCAGCAGGTCGGGCCGCAGGCCGAAGTGTTCGAGCGTGCGCGCCATGGCCAGCTCGACCACGAACAGGGAAGCCAGCGCCCACGACGGTTGTTCGATCTGGCACTGGCGCGCCTCATCCGCTTCCGCAAAAAGCCAGCCCAGGTCGAGGCCGTGCCGCTGGTGCACGAGGGTCGTCAGGCGGTCGGCCCAGTGCCGGAACACGGGCAGAGTGGCGTACAGGCCGGCGGCCATGCCGGCATATTGGGCGCCTCCGCCAGGAAACAGGAAAGCCACCTTGCGCGGGCCGCGCGCGCTGCTGCGCACCACCTGCCGGCCCGAGCGCGTGCGCAACAGCTCGACGGCTTCCTCGCGGCCGGCGGCGATCAGGGCGAGCCGTTCGGGCAGTTGGGGGCGGTGTGCCAGCGTGAAGGCCAGGTCGGCCAATGCGGGTTCGGTCGGGCGTTCCAGCCACTCGGCCAGCTGGTCGGCCTGTTGGTGCAGCGCCTGTTCGGTTTTTGCCGAAAGGCAGAGCCACTCGAAGGTGCGGGGCGAAGCCTCGGTGCGGGGCAGGGGCGGCGCCTCTTCGAGCACGATGTGGGCGTTGGTACCGCCCAGCCCGAACGAGCTGACGGCAGCCAGGCGGGGCCGTCCTTCGGTGCGGGGCCAGGGGCGCAGGCGATCGCTGACGAATAAGGGCGCGCGATCCCAGTCGATATGCGGGTTGGGCCGGCGGAAGTGCTGCACGGGCGGCAACTGCTCGCGCTCGAGCGCCAGGGCCGCCGTGATCAGGCCGATGATGCCGGCGCCGGCATCCAGATGGCCGACGTGGGTCTTGACGCTGTGGAGCGCGCAGAAGCGGGTCTTGTCGGTGAATTTGCGGAAGGCCTGTGCCAGCCCCGTCAGCTCGATGGGATCGCCCAGCAGGGTGCCGGTGCCGTGCGTCTCGATGAGCCCGATCCGCTCGGGAGCGATGCCGGCCCTCCGCCAGGCCGCCTCGATGACTTCGGCCTGGCCCGTGGCGCTGGGTGCCGTGAAGGCCGTCTTGTCGCCGCCGTCGTTGTTGACAGCCGAGCCGCGAATGACGGCATGGATGTGGTCGCCGTCGCGCAAGGCGGCCTCGAGCGGCTTGAGCAGCACGAAGGCCACGCCATGGCCCTGCACCATGCCCGAGGCATCGGCATCGAAGGCGCGGATGCGCCCGTCGGGGGCCAGGGGCTGCCCCTCGCGATAGTGGTAGCCGGCGCGGAAGGGCGGCTGGATGCGGCCGCCGCCCACCAGCATCATGTCGGCTTCGCCCCGGCGCAGCGCCTCCACGGCCAGATGGATGGCCACACCTCCCGTCGAGCAGGCCGTCTGCACGTCGAACGCAGGGCCTTTGAGGCCGAGCAGGTAGGCGATGCGCGAGATGGCAAACGACGATTCGTTGCCCAGCATGAAGTGGTATTCGCCGGCCTGGCTGCGCAGTTCGTCGTGGCCGGCCAGATTGTAGGTCAGGTAGCTGTTGCGGGCCACGCCGCCCGCAATGCCGATGCGGCCCGGGTAGCGCCTCGGGTCGTAGCCGGCCCGTTCGAGTGCGTGCCAGGCTTCTTCGAGCAAAATGCGATGTTGTGGATCCATCAGCGCCGCCTCGCGGGGGCGGATGCCGAAAAAGGCCGCATCGAAGCAGTCGCCGTCTTTCAGGGCGTATCGGCGCGCCACGTAGTCGGGTGCGCGCAGCAGGGCGGGGTCGAGGCCGTCGGCGCGCAGGTCGTCGGGTGTGACCGGCTCGCTCACGTCGCGCCGGCTGATAATGTTTTGCCAGAAGGTATCCACATCTTCGGCGCCGGCCACGCGCACGCTCATGCCAATGATGGCAATGGCATCGGTGTCGGTGCTGCGGGGCGTGTCGGCGGGTAGCGACGCCTGCGTGGCAGGGGCCGATGACTCGGGCGTGTCGGGATAGCCGAAGCGGGCGGCCAGCTCCCGGGTCTCATCGGCGAGGAAGTTGTCTTCCCACACGCCCTGCCACTTGTCGGCCTGGGTGGGATCAATGGCGCGGCGCTGTGCGAAGTGGATGTCGCCCATGCTGCGCGAAGTCTCGTAGATGCCGTCCACCATTTTCTGCTCGAGTGCGGCGTAGGGATCGAGCAGGCCTGCATCGAAGGGCAGTCCCAGGGCGTCGCAGAGCGCGCGCATGACGGGCTCGGGCCGGCGCACCAGATCCTCGTACCGGATGCGGATCTGGCGGTCGGCCGGGATGTCTTTCAGGAATTCGGTGATGTGGCGGTGGCTGTACAGCCAGATCAGCTCGCCGAGGTGGTGGGGTGCATAGGGGTGCTCGGGCATGAAGACGACCTGGTGCATGTGGTAGCGCTCGAACGAGCGGGCCACCGACCAGGGGTGCCGCACCAGATGGACGAAGCGGGCATCCTCGAACCACTCTGCCATGCGTTGCAGGGCCTGCGGGTCGAGTGCATAGCTCGGCGACTTGTCGGCCACGATGCGGCCGCTGGTCTCTTCGAGCCAGTGCCAGATGTCGAGCGTGGTGGCACCGGCGCGTTCCCGCTCCAGCAGAAAGGCCCGCGCGTCGTCGGCATCGCACTGCTTCAGGGCCATGACGGCACGGATGAGCCCTTCCTGCCACAGGGCGAACTTGCCCGTATAGGTCTGGCTGCGCTGGGCCAGCGTGTCGAAATGCAGCAGTTGCAGCTCGTTGGCGGCAAAAATCTGCGGGTGGCCGGCCAGCATGGCGCGCAGCAGAGTGGTGCCCGAGCGGGGCGGCGCGAGGATGAATACCGCCTTGCGCCCCTTCCGTTCGGGTTGGAGCGCGGGGGCGGGGTAGCGCGGCAGGTATTTTGCGAAAGCAGCGACCTGCTTGGTCGTCAGCCGGCCGCCGTCCGGGTGCGGGCGGCGCTTTTCCTTTTGTGTGTTTTGCCTTTCGGCAAACAGGGCCTCCACCTCGTCGGGATACTCGCGTTGGAGCATGGCGGCGTAGGAGGCCACGTCGGGGTGGTCGAAGATTGTGGTGATGAAGACCGATGCGCCGAGGGCTTGCTGCAACTCGGCCAGAAAGCGGGCAGCCAGCAGCGAGTGGCCGCCCAGCTCGAAAAACCGGTCGTGGCGCCCCACGGGATAAACCTGCAGCAGTTTGCTCCAGCGCTCGGCGATCCACGTCTCGAGCGGGCCCTGAGGCGGCACCCAGGGCTGTGCCAGGGGCGGCCGCTCGCCGGGCGGGTCGGGCAGGGCGCGCCGGTCAATCTTGCCGTTGGTGGTCAGCGGCATCCGGTCGAGGATCACAAAGACCGCAGGCACCATGTACTCGGGCAGGCGCTCCTCCAGCCAGGCGCGCAGCGCACTGACGGTTTCCTGCCGCCCTTCGTGAAAGGTGAGCCAGGCCACGAGGCGCTGGCGCTCGGGTTCCTCGCCGTGCAACATGACCACGACCTCGCGCACGGCCGGGTGGTTGCCCAGCGCCACCTCGATCTCGCCCAGCTCGATGCGGTAGCCTCGAAACTTGACCTGGTTGTCGGCGCGGCCGAGAAACTCGATGTTGCCGTCGGGCATCCAGCGGGCCAGGTCGCCGGTGCGGTACAGGCGCGCACCGCCCGTGTCGAACGGATTGGCCACGAAGCGCTCGGCCGTCAGCTCGGGGCGATTCCAGTAGCCGCGGGCCACTACCGGCTTGTCGCCGCCAATGTAAATCTCGCCCACCTCGTCGCCCTGCACGGGCTGCCTGTTTTCCGAAAGGATGAAGATGCGGTAGTTGGGTATGGGCTTGCCGATGGGCACCTTGGGCGCATCGAAGCCTTTCGGCAAACGGAACCAGGTGCAGTTCACCGTCGCTTCGGTAGGGCCGTACAGGTTGTAGAGCTGCGCCCAGGGGATGCGCTGCTCGTGTTTTTGCGCAAGCGAAGTGGGACACACCTCGCCCGACACGTTGACCAGGCGCAGGCTGCGCAACTGCCCGGGATCGGCCTGGTCGAGCAGCAGCGTGTGCAGCGAGGGCAGGGTGAGCACGTGGGTCACACCCGTGGCGGCGATGAGCCGCGCCAGCGCCGGCATGTCTTTCTCTTCGCCTTGGCGGGGCAGCACCAGTGGCTTGCCCAGCAGGTGTGTCCAGAAGATGGTGAGTACCGAGACGTCGAAGGAGATGGAAGCGGTGAGCAGGGTGGCCTCCATGGGCTCGGGCGCGATGGCGTACTGCCCTTCGAGCTGATGGATCACGTGGTCGTGCTGGATCATCACGCCCTTGGGCTTGCCCGTCGAGCCCGAGGTGTAGATCATGTAGGCCAGGTCGTCGGGCTGGTTGATGATGTCGGGCGGGGGCAGATGGCCATAGCGCTGCTCCAGCTCGGGCCACAGCTCGTCGAGCACCACGACGGTCGCTTCGGTGGTGAGCTGCTCGCCCAGGCCGGCCTGGGTAAGCAATACCGGCGCGCCGGCATCGGCAAGCATGAAGTCGCGGCGCTGCGCCGGCAGTCCGATATCGAGGGGGACGTACGCCCCGCCGGCCTTGAGCACGGCCCATACGGCGGTGAGCAGATCGAAGCTGCGTTCGAGATGCAGGGCGACGAAAGTCTCGCGCCCTACGCCCAGGGCGCGCAGGTGATGGGCCAGCCAGTCGGATCGGCGATCCAGCTCGGCGTACGTCATCCGCTGGCCAGACCAGATGAGGGCGTCGGCTGTGGGTACGTTTCCCGCAACCGCTCTGAAAATCTCGTGGAGGCATTTGCCCGCCGCTTGGGCAAAAGGGTTGGTTGTCGTACTTGGCTGTTTCCCCATAGTGTTCCCTGAAATTACACAAACCCGCGCACTTCTCGCCGCATCGAGAAGCCGCATCAGAGCTCCGGGCAAGGGTGAAAGTGGTTGTCGGTACCAAGGGGGGGACAGTCTGTGAGACCATTACAAAGGTAGGGCATTTATCTTTGGCATGCCCGACATGCATCGGGCTTGGGCCTGAAGTTCAATTGTTTTTCCTGTATTGCAAATGCAAAAAAATACTGCGATGCGTTACACTTTTTTGTTGGTGTTTATTTGTATGAGCTTGCTGGCCAGCGGGCAGAGCAAAACAGAGCGAGCGCTGCGCCTGCTCGAAAAAGCCCGTTTCGAAGCGATGACCAAACGGGATCTCGATGCCCTTGGAAAAATGCTCGATCCCACACTGACCTACACCCATTCCAACGGGCTGGTGGAGTCGCGCGCCGACCACCTCGACCACATCCGCACCGGATACATCGTCTATAGGGCCATTCGGCCGCTGGAAATGGAGATGCGCCTGTACGGTAAAACGGCCGTGGGCACCGGCGTGGTACTGGTGGACGGCCGCTTCAACGGGCGCGACTTTCAGATCAAGCTGCGATATACCGACGTGTATGTGAAGCGTCCGGGGGGCTGGAAGCTGGTGGCCTGGCACTCGGTGAAGGTGGATTGAAGTGCTTGAGCGCCGCTGACAACAGGCCTTGTCTGCCCGTTTTTATGCCAAAAGGATTGGTTTGGGAAAACCGGTTGTGCAGGTTGAGCCTTGAGCGTTTGGCACCACTTGTGCGAATTTCGTGTGCGCGGTCACTCCCTCACTCCATCTCTTCTTCTCTCCATCTCAGAAAAATCGCCCATCGTCAAAAATTCCCGAACCGGATTGCGTTGGGTATAAACAGAGACAAAAAGCCGTTCTTTGCCTTCTGAAAACCCAAAAAATTTCGATGGCACATACACCACCACCTCGCATCCATACCCTTGGGGCACTGAAAGCCTCGGGCTACCAGCCCAGATCCATCAAAGACGAATTGCGCGACAATCTGATCGCCCGGCTCAAGGCGGGTGCGCCTCTTTTTCCCGGCATCATCGGTTTCGACCAGACGGTGATCCCCGACCTGCAGCGGGCCATTCTTGCGCGGCACAACATCCTGCTGCTCGGCTTGCGCGGCCAGGCCAAAACGCGCATTGCCCGACTGATGGTCGAGCTGCTCGACGAATACATCCCCGTAGTTGCCGGCAGCGAGCTGAACGACGATCCGCTGCAGCCCATTTCGCGCCATGCGCGCGACCTGATCGCGGAAAAGGGCGACGACACGCCCATCGCGTGGGTGCACCGCTCGGAGCGCTACGTGGAGAAGCTGGCCACGCCCGATGTGAGCATTGCCGACCTCATCGGCGACGTCGATCCCATCAAGGCGGCCACGCTGAAGTTGCCCTACAGCGACGAGCGGGTGTTGCATTTCGGCCTCGTGCCGCGGGCCCATCGCTCCATCTTCGTGATGAACGAGCTGCCCGACCTGCAGGCGCGCATCCAGGTGGCGCTGTTCAACATCCTGCAGGAGGGCGACATCCAGATCCGGGGCTTCAAGCTGCGCCTGCCGCTGGATATCGCTTTCGTCTTTACGGCCAACCCGGAAGATTACACCAACCGGGGCAGCATTATTACTCCGCTGAAAGACCGCATCGAAAGCCAGATACTGACCCACTACCCGCGTACGCTCGAAGATGCCATGCGCATCACACAGCAGGAAGCACGCGTGCTGCCCGAACAGGCTGCACGCATCCACGTGCCCGAGGCAGCGCGCCTGCTGCTCGAGCAGATTGTGTTCGAGGCGCGCGAAAGTGAGTATGTGGATGAGAAAAGCGGCGTGTCGGCACGGCTGAGCATTTCGGCCATGGAACATCTGATGAGTGCGGCCGAGCTGCGCCTGCTGCGGCACGGCCAGGAGCGCACCGTAATCCGCCTGTCCGATTTCCAGCACATCATTCCCACCATGACGGGCAAGATCGAACTGGTGTACGAAGGAGAACAGGAAGGGCCGGTCGGCGTGGCCCTGCATATCATGGACCAGGCCATGAAGAAGCTCTTTCTCCGCTATTTCCCCGATCCCGACCGCGCCCGGGACGAAGAGCGCGATCCCTATGGCGCCATCCGCCAGTGGTTCGGGGCGGGCAACGTACTGGAACTGCCCTCGGACCTGCCCGACGACGAATACCTGAAGACCCTGCAATCGGTCGCCGGCCTCGAACGCATCGTGACGGCGGCAGGAGTGCCGCCCGAAGAGCGCATCTTCTTCATGGAGCTGGTGCTGCACGGTCTGGCCGAGTTCGAGGTGGTGAGCAAGGACGTACTGGAAGGGCGCGTGTCGTTTCGCGATCTGCTGGCCGGCATGTTCGACGACGATGAGGATGAGGGCTGACGATTTTTGAGATGGAGAGAAGAGAGAGGGAGTGAAGGAGTGACCCACTGCGCAAACTGCGTCAGGGCTGCGGCTGGAAGCTGCGGTTTTTTGGCTGAGGAACCGAGGAATCGAGTGAGGTTGATACCGCTGCGCGGATGTTGATTCCGACAGGTCGGATCCTGTCCCGGATACGGGAACACGCGCCGCAGAGCCAGCGATGTTGAGATGGCCTCATGATGAATGAGGAACCGAGGAACTGAAGAACCGAGGATTTGACAAAATGCTGATAGTCAATAAGAAAAACTTTAAACTTTAAACTTTAAACTCTCAACTCTCAACTCTCAACTCTCAACCCTCAACCTTTCCCCGCACTCAGCCATCCCGGCATCACTGCTCGCCGTGCCGGATTTTCTTTTCGGCAGCCTTTTCGGGAGGTGGCTGCATGCGCAGTTGCTGGTCGCGCTTGAGGATCTGGCTCGCCAACTTTCGAGCTTCGGTTGGATAGTCTTTCCACCAGCGCACGCTCCAGAGCGGGGTGGGATCCATGCCTTGCTGCTTCATTTTCATCCATGCTGCACGTTCCCATTCGGGCGAAATCATCAGCGTGTCGGCCACGAGGCCGTCGGGCACGAGCACTTGGGGCGGTGCGTTTTCCAGTGTGGGCTCGACACACAGGTGCAGCACGTAATCGTCCTGGCGCTTCTCGAAAGCGAAGCGGCGGGGCGGAAGCCATGCTTCCAGGATGTGCGCCACCTCGCGTGTGAAGATGCCGCTTTTTGCGGGCCACCGAAGGGGCAGGCCGATTTGTTCGGCCAAGCGTCGGCTTTCGTCGGCCTTTCCCTGCTCTGCGTTTTTGGCCAGCAGGAGCAAGCGTGCAAGCATCTGCTGGCCCGGCGAGGAGTCGTCGGCTGCCATGGCCTCGATGCGGTGCTCGGGAATGGAATGCATCCAGATGATACTGTCTGCCTGGCGGCGGGCGATGGCTTTGAGGGCTTCGAGCGGCTCGACCTCGTCGAAGGTCGCTATCCGGCGCGTCACAGCACCCGAGGCGTTTACCTGTCCATAGGTGAGGCTCACCAGCAACACGTCGAACTGCATGCCATACAGCTCGTCATGGGCCAGCACCATGAGTCCATTGCGTTCGAGCTGCTCGAGCGTGTCGGATCCGGGCTCGTGCTGCTGTCGCATGCGCAGCAACTGCATCTGGATGAAGTCGCGCTGCGCACGCGTGAAGCACACGATGCCCACCGAAGGGAAGATGCGGCCCGGCCGGGCTTTGACCTTGAGCAATTGGCGCAGCACCTGCATGGCCTCTTGCTCGTTGGTATCGCTGCGGGCGTCGTAGCGTCCGGCGGTGAAGCGGGCATGCCAGTACCGGGGGGGCTGGTACCACGGCTGGAAGTGTGCCAGGCGGGAAGGAAGGATCTGGTACTGTGCAGAGCCATGCGTCTGTAGCCATTGCAGCAGGCTGGTGGTGTGGGGCAGATGGTGGGTGCTTCCACATGCGATCATCTGGCGGCCCAGCGGACGCAAGGCGGCCCCCAGCGCGGCGGGCATGCGGTTGGCTTCGTCCACTACCAGCAGGTCGGCCTGGAAATCGGGGTCGTGGACACGCAGGGTGGCGGCCACTGCCGGCGTGAGCAGCATGAGGGGGAAGAGGCTGGTCCAGAACGGGCTGTGCCCGCACAACAGGCGCGCCACCGGCCAGGCGTCGCTCGGCGCCCTGCGCGCGGTGAGATAGCGATACAGGGCGCGGTCCTGCCGTTTGAGTTGTTTCAGTGCCCGCTTCAAAGCCTCGTGGCGCTGGTGTCGTGCCTGCAGGAAGAATACCTCGAGCGCCATGCGCACTTCCTCCGGTCGCTCCAAGGTGCCGAGCACGTCGCTGTCGGGCAGGTCGGCCTGGTAGTTTCGGGTCAATACCTGGTGCAGATACCAACTGGCAAAGGTGGCTTCGGGGTTGTCGGGCTGGATACGGGCCAGGGCTTCGAGCGTTTTTCTGCCTGCTTCAGGTGCCTGCAAGAGGTAGTGCTGCCAGGCATGAAAGGTGTCGAAATCGCGCAGGCTGCGTTGCAGGTACTCGAGTCGAGCGAGCAGCCCTTCGATCCAGGCCCTTTTGCGGGGGATGGTCAGCATTTGGTGGGTCAGCTGCTCTTCCAGCAGGTGCGCCTCGTTCAGGTCGGCGACCAGTTGTTCGAGGGCTTCTTCCCGGCTGCTTACCTTTTTTGCGAAAGCAAAACCGTCGGGCACAT
Organism: Saprospiraceae bacterium; assembly: GCA_015490175.1. Lineage (GTDB taxonomy): Bacteria > Bacteroidota > Bacteroidia > Chitinophagales > Saprospiraceae > WFYJ01. The sequence goes on along the minus strand of WFYJ01000230.1, from coordinate 3,207 downwards.
TCTGGCTGTTGAGGCGTTGCAGGTGCTCGTGCACCAGTGCGGCGATGCGTGGCTGCCAGGTGTCGAGTCGGGTCCGGTACTGCTCCAGGGCGGTGCGCAGGGTAGCGATGTCGTGCACGGCGAGGGGCTCGGGCGGTTGGATCTCGGGCCAGTCGGGCCAACGCGCTTGCAGTTGCCGAAACTTTTCGATGAGGGCATTGCGTGCTGCGCGCCGTTTCCGGGCGCGGCTGCTCAGTGTCGGCAGGAGCTCGTGGCGTGCAAAGGCCTTTCCGTAAAGGGTTTCCATCTCCGACAGCTCCTCCTCGATGTCCGTCAGCGCCTGGTCCAGGTCGCGGGCTTTCTGCTGGTACCAGTTTTCCAGCTCGCCGGCCCATTCGTCCATGAGGCGGATATAGTCTCTGTTCAGTTGGCGCAGCCGTTCGGCAAACCGGCTCAGGAGCTCCTGAGCCTCGTTCCGGGCGGTCTCTGCCTGTGGGGTTTCAAAGAAGCGATGGTGTAGCTGGAGCAGGGGATGCTGCAGGGTGCCCACCGCCTCGAAACGCGGGTATCCCTCGCGCACCATGCGGCGCAGTAGCTCGAACTCTTCGTGCGTGAAGGCAAACCCTTCCGGGGCCAACTGGGGGTTGAGCAATTCCTTGCCGCCGCGTTGCTGGTATTTGAGGAAGAGGCCCACCGTGTCGGTCCAGTTGAGGCCACCGAATACGGGTTTTTTCACGGCGCGCCAGGCAGATTCGATGCGGGTGCGCATTTGCGACACGCGGCGCGCGCGGATCAGGGCGGCCTTGTCAGGGGGATTGACGGGTTGTTCCAGTGCCGCACGCAAGGTCATGCGGGCGGTGTCGCGCAGGAGCCGGCGGTCGTTCCAGGGGTCCGTGAGCATGAGTACTTCGGTGCTCAGGCCGAGTTGGTTCAGGTACGTCTGCAGGGTGCGCAGGGTCTGGGTGCGCTCGGAAACGATCAGACACCGCTTGCCCGAAAGGAAATACCTGCCTGTCAGCGCAGCCAGCCACCCGAGCCGCTCGTCGTGGCGCACACTGCTGATGGCACTGACCCGATTTCGGGAGCTGATCCAAGAGGCGCTGGCCTGCGCGGGAGACACCGTGCCGGGATGTAGGGCCACCTCTGGGGGAGCGCACGGCTCGAAGGCAAAAGCTGCCTCAGGCGCGGTGTGTGGCAAAGGAGGCAGCGGAGGCGGAAAATGACCGAGCACGGCAGCAGGCCACACAGCACCCCGCTGCGTTTGCTCGCCCAAGTCCTCTACACCCGGAAAGGATGAGACAAGCTGGTCGCCTTCGAAGTGATTCCGCCATTGGGTAGTGCTGCACAGTTGATCCACCCATTGCTGCAGGGCAGCGACCGGCAGTTGCCCCGTCAGCGCCTGTGTCTGCAGGGCTTCAGGCACTTTGACCTGCCAGCCGGTCTCGATGAGTTCGAGCAATGGGCGGTTCCACAGCACAGGCATGTCCGAGGTACGGATGAGCTGCCACTGCCGGGCTACGGGGCCGGGTTCCAGCCGCACCTGCCACAGACACAGAGGCGCGCTGACCAGCTCGTGTGCCGCCGAGGTATAGACGAACGGGTAGCCGACAGCCAGGCCATGCATGCCTGCCAGCCGCCGGTAGTTTTTTCCTTCGAAAAAAATGGAGGCCAGCAGACGGTCCGTGTTTTCATCGACCGTCACGACTTGCTGCAAGGTGCCCGACAACAGTTGGCGCAGCAGCTCCTCGCCCTCTTCCAGCCGCGTCAGATCCAGATGGTTGGCAAACATGGGCAATACGTTGAGCCAGTGCTCGGTGGTGGTCTTGTCGTTTCTCATAGTATGCGTGTTGGGCCGGTGCGTCGTTGTCCAAAGGTAAGCGATTTTGCCTACTGCCATTTGCAGCCCTTGCCGGCCACTTTTCCGATTCTGGCCGCTCCACCCGGCAATTTGCTGACTATGCGCATTTTCCTTTTCGTTTTGCTGTGTGTTTGCCTTTCGGCAAATGCAACCCGTGCGCAACACCATGCGCTCGACTACCTGATCGACCACTGGACCCGCATTCAAAAGCAAAGCCGGGGCGATGGTCTTTGGCCCGACCTGTCACAGCAAGCCTTTGAACGCTCGGCCGGGCATGCCCTCGGCGACCGCTTCGACCTGCGCGCATTGCACGACCCGTTGCTGTCGCAAGGCGCCGTGCCGCTGACCCACCTCGAGGAAATGGCCAATGACCGGATCCGGGCAGAACAGCACGGGGAAACCGGACGAGAAGGGTCCTTTTACTGGTCTGCGGGGCCTTGAGGTGGTGGCCAGTCTATCTTTTTGTGGAAACGGAGCAGGTGCTTTTCCGCGCGTTCGTTGTACAGCTCGAGGATCAGCATGCGCGGGCGGCGATGAGCCGAATGGGTCGGGAACAGGATTTTGACGGGATTGTGCACGTAGCCATTGTCCTCGAAAAGGAGGATCTGGCGGTTGCGCGTGGGCAGCCGGAACATCAGCAGTTCGTCGGCGTCGGCAGGGAGCGGGATGTCGGCATAGCCCTGCTCTTTCAGGAATTCGCGCACCATCTCGTAGGTGTGCTCGAGGTTGCGGCCCCGAAAAACCGTGCGATACACGTACCCGTCGCTCGTGCCCCCCAGATGTGCACTTCCTGCTTCGGGAAACTGCGCGCGGATGGGTGGAACGGCTGGCTGAGGAGCCTCCTCCGCCTCGGAGCCGGAAGGTGCAGGGCGATGCAGCCCTTCTTTGAGTTTTTGCGCTTCCGGATGCCACGTACCAGACGCTTCGACGGCTTCGGAAGCAGTGTCGAAAGGTTCGAGAAAAGGCTCATCCTGAAAGTACACGGCGAATTCATCCATGGCGGACAAATTTTCGCCAAGATACAATATTTTGTTTTGATCAAAACAAATTTTTTCAGCAAATGAGCCCCCTGAAAAAAAACCATAGTCTCGCGCAAAACTTGTTCCGAGTCTTCGGAAACCTGTTCCGACTTGTCGGAAAGCTTGCTCCGACACCAGTCGGGGACGCTAAAGCTTGTCCCGAGTATCGGGAACGCAACGATTCGCAATGTGTTTTTTGTTTTAATTCAACTTGTTATTTATGGTGTTACGCGTCACGCGTTACGATGTCACTGCCTGCCCCGACCAAAGTCGGGGGTGTCACGGACTTTTTTCAGTAGCCTCAGGAATCGAGAGTGGTCACAACCTTGCTGAGGTGGTGTCCTTGAATAG
>WFYJ01000229.1 GCA_015490175.1 Saprospiraceae bacterium | reverse complement strand
TCAGTGGCGCTCTGTGTAACTGGATGATTTTCAGTATTTTTCAGAAGGCTCTTGAATCAAATCCTCGGTTCTTCGGTTCCTCACTCATTGAAACCGCAGCCTTCGGCCGCAGAAAACGCAGTCCAAAATCAGTTGATCGGGGACACTACCCACCAGAGATACCGTTGCCCCCAATTGGTCGGGCGAGACGGAGATACCAAACCTGTCTTTCCCGATGCGGTTTGTCAGCTCGAACAAATCCTGCCGATCGGTGTATCCCCTGGCAAATACTTCGCTTACCACATCGTTGTGCGCCAGCCCGACAAATTCATAGGGATTCTCGACTTGCACGGTAGCGTCCAGAGTCGCAACAGACGACTCGTTACAGGAAAAGACCACCCCCACCAAAAAGGCGATCAAAAGCAGATTCGGGAATTTGATCATCTTCATTTGCTTTTGCTTTTGGGTTAGAGAATGGAAACAACATGCTGGCCAGCAAGAGCAAAAAAAAACGATCATAACATCCAAATTTTCCTGCAAGAAAAGCAGGGCCGAGCCGGCAAAAGCACCCCTGATGCCCCCGATAGACGGTGCAGGTTGCTGCCTGAGGCTTTACCGAACTTTTTTCAGTGGCCCCACCATGAAGCGACTCACTTTGGCCACACAGCCTGCAGCACATCCAATGTCCTGCGTCCCTGCCGCCGGCAGGACGAACGCGCCCTCTTGCACCCAACCGGCAAGCACCGACAACCTGCAAGTCCCTGCAACTGAACGGAAAAGGCCTGACAAGCTCACAACTCATTGATTACCAGTAAATTGAAACATGAAAATTCTGCAAAAAAATCAACACGCCAAAGTTTTTGTAAATCAACTCATTGCAATCTGCAACCTTTCAGGTGAAAAATTTTTTGGAGTGAAGGGTTTGTCAGTTTGAAAAAGGTTGCTGTATATTTGCGTCGCCTTCGACGGAAGGGCACGAGAAAAGACAAACACGCGGGAGTAGCTCAGCTGGTAGAGCACAACCTTGCCAAGGTTGGGGTCGCGGGTTCGAGTCCCGTCTCCCGCTCAAGCAAAAGCCTTCAGCAATGAAGGCTTTTTTCATTTGGGGTCGTACCGTTTTCCTAAATTTGGCCATTGAACCCCAACCCATGCCCGGATGGTGGAATTGGCAGACACGCAGGACTTAAAATCCTGTGGCCCGCAAGGGCCGTGCGGGTTCGAGCCCCGCTCCGGGTACAATCCTGTCTTTCATGGCCGCACTGCTCTTCCTGCTTCTTTCCGGCGTCATTTTTCCGGTACGTGATTGGCCTGCGGAACCCGCCATTCTGGTCATGGGCACAGCCCAGGACGCTGGTTTTCCTCAGGCGGGATGTACCCGTGCGTGCTGTGAAAAGGTATGGACCGGGCAATTGCAAGGAGCGCATGTGGCGTGCCTGGCCCTGGTGGATCCATCCTCCCGACGTGCCTGGCTTATTGACGCCACTCCTGACTTTCCCCAGCAATACCATGCACTTCAAGCCAATGGCTACCGCCTCGAGGGAATTGTCCTTACCCATGCCCATATCGGGCACTACACCGGCCTGATGCACATGGGAAGAGAAGTGATGGGCGCCAGCAACCTGCCGGTCTATGCCATGCCGCGTATGCGCCGGTTCCTGTCAGAAAATGGACCGTGGTCTTTGTTGGTCGAGCTGCAAAACATCCGTCTCCTACCCATAGCCCACAATGAACGATTTCGGCTTGGCCCGTTCGAGCTCACCCCGTTGCTCGTGCCCCACCGCGACGAATTTTCCGAAACGATTGGCCTGCTCATTTCGGGGCCCCGCGGCAGGAAGGCATGCTACATACCGGACATAGACAAGTGGTCGAAGTGGGGCCAGCGCGTCGAGGCAGTGATCGAAGAGGTTGATGTGGCTTTGCTCGATGGCACTTTTTACGACGGCACAGAGCTTCCCGGCCGCGACATGAGGGAGATCCCTCACCCTTTCATCGTGGAAAGCATGGAACGGTTCGACCGCCGGTCCACTGCCTTTCGGCAAAAGATTCACTTCATACACTTCAACCACACCAATCCGGTACTGGATCCGGACAGCGACGCCTCACACACCGTCCGTGCACGCGGGTACCATTTGGCGAAAGCCGGCCAGTGGTGGACTTTGTGACGAGGGGCATGCTCCATTGCCGCCGGGCTTTTTGGATATTTGGGCCACTTTTCCAGACTCGTCACGCAAAACCACTGACCATGATGACCACCAGTCCGGATCGTCCAGCCACCGATACGCAATATCTGAGGCTTCTCGCCAACACCATACGCGGATTGAGCATCGACGCGGTGCAGGCCGCCCACTCGGGCCATCCGGGCATGCCGATGGGCATGGCCGACGTGGCCGCCGTGCTGTGGAAAGAATTCCTCAAACACAATCCCGCCAACCCCCGTTGGTTCGACCGCGACCGCTTCGTCCTCTCGGCCGGTCATGGCAGCATGCTGCTCTACAGCCTGCTGCATCTGTTCGGCTATGACCTGCCGCTCGAAGAGCTGAAGCAGTTCCGACAGTGGGGCAGTCAGACGCCGGGGCATCCCGAGTACGGCCACACGCCCGGTGTGGAGACCACCACCGGTCCGCTGGGTCAGGGTATCGCCACGGCTGTGGGCATGGCCATCGCCGAGGCCTCACTGGCCGGCCGCTTCAACGACGGGCAGCACCAGCCCGTGGATCACTACACCTGGGTCATTGCCAGCGACGGCGACCTGGAAGAGGGCATCTCGCACGAGGCCTGCTCGCTGGCCGGCCACCTGAAGCTGGGCAAGCTCATCGTGCTGTACGACGACAACCACATCAGCATCGACGGGCCTACCGGGCTGTCGTTCAGCGAAGACGTGTGCAAGCGCTTCGAGGCGTATGGCTGGCACGTGCAGCGCATCAACGGCCACGACTACGGCGCCATCCGCAAGGCCATCCGCTGGGCGCAGGAGGTGACCGACAAGCCCTCGATCATCGCGTGCCGCACCACCATCGGCTACGGCAGCCCCAACAAGGCAGGCAAGGCCAGTGCCCATGGCGAACCGCTCGGCGAGGAAGAAGCCCGTCTGGCGAAAGCCAACCTCGGCCTGCCTCCCGACCAGACCTTCTACATTCCCGAAGCGATCCGCTCGCTGGCAGATGAAGCCCGCACGCAGGGCCAGGCCCTCGAAGCCGAATGGGTGTCGCGGGTAGAAGCCTTCCTCGAGGCCGATGCCGAACGCGCCCAACGCTGGAAACAGACGTTGAACAAGGAAGTGCCCGCAGCGGCGCTCGACATCCCGCCCTTCGAGGCCGGCAAGGCCATCGCCACGCGGACGGCATCGGGCAAGGTGCTCGACCACATCGCGCCCCTGATCCCTTCGCTCGTCGGCGGCTCGGCCGATCTGACGCCCTCGAACAAGACCTTCCCCAAGGGCGAGACCGCGTTCTCGGCCGACAACCGCAAGGGGCGCTACATCCACTTCGGCGTGCGCGAGCACGCCATGGCCGCCATCATGAACGGCATGGCCCTGCACGGCGGCGTGTTGCCTTACGGCGGCACCTTCTTCGTGTTCACCGACTACATGCGCGCGGCCATGCGCCTCTCGGCCCTGATGGGCGTGCAGGTGATTTATGTGCTCACACACGACTCCATTGGTCTGGGCGAGGACGGCCCCACGCACCAGCCCATCGAGCACCTGGCGTCATTGCGCGCCATGCCCCACATGCGCGTCATCCGCCCCATGGACGCCCACGAAACCGCTGAAGCATGGAAGATGGCGCTGCTGCGCCGCGACGGCCCCACCTGCCTGGTGCTCACCCGCCAGGGTCTGCCCGTCTATGATCGCGAAGCCGAAGGGCTGGCTCCCGCTGCGCTGGCGCAAAAGGGCGGATACGTCCTCTGCGAAGACGATGGCTTCGACCGCATCCTGATCGCCACCGGCTCGGAAGTGGCCATTGCACTCGAAGCCAAAAAGCTGCTCAACGCCCGGGGCTACAAGCTGCGCGTGGTCAACATGCCCTGCACGGAAGTCTTCGACGCCCAGGACGACGAGTGGCGCGAATCGGTTTTGCCGAAAGGCATCAGAAAAAGAGTGGCCGTGGAAGCCGGCGCCACGCAGAGCTGGTGGAAGTACGTCGGGCTGGATGGAAAAGTCATCGGTCTGGACCGCTTCGGGGCCTCGGCACCCGGCAAGGTACTGTACGAAAAACTCGGCCTCACGGCCGAGCGCGTGGCCGCCGCACTGGCCGACTGACGCATTCGACTGTGATCGAAGGCACAAGACGGCTTCATCCGCAAGGGTGAGGCCTTTGTTTTTTGCCGGAAGCACGGAACAAGGCTGTGACAGGCGTCACGCCTTTACCCTCCTCATATGCCGACCTTTGCAGCACCCTTGTAAGGGTTGGCCATTTCTCACATTCTCAAACCAAAATCCATCCGGAAATGAATCTGAAACAGTTTCTGCCTGTCCTGCAATGGTTGCCTGGATATTCGAAAAAGGACCTGACAGGCGATCTGGCGGCGGGCCTCACGGTAGGTGTCATGTTGATACCGCAAGGTATGGCCTACGCCATGATTGCCGGCCTGCCCCCCATTTATGGTTTGTATGCCAGCACCGTGCCGTTGATACTGTACGCCATTTTCGGCACCTCGCGCCAACTGGCGGTGGGGCCCGTGGCCATGGTCTCACTTCTGACCGCTGCAGGGGTGGGCCTGCTGGCCGAGCAGGGCACGGAGACCTACATTGCGCTGGCCATTTCGCTGGCGTTGCTCGTGGGGCTCATACAGTTCGGCCTGGGGGTATTCCGACTTGGCTTTCTGGTCAACTTTCTCTCGCACCCCGTCATCAGCGGTTTCACCTCTGCTGCCGCCCTCATTATCGGCCTGAGTCAGTTGAAACACCTGCTTGGCGTGGACATTCCCCGCACGCACCACGTGCACGAAATCCTTATCCACGCCGTGCAACAGTTCGAACATATCAATTGGATAACCTTTGGCATCGGCCTGGCCGGCATTGCGCTCATTATCCTGGGCAAACGCATCCATCCGGCCATGCCCAGCCAGTTGCTCGCTGTCGTTTTCGGCATCCTGACCGTATGGGGCCTGGGGCTCGACAGCTATGGGGTGAAGATTGTAAGCGATGTCCCTCAGGGCTTGCCTGCCTTTGGGGTGCCCCGGCTCGACACCGCCACCATTGAGGCACTGTTGCCCGCAGCCCTCGCCATTTCGCTGGTGGGATTCATGGAGAGCATTGCCGTGGCCAAGGCAATCCAGGCACGTCACAAGAATTACAAAGTTGATCCCAACCAGGAACTCATTGCACTGGGTTTGGCCAACATCGGTGGTTCGTTTTTCAAGGCCTACCCCGTGACCGGCGGTTTCTCGCGTACGGCGGTCAACGACCAGGCAGGCGCCCGAACGGGCATGGCCAGCATCATCAGCGCCCTGTTCATCATGCTGACCCTGCTGTATCTCACACCCCTGTTTTACTATCTGCCCAAGGCCATCCTGGCTTCGGTCATCATGGTGGCGGTATTTGGCCTGATTGATTACAAGGAGGCCATCCATCTCTGGACAGCCAATCGCACGGACTTTGCCCTGTTGCTCGTCACGTTTTTTGCAACCCTTACGCTCGGCATCGAACAGGGCATCGGCGTGGGCGTGGTGCTGTCGCTGGCCATGGTCATCTTCCGCACCACGCGGCCCCACATGGCACGGCTGGGCCGCATCCCCGGCACACGCGTGTACAAAAACATCGAGCGTTTCGACCACCTCGAAGTGCCGGATGATCTGCTGATCGTGCGCTTCGACGCCCAGCTCTACTTCGCCAATGTCAACCACTTCCGCGACACCATCGAGCAATGGGCCGAAGCCATGGGCGGCAAGCTCAAGGCCATCATCCTCGATGCCGAAAGCATCAACAATATCGACTCGACCGGTGTGCACACCTTGCTCGACCTGATAGAGGAATTCCGCGCACAGGGCATTGATTTCTACGTCGTAGGCCTGAAAGGCCCCGTACGCGACGCCCTGGCACGCGCCCACGCCCTCGACAAGATCGGTATCGACCACCTCTATGTCACCGTGCAGGACGCCGTGGATGCCGCGCGTGGCCAAACGCCCCGCAACCTGGAGAAAAAGGCGCCCGTCACCACGCAGACGAGCGCGTGACAAACATCACTTATTACACTCATTTTCAGGTGATTCGCATCACTTCAGAAAATCAACCCTGCAGCTACCTTTGCGTTGTATTCAAGAAATTATTTGATTTTTCAAAAAAACTGAAAAAAAAAATGGACCTGAAGAAAATCCTCGCACAAGACTCTGTGACCATCGTGGACGTACGCGAGCCCATGGAATACGCCATGGGCCACGTAGAAGGCGCCATCAACATTCCGCTGAGCACTATTTTCCAGCATGTGGATGAGTTTCGCCGCATGAGCAAGCCCATCGTCGTGTACTGCCGCTCGGGCAACCGCAGCGCACAGGCCGAAGCTTTCCTGCGCGCGCAGGGCATCGAGCACGTGTACAACGGCGGCAGCCTCGACGAGATGCTTTACCTGACGGCTCAGGTAGCCTGATCAAACACGCGGGTGGACGGGCTGCGGCCCGTTCGCCCGCGCCCCATTTCACCCAACCACATCTCACCAATCTTTTTCAAACACCGGATCATGCTCGGATTTCTCAAAAAGCTGCTGGGACAGGAAGTGCCCTGGGAAGAATTGAAAGCAAAAAAAGCAGTGGTGCTCGACGTGCGCACCCCGGCCGAATTCAAGGCAGGACACGTCAAGGGCGCCATCAACATCCCGCTGAACAACCTCCCGCACAACCTGCGCAAAATCAAAAAATACGGCAAGCCCGTAATCACCTGCTGTGCGTCGGGGCGCCGCAGTGGCATGGCCGCCAAATACCTGAACTCGGAAGGTATTGAAGCCTGGAACGGCGGTCCGTGGCAGGAGGTACAGCGCCAGCTGCGATAGGTACCGGCCACGCGGGCGGCAACAAGGGCGCCGGCAGGTAGCACACTGTGCAAATCACTTTTTTCCTGACCGGAAAAACCATCAGTCATGAAACGCATCCTGATCCCCACCAACTTCAGCGAGCTGGCAGATTATGCCTTTGGTATCGCCAGAAAAATTGCCGAAGCCACCGGCGCCAGGCTGCACGTGTTGTACATCGTACCCGCACCGGTAAATGCCGAATTCACCAAAGAGGGCAAGCTCAAGGAAATTCCCGGCTACGAGTACGATGCGCTCTACACCGAGCGCGACAAGGCCATGGGCAAGCTGTTGCAATGGGCCACCGACAAGGCCGATTACGTGGAGCGCGTATGGTCCACGATTGACCACGTCGAGCACGGCATCATCAACTACATCAAAGACCAGGACATCGACCTGGTGGTCATGGGCACCGAGGGTGCCACGGGCAGCAAGGAGCTGATCAGCGGCTCGCACGCCCAGCACATCGTGCGCGAGTCGCCCGTGCCGGTACTCACGCTCAAATGCGACCGCAGCGGCATGGAACTGGACAAGATGGTCTTCGTCAGCGACTTTCTCGACACCAGTCAGCCCGTTGACCTGTCGGTGGTCAAGGAGCTGCAGCGCGCCTTCAATGCCGAGATGCACCTCTTGAAAATCAACACGCCGGCCAGTTTCGACACCACGCGCGAGGCCATGCGCCGCATGCGGACCTGTGCCGAAGCCAACGCCCTCGAAAAGGTACACTATCACGTCTATTGCGATACCGACGTGGAGCGCGGCATCGCCCACTTCAGCGCCGACACGGGCATGGATTTCGTGGTCATGGGCACGCACCAGCGCAAGGGGCTGAGTCGCCTGTTCCAGAAAAGCATTTCGGAAAGCGTGGTCAACCACCTGTGGCAGCCCGTACTCACCTTCCCCATCCGCGTGCTCGAAAAACGCGCCGTATCCTGAAGCGATATGGGCATCGGATCACCTGCTCGTGTGATCGGGTTCACCAGCCGAGCCGTATAACCTGCAGATATTTGGATTCGATTCTGAAAAAAAACGCACACAACCATGAAAGTCGAACAGTTGTACACCGGCTGCCTTGCCGAAGCAGCCTACTACATCGAAAGCGAAGGCGAAGCCGTCATCATTGACCCGCTTCGCGAAACGAAGCCCTACCTCGACAAGCTCGAGCAGGAAGGGGCCAAGCTGAAGTACATCTTCGAAACCCACTTCCACGCCGACTTCGTGTCGGGTCACCTCGACCTGGCCAAGGCCACCGGCGCCACCATCGTCTATGGTCCCAATGCCGAGACGGAATTCGAGAAGTACGAGGCCAAGGATGGCGAGTTTTTGCAGGTGGGCAAGGTCAAGTTTCAGGTACTGCACACGCCGGGCCACACGCCCGAAAGTACCTGCTATCTGCTCTACGACGAAAACGACAAGCCCTACGCCATCTTCACCGGCGACACGCTCTTCATCGGCGACGTGGGCCGGCCCGACCTGGCCCAGAAAGCCGGCGAGCTGACCAAGGAAGACCTTGCGGGTTGGCTCTACGACAGCCTTCGCAACAAGATCATGCCGCTGCCCGACGACGTGATCGTCTATCCGGCCCACGGCGCCGGTTCTGCCTGCGGCAAAAACATGAGCTCCGAAACATGGGACACGCTCGGCAACCAGAAGAAGACCAACTACGCCCTGCGCGCCGACATGACCAAGGAAGAGTTCATCCGCGAGGTGACGGCCGGCCTGCTGCCGCCGCCCCAGTACTTCGCCAAGAACGCCAAGCTCAACAAGACCGGCTACCAGAGCATCGAGAAAGTGCTCAACCAGGGTCTGCGCCCGCTGACTCCCGAGGAGTTCGAGGCAGCCGTCGAGCACGAAGGCGCCCTGATGCTGGACGTGCGCGGTGAAGAAGACTTCGTCAGGGAGCACGTGCCCAACAGCATCTTCATCGGCCTGGACGGCAACTTCGCTCCCTGGGTCGGCGCCCTTATTCCCGACCTGATGCAGCCCATCGTGCTCATCGTGCCCGAGGGCCGCGAAGAAGAAGCCGTGACGCGCCTCAGCCGCGTGGGCTATGACAACACGCTGGGCTACCTCAAGGGCGGCATCGAGGCCTGGAAGGCTGCGGGCAAGGAAACCGACTCGGTGAACCGCATCGACGCCGGCCGGTTTGCCGAAGACTACAAAGCCGGCAAGGTGGAAAACCTGCTCGACGTGCGCAAGCCGACCGAGTACCTGAGCCAGCACGTCGTAGGTGCCACCAACGTGCCGCTCGACTACCTGAGCCGCAACATGTCGAAGCTCAGCCCCTCGAAGACGTACTACCTGCACTGCCTGGGCGGCTACCGCTCGCTGATCACCACCTCGATCCTGAAATCGCGCGGCTTCCACAACCTGATTGACATCCGCGGCGGCTGGCGCGAAATCGAGAAAACCGACGTACCGAAGACGGAATACGTTTGCCCGACCACCATTCCGCAGGAAGTCATTGACAAAGCCGTGGAAGAGGTGGCATGAACCCGCATACCTGTGGAAAATTGACCGTTGATGCACTGACTGTCCTTTTGCGGACAGTCAGTGCCATTTTGCGAAAGCATAAAAGTCATGCCATGAGCTTCGTCGCTCTTCACGCTCAAAATTTGAAGCCATGGAAGGATTAGGCATCCGAATGGTAGCCCCCGGCGACTTTTTCGAGCTGGCCGACCGCCTCGACAGGCCCTGGATCCTCGACGTGCGCCGCCCCGAAGAGGTGAAGGCACATCCCGCACCCGTGCCGGCCCTTCACTGCAACCTCGAAGACGGCAATTTCAACCTGATGGTACACAGCCTGGACAAGCGCAGGCCCGTCATCGTGATCTGTCAGGACGGAAACCGGGCTCTCAAGGCTTGCCGCTATCTGGCGCTGGCCGATTTTCGCGAAGTGTGGTGCCTGCAAGGCGGCCTGCAGGCGCTTGAAACGCAAAAAACCGGTTGATCATGAGCAAGTACCTCCCCATTTCCGGCCTCATCCTCATCGGGCTTGGCCTGGTACTGGGCCCGGGCTGCTCCGAGGGTGACAGAAGCACTTCCGAAGCCGGCCGAGAAGCGGAAGTGTTGGACACCACGGCATGGATGCGCAAGGGCGGCGAAATCGCTGCGCTGAGCTTTCAGGCACTCAGCAGCGAACTGAAGCAGGCCCTGCAAAGAGGCGGAGTGTCGGAAGCCGTGCAGTACTGCAACCTCAAGGCCTACCCCATCGTGGACAGCCTCTCGAAGGTGCATCGCGCCCGCATCCGGCGCACGACCTTCAGGACGCGCAACCCCAAAGACCGACCTGACCCGACCGAAGCCGCGCTCCTGCACCGGATGGAAGCCGCCAGGGCTGCGGGACAGCAGCCCCGGCCACTTGTCCAACGCATCGCGCCGGACACCGTGCTCTTTGCCGCTCCGATCCTCACGCAGCCCCTTTGCCTGCAGTGCCACGGCGAAGTGGGAAAGGACATCGATCCCGACGATTACGCGATCATTCGCCAACTTTACCCCGACGACCAAGCGACCGGATACCAAGCCGGCGACCTGCGGGGCATGTGGAGTATCCGAATGTATGTACCTTCGGGCAGGGACTGACGAGGGGCGATTTTTGAGGGGGTTGAGACCGCACCCTGACAATCAAATTTGGAGGCCACTGAAAAAACCCATAGTCTCGCGCAAACCTGTTCCGCCCAGCGGAAAGCCTGCCCCGACCCTTGGTCGGGGCCGCAACAGCTTGTTTCCGGCGAGCCGGAAGACGCAACGGTTCGCAATCGTGTTTTTTATTTTGGATTAGTTTGTTATTTATGATGTTACGCGTCACAGCTTGCCCCGAGCATCGGGGCGTCATCCCGACAAGTCGGAACCTGTCCCGAAACTTCGGGAACAGGTTTTGCGCGAGATTTGGGTTTTTTCAGGGGCCTCACTGAGCCTGCGCAAAAATTCCGTGACTATTCAGTTGCACAGAGTGCTCACAGAGAAGACACTGATTTTCACAGAGCTACGAAAAACTGCGTACCTTCTGCGTCGGAAAGTTTTGGTTTTGCAAGGTTTTGATTTTCAAATATTTGTGTAAAAACACTCAACGCTCAACGCTCAACGCTACACTTTTTTCAGAGGCCTCATGCCCCGATTGCTCACTTCGCCCCGGAAGCCGACGCCGCCCGTTCATTCCTGTATCCTGATCCTCCAGCCTTTCGGCAAATAGTTGTTGATGCGACGGCCGAGGGCTTTGATCCACAGCAGGCCCAGCTTTTTGTAGCGCACCAGGTGGAAGCCCTTGCCGGTGGTCTCGACGGGGGGCGTTTGTCCTCGAAGCAGGTCCAGCGCCGTGTCGCGCTCGACCTCGACGGAAGGCACTTCGCCCACGTGGACGGAGAGGGCCAGTGCCGCTGCCGGCACAAAGTTTTTGCCTTTGGTCACGCCCACTTCCAGCACGGGCACGGCATCGGGCAGGCACGACCAGACGACCTCCACCAGAGGCTGGAGCGGTCGGGGCGTGGCGAAGACGGTGCCCCTGTCGTCGGACCACCACGACCAGGGCAGCGCGGTGTCGAGCCATTGGGCGGGGGCTTTTTTTGCCGAAAGGCGCTGAAAGCGCGCCGACGTGGGTCGCTTGTCGGTGCGCGGGCGGGCAGGTAGCGTTTCCTTTTTGCGCAGCAGGGCAGCAAAGAAGCCTTCGCCGCGCAGCCGATGCGGATAGAAGCGCCAGCCCTTGCCCGACCATTCGATGTCCCACGAGGCGGGCACCTCGGGCCGGATCAGCTCGAAGCCCTGCGTCTCGAGCCAGGCCACCTGCGCTTCGTCTTCCTGCCGGTTCCAGGTGCAGGTGCTGTAGAGCAGCCAGCCCCCCGGCCGCACGAGGCCGACGGCTTGCTGCAGGATGCGTTGCTGGCGCAGGGCGCAGTGCTGTACCTGTGCGGGCGACCACTCGCTGCGCGCTTCGGGCATCTTGCGGAAGAGGCCTTCGCCCGAGCAGGGAGCATCGACGAGTACGAGGTCGAAAAAGCCGGACAAGCCCGAGAAAGCGGCCGGGTCGTGGCGGGTGAGCAGCGCGTGGGCGTGCCCCCACCGCATGAGGTTGTGCCGGAGGGCCGGCCAGCGACTGCGGATCACTTCGTTGGCCACTACCAGTACCGATTCTTCGGGCAAGAGACTGAGCAGGTGGGTGGTCTTGCCGCCCGGCGCGGCGCACAGGTCGAGCACGGCCTGCCAGGGTGTGGCGTCCAGACGGCGGGCCCGGGCTGTCAGCCACCCGGCAAACATGGAAGAAGCTTCCTGCACGTACCATGCACCGGCGTGAAACATCGGATCGAGTGTGAAGGAGGGCCGCTCGGGAAGATACCACCCCTGCCCTTCAGCCCAAGGCACGGGCTCGGCGCCGGGCGGCGGTGTGGGCCATTTCGCGGGGTTGAGCCGGATGCTGGTGGGCGGTGGGATGTTCAGCGAGTGCCGGAAGGCGGACCACTCCGCACCGAGCAGCTCCTGCATCTGGTGGTCGAATGGGTCGTTTTGTGACATGATTCAGGGATGTACAAAAAGAAAAAGAGCCGGCTCAAAAATGCTGAGTCCGGCTCGAGTTAACCCCAAAAAACCAAAAATCTTTATCGAATGGAAGGATTCGAAATCTTGACCTGGGCTGAAAGCCGCTGCCAATTTATTATTTCCGAAAACAATAGCAAACCGGATATGGGATTTTTTGCGCAAAACTCAAAATAACAATAAAAATTCAAAGCCTTGTGCACTGGCTTCCGGCAGGATGGGTCCCGATGCGGATGGAGCGATTGGTCCGATGCGCCAGCGGAGGCTGAGGTCGTCGCTTACGTCGAACTGCATCAGATTTGCATCGACGAAGGCTTCGGCGGCCTGCAGCAAATGGACCGCCACCAGCCCGATCCATGACAATTGGCGCCGCTTGTCGTACTGGTCCCGATAGCGCCTGATGGCATCCGTTTCGAGGTTGAATGCCGAGAATTCGTGCGGCTTGCCCTGAAGGGCGAGGATGTAGGCATCGCGAAAACGGCGATAGTTGCGGGTGTTGTAGTCAATGCTGTACACCATGGCCCCCATGGCCCCATAGACGAGCGGCACTTTCCACCAGCGCTTGTTGTAGAGCTGGCCGGCACCCGGCAGTACGAGGGAAAGCGTGGCGGCCTTTTTCGGGTCGGGCCAGTTTTCCTTGAAGGTGCGATGCCACCATCCCTTTTTCGCCGCCGCAGTGGAGTCGGGCGAGGGCATGGCCGGACTGTCCTGGGCGTGCAGGCTGGATGGCACGCACAGACCACCCAGAAGGAGGCCCAGGGCACAGACGAATGCCGCCCCCTGACGTTTTGAGCTGGCGTGGGGAGTGAGGAGTGAGGAGAGAAGAGTGAAGAGAGCGGAGAGCGGAGTGCGGGCGCGTGTGTTGGTTGTACTCATTCTACCGATTTGTCCGATTGCACCGATTATACTCGCATCAAAGTGGTTCGGGAAATCCTCATGCAATGGTTGAGGGGTGGTGTCCTTTAAATAGATGATCGCGCATCCCGAAAATGGACCGACTGCAGAAAGGTATTGCGTGTAGGGTTTAGGGTTTAGAGTTTAAAGTTTAAGGTTTAAAGTTTTTCTTGCTGACTATCAGTTTTTTATCAAATCCTCGGTTCTTCGGTTCCTCAGCCAAAAACCGCCACCTTCGGCCGCAGAAAACGCAGCGCCGACGCAGTTTGTGCAGTCACACTCTCTGTCACTCCATCACTCTTCTCGCCATCTCACTCTACCGGTCGAGCAGTTCGAGCAGGCGGTTCAGGTCGTCGTCGTTGACGAAGGGGATGACGATTTGCCCCTTGCCCTGCTTGTTGCGTTTGAGTTGCACTTTGGCACCCAGTGCGCGCGAGAGCTGGTCCTGAACGCGCTTGTAGGCTTCGGGCAGCTCGGCGCCGGCTTTCTTTTTCGGGGCACTGGCTTCGGAGTGTTTGCGGATGAGGTCTTCGGTGGCGCGCACCGACAGGCCCTTTTCGATGACCTGCCTGAAGATGACGAGCTGCAGGGGCAGGTCTTCGATGCCGGCCAGGGCACGGGCGTGGCCCATGCTGATCTGGCGTTCCTTGACGGCTTTCTGGATCTCGGGCGGCAGGCGCAGCAGGCGCAGGAAGTTGGTGACGGTGCTTCGCTTTTTGCCTACGCGCGCGCTGAGCGCTTCGTGGGTCAGCTTGCACTCGTCGATGAGGCGCTGGTAGGTGATGGCCACTTCGATGGCGTTGAGGTCCTCGCGCTGGATGTTTTCTACCAGCGCCATTTCCAGCATCTCCTGGTCGTTGGCCAGGCGGATGTAGGCCGGCACTTCATCGAGGCCAGCCAAGCGGGCGGCACGCAAGCGGCGTTCGCCCGAGATGAGCTGGTAGCTGTGCTCGGACAGTCGGCGCACCGTGATGGGCTGGATCAGGCCGTGTACCTTGATGGAGTCGGCCAGCTCTTGAAGGGCTTCTTCGTCGAACTCTTTGCGCGGCTGAAAGGGGTTGACTTCGATTTCGGAAACCGGAATCATGGCTACGGTGTGCGACAGTTCGCGCACCACTTCTTCCTGCTTTTCGGGCGCTGCCTCGGCATTGGCCAGCAGCGCGCGGATGCCCATACCCAGTTCCTTCTTTTTGACTTTTTTTGCCATTGCTCTGTTTTCCAAAGTTTTTTGCGAAAGC
Organism: Saprospiraceae bacterium; assembly: GCA_015490175.1. Classification (GTDB taxonomy): domain Bacteria; phylum Bacteroidota; class Bacteroidia; order Chitinophagales; family Saprospiraceae; genus WFYJ01. Next base: position 2,098 of record WFYJ01000229.1, on the reverse strand, counting down.
AAACCCCGATTTCTGGGCCCGCTCGTGGGCGTTGCGGGGGCCATGACGCCCCTCAGACGCTCGCTTCCTGTTCCACCCAGTCGTTGTTTTTCTTCAAAAACTCGCGCGCCAGGTTGAGGAAGTTGATGGCGCCGGTGCTGGCGGCATCGTAGAGCACCACGGGCAGGTGCATGTTGGGCGCCTCGCTGATTTTCGAGTTGCGATGGATGATGGTGTCAAACACCTTGTCCTTGTAAAACTCGCGCACCTCGCTCACCACGATATTGCCCAGGCGCAGGCGGCGGTCGTACATCGACAGCAGGATGCCTTCGATTTCGAGCTTGGGGTTGAGGTTTTTCTTGACCAGATTGATGGTGTTTTGCAGCTTGCCCAGACCCTCGAGTGCGAAGTACTCGCACTGCACAGGGATGATGACCGAGTCGGCTGCCGACAGGGCGTTGACGGTGATGAGGCCCAGCGAGGGCAGGCAGTCGATGATGATGTAGTCGTAGGCGTCGCGCAGGGCCTCAACGATATGGCGCATCACGTACTCGCGCCCTTCGCGGTTGGCCAGCTCGAGCTCGGCACCCACCAGGTCGATGTGGGAAGGCATGATGTGCAGGTTGGGCGTATCGGTCTCGTAGAGGGCGTCGGTGGGGTCCTCTTCATTGATCATGACGTCGTAGAGCGTCAGGTCGTCGGGGTCGAGTGTGAGGCCCACTCCCGAGGTAGCGTTGGCCTGCGGGTCGGCATCGATGAGCAGCACCCGCTTTTCGAGCAAGGCCAGGCAGGCCGACAGGTTGATGGCCGTGGTGGTCTTGCCCACGCCGCCTTTCTGATTGGCAATCGCAATGACTTTTCCCATAGATGTCCGGAGTTTGAAGTGCGGGGGATGGCCTCATCCCCCGGCATAAGTGGTTCAGAATTCGACCGATTCGCCGATGGCCAGCAAAGTTAGCTTTTTCCCCCTCTTTGCGAAAGCGGCCCTGGCGGCCTCGTGGTCGATCTCGATGTAGGGGAAGGTGTCGTAGTGGCAGCCGATGACGTGGTCGCACTGCACGAACTCGGCCGCCAGTGCGGCGTCTTCGGCGTCCATGGTGAAGTTGTCGCCGATGGGCAGGATGGCGAAGTCGAGTTTGGGGCAGGTCAGCGGGATGAGCTTCATGTCTTCGGTCAGGGCCGTGTCGCCGGCGAAGTAGAAGCAGCCCTCGTCGTTCCAGATGACGAAGCCGCCCGGGTTGCCGCCATAGCTGCCGTCGGGCATGCTGCTGCTGTGTACGGCATTGACGTACTTGACGGTGCCGAAGTCGAAGCGCCATTTGCCGCCGTGATTCATCGGGTGGCCCTCGATGCCCTTGTTGCCGAACCAGCTCACCACCTCGAAGTTGGAGATGATCTTCGCATTGTTGGCCTTGGCGATGGCTTCCACGTCGGCCACGTGGTCGGCATGGCCGTGCGACAGCAGGATGTAGTCGGCACGGATCTGCGAGAGGTCCACGTGACTGGCCTGCTCATTGGGCGTGATGAAAGGGTCGAAGACGAGCGTCTTGCCTGCCGTCTCTACGGCGAAGCTGGCGTGTCCGAAAAACGTCACTTTCATGGTCGGTCGGTTTTGGTTTGGCTGATACAAAGTGGTTGCATTCCGGTTTCGGGTTGCAGCTTAAAGGTAACATCCTGCTTTCGATCAAAAACCAAAATGTCGCTTGTTTTTCGCTATGCCTTTCGGCAAATACCGCCCGATCGTTGATCTGCAAATACCCTGAACAAAGGCGTCGGCGTGCAGCTCGGGATCGGTTTCCCGACGACTGATTGATTTTTGCGCACCGTCCTGCCAGCCTATCTTGCGGCCCCGGATCCGGGGCAACTGCGGTTTCGATGGGTGAGAAATCGAAGAACCTGGAATTGGGCCTGCTGAGAATCATTCAGTTACACAGAGTGCCACTGAGCACGCACTGATTTTCACAGAGTTGTAAACCCCAACCCTACACGCTCAACCCTCAACAACAGGTCAAAAACTGCGTTCAAACTGCGTCTCTCTGTGGCCGAAGGCTGCGGTTTCAATGAGTGAGAAAGCGAAGAACCGAGGAACCGAGGATTTGACAAGAAACTGATAATCAAC
>WFYJ01000228.1 GCA_015490175.1 Saprospiraceae bacterium | reverse complement strand
GGCAGGGGGTGGGGTTCAGGGTTGGAGGGTTTACAACTCTGTGAAAATCAGTGCGTGCTCAGTGGCTCTCTGTGTAACTGAATGATTTTTCGACTTTTTTCAGCAGGCCCATCTCTCCGTCGCTCATTCACTCCTTCACTCATTCACTCCCTCACTCCTCTATCCGCCGGCCGATACATTTCGCCTCCCCTTTCGGGAAATCCTTCCCATTCTGAACCGCCGGCCCGGCACTGTACACCGCCGGGACCAAGCGGACTTCACCCACAACACACACTGATTTACAACTCATTACACACGATCACCCGGGTCTCATTTGCCGAAAGGCACAGTTTTGCGGCAGGGAAGGCAAGCCGGGGCAAATGGCACACACCCGACAAATTTCCGCAAGGGGTGTTTGGACATTGGAATATGAATGACTTTATTTGCCCATACGGCTGACGATCGCAATCGCAACGGAAACAGATAGTTTGGGCAGCGATGCCCGCTCGATAAAGCCTTGATCAAATAACCAAATTATTGCGCTATGTCAGTCCTGACCAAACAGGGCTATGAGTCCGTAGCCCGATTCATGGCCCGCCTCAAGCAGCGAAATCCGAACGAGCCCGAGTTTCATCAGGCCGTGCAGGAATTTGCGGAAAGCATCCTGCCTTTCGTTGCCGAAAACCCGAAATACCAGCAAGACGGCCTCTTGGACCGGATCACCGAACCCGACCGGATCGTCAGCTTCCGCGTCACCTGGATCGATGACAAGGGTAACGTACAGGTCAATCGCGGCTACCGCGTCCAGTTCAACAACGCCATCGGCCCCTACAAGGGCGGCCTGCGCTTCCACCCATCGGTCAACCAGAGCATTCTGAAGTTTCTGGGCTTCGAGCAGATCTTCAAGAACAGCCTCACCACGCTGCCTCTGGGCGGCGGCAAGGGCGGTTCCGACTTCGACCCCAAGGGCAAGAGCGATCGCGAGATCATGCGATTCTGCCAGGCTTTCATGCTCGAATTGTTCCGCCATATCGGCCCCGACACCGACGTGCCTGCCGGCGACATCGGCGTGGGTGCGCGCGAGGTGGGCTACCTCTACGGCATGTACAAAAAGCTGGTCAACCAGCACACGGGCGTGCTGACCGGCAAGGGCATCCAGTACGGCGGCAGCCTGATCCGCCCCGAAGCCACGGGCTACGGCGCCGTCTATTTCCTGCAGGAGATGCTGGCCACGCGGGGCGAAGAAGTGAAAGGCAAAAAGGTGCTCATCTCGGGCTCGGGCAACGTGGCCCAGTACGCCGCCGAAAAGGTGATCCAACTGGGCGGCAAGGTGCTGGCCATGTCCGACTCGTCGGGCACGGTCTATGATCAGGACGGCATCGACGCCGAGAAGCTGGCCTGGATCATGGACCTGAAGAACAACCGCCGCGGCCGCATCCGCGAGTATGCCGAGCACTTCGGCGCGCTCTACCTCGAAGGCAAAAAGCCGTGGGGCATCCCCGCCGACGTGGCGCTGCCCTGCGCCACCCAGAACGAACTGGAGGGCAAGGACGCCGAGACGCTGCTGGCCAATGGCTGCATGGCCGTGGCTGAAGGCGCCAACATGCCGTGCACCATCGAAGCCGTGCACCGCTTCCTCGACGCAGGCATCCTCTTCGGTCCGGGCAAAGCGGCCAACGCCGGTGGCGTGGCCACTTCCGGACTCGAGATGTCGCAAAACAGCCTGCGCATGAGCTGGACGCGCGAAGAGGTGGACCGCCGCCTGCACGAGATCATGAAGAACATCCACGCGCAGTGCGTCCGGTATGGCCGTGAGGACAACGGCTTCGTCAACTACGTGAAAGGCGCCAACATCGCAGGCTTCGTCAAGGTTGCCGATGCCATGCTGGCGCAAGGAGTGGTTTGAGCAGGAGCGGAATCGAGGATTTGATTCAAGTTTGCGATTGACAACTTGACTCGATTCCTCGATTCCTCCCCAATTCAATTCAACAATTCAAAAATACCGGCAATTCCCTGGCCGCCACCGACGCAAGCGGTGACCATGCCGTACTTGTTGCCACGGCGACGCATCTCGTTGAGCAGTTGGGTGGTCAGCTTGGCGCCGGTACAGCCGAGCGGGTGGCCCAGCGCGATGGCACCGCCGTTGACGTTGACGATGTCGGGATTGAGACCGGCCAGCTTGATCACGGCCAGCGACTGGGCGGCAAAGGCTTCGTTGAGCTCGATGAGTTCGATGTCGTCGAGCTTGAGGCCGGCCTGGGCCAGCGCCTTGGGAATGGCCGCGCACGGACCGATACCCATGTAGAGCGGATCGACGCCGGCCACGGCGCAGGATACGAGCCGCGCAATGGGCTTGAGGTTCAGCTTCTTGACCATCTCCTCACTCACTACGAGCGTGAAGGCGGCGCCATCGGACGTCTGCGACGAGTTGCCGGCCGTGACGACGCCGTCTTTGGCGAAGACCGGTTTGAGGCGTGCCAGCGCTTCCATGCTGGTATCGCGACGCACGCCCTCGTCGGTGTCCATGACGAATTCGCGCTCCTGCCGCCTGTTGTCCTGCACGAAGACCTCCTGCACCGTCACGGGCACGATCTCGTCCTTGAACTTGCCCTCTTCGATGGCTCTGGCGGCCAGTTGGTGCGAGCGCAACGCAAAGGCATCCGACTCCTCGCGCGTGATGCCGTACTTTTTGGCCACGGCTTCGGCCGTGAGGCCCATGCCGGCCATGTAATTGGGCTTGTCTTTGACCATGTTGTAGTTGGGCACGAACTTGTAGCCGGTCATGGGCACCAGACTCATGCTCTCGGCGCCGCCGGCGATGAAGATGTGCCCCATGCCCGCTTTGATCTTGCCCACGGCCAGCGAGATGGTCTCGAGGCCCGAGGCGCAGTAGCGGTTGACGGTGAAGCCGGGCACCTCCTTGCCCAGCGCCATGAGCGAGATCTGTCGGCCCATCTGCAGGCCCTGCTCGCCCTCGGGGTTGGCACAGCCCACGATGACGTCGTCCACCATTTTGGGATCTACCTCCGGCGTCTGCTCCATGAGGTACTGGATGACGCGCACGGCCAGATCGTCGGACCGCATGTTTTTGAAGCTGCCCTTTTTGGCTTTGCCCACGGCCGTGCGATATGCTTTGACGATATATGCTTCCATCAATGTTCAGCGTTTTGAGTTAAAAGTTTGTATTTACCGGCCATTCTTTTGCTTTCGCAAAATGTTCTGGTCGAATCGGTCAAATCGGTCGAATCGGTGGAATCGGCACTCCCTCTCTCCTCTCGCCTCAATATCCATCGTCAAAAATTCCCGAACAGGCAAGACGCACTGCCGTGCGTCGCTACCGTCAGACGCACAGCCGTGCGTCCCTACCTCCATCTCTCCTCACTCCTCACTCCTCTCTCCTAATTCCGCAGCGGTTTGTTGTGCTGGAGCATGTACTGGATGCGCTCCAGCGTTTTGGGCTCGCCGCACAGGCTGAGGAAGGCCTCGCGCTCGATGTCGAGCAGGTACTGCTCCGAGACGCGCTGCTCGCCCGTGAGGTCGCCGCCGCAGAGCACCCAGGCAATCTTGCGGGCGATCTTGACGTCGTGTTCCGAGATGAAATGGCCCAGCTTGAACTCGTTGGCGGCCGTGTACAGGGCGCCCAGGCCGCCACGCCCCAGCACGAGAATGTCTTCGCGCGGTACGGGTTGCGTATAGGTGGGTGCGAGCTCGAGCACCTTTTTCTTGGCTTCGCCGATATTGCGCCAGGTGTTGAGGATGACCTTGTCGCGTTGGGGCAGCAGATAGCCGTGATGGAAAGCCTCATGCGCCGAGCGGGCCACCGTGGCCATGGCGATGGTGCGGAACTTTTCCATCAGCGTGGGGATCTTCACGTCGCCCTCGAAGAACTGGTCCGAGGCGCGCAACGCAAACTCCTTGGTGCCGCCACCGCCCGGGATGAGGCCGACGCCCACCTCCACCAGACCGATGTAGGACTCGGCCGCCGCCACTGCGGCATCGCAATGCATCGTCAGCTCGCAGCCGCCGCCGAAGACGTAGCCCTGGGTGGCCACCACGACGGGCACGGCCGAATAGCGGCAGCGCATCGTCATGTTCTGGAACATCTGCACGGCGAAGTTGAGCTCGTCCCACTCTTGCTGGTAGGCCATCATGGCGATCATCATGAGGTTGGCGCCCACGCTGAAGTGCTGGGCGTTGTTGCCGATGACCAGACCGTTCCATTCGCCTTGCTCGGCAATGTCGATGGCTTCCATCACGCCGCGGATGACGCCCTCGCCGATGCTGTTGGCCTTGCTGCGGAACTCGAGGCAGAGCACGCCCTCGCCGATGTCGTGCAGGATGGTCTCGCTGGTCTGGTGCACGGGCGGCAGGTCGCGGAAGTTGTCGAGGATGATGATGCCGTCCATGTTGGGCACCTCGCGGTAGCTCTTGCTGGCAATGTCGTAGTAGTACTTTTTGCCTCCTTCGCGCTTGTAGAACGACCTGATGCCGGCAGCCACCATCTCCCTGACCCAGTCGGCTACGGGCTCGCCGTACTCCTCGGCTCTGGCGATGCCTTCCTCCACGCCGATGATGTCCCAGTATTCGAACGGGCCGTATTCCCAGGCATAGCCGGCGCGCAAGGCGTCGTCGATGCTGTAGATGTTGTCCGAGATTTCGGGAATGCGGTTGGAAGCGTAGGAGAAGAGGCTGACCAGCGAGCGACGCACCAGCTCACCGCCCTTGTCGTCGGCATTAAAGACGGCCTTGATGCGACGCGGCACCTCTTCGATCTGCTTCGAGAGGGCCAGGCTCTGCAGCTTCGACTCCTTTTTGGGCTCGTATTCGAGCGTGTGCAGGTTGAGCTCGAGGATGACGCGGCGGCCTTTTTCGTCGCGCTCGTCGGTTTTCTTGTAAAAGCCCTGACCGGTCTTGTCGCCGAGGTAGTTGTTGTCGAGCAAAAACTTCAGGTAGGGCGGTATCTCGAGGCGCTGCGCCACGGGGTCGTGCGGCAGGTTCTGCTTGAGGCCCATGAGCACCTTGGCCGTGGTGTCGTGGCCGACCAGGTCGGCCAGTCGGAAGGTGCCCGTCTTGGGTCGGCCGATGGCGGGGCCGGTGAGCTTGTCCACCTCACTGAGGCTGAGCCCCAGCTCCCAGGCCAGCTCGAAGATGCGCGCCATGGCGATGACGCCGATGCGGTTGGCGATGAAGCCGGGAGTGTCCTTGCAGCGCACCGTCTGCTTGCCCAGATGCCAGTCGCCATAGCTCATGAAGAAGTCCACCACCTCGGGACTCGTCTCGCCGTGTGGAATGATCTCGAGCAGGCGCATGTAGCGCGGCGGATTGAAGAAGTGGGTGCCACAGAAATGCTTGCGGAAGTCGTCGCTGCGCCCTTCTGCCATCAGGTGAATGGGAATGCCCGAGGTGTTGGAAGTCACCAGCGAGCCGGGCTTGCGATACTGGTCCACCTGCTCGAAGATCTGACGTTTGATATCGAGGTTTTCCACGACCACCTCGACGATCCAGTCGCAATCGGCAATCTTCGGCATGTCGTCTTCAAAGTTGCCGGTGCGGATGCGGCTGGCGAAGCTTTTGTCGTAAAGCGGGTTGAGCTTGTTTTTCAGCGCCTTTTTCAGTGCTTCGTCGGCAATGCGGTTGCGGGCACGCGGGTCCTTGCGCGCCTCCTCGTCCAGGTCGCGCGGCACGATGTCGAGCATCAGCACCTCGAGGCCGGCATTGGCCAGATGACAGGCGATGCCCGATCCCATGACGCCGGAACCGAGTACGGCTGCTTTGCGGATTCTTCTACTCATTGTATCGGAAGGTTTATGGTTTTGTAAGGACGATCAGGTCCGGGGAAAGGCTGGACTTTTCGAATGTCTGCCTTTCGGCAAATGGCGCATTAGCGAAAATTCGCTGAGCAAATATACGAATTCGGTGCAATGCGCCTCATTCAGGACAAACAATTGTCCGGAACGCGATCGAACCGGCCGTACCGGATCGTCGGCTTGCGGCCCTTCTGCCCGGCAAAAGCCCTAACTTCCGCGGCCCAAGTAGCACATTGCATGGACTACCCCTGGATACCGCAATACAAAAAAGCGCTGGTGCAGATTGCCACGCCCTACAGTACGGGCACGGGCTTCGTATTGAAACCATGGCGCGTCATCGTGACCAACGAGCACGTGGTGCGCGACAACGGCGAGGTGATCGTGGATCATCCCTTGCTCGATCGGCAGTTGGTTCCCGTCTTGTTCGTGGATGAATGGCTCGACCTGGCGCTGCTGAGCGTGCCACGGGGTTACGAGGCACTGCCCGAACTGAATCTCGACGCCACCGACGAAGTCCGACCAGGTGAACCGGTCATCGCCATGGGGCATCCCTTCGGGCTGAAGTTTTCGGCTACCGAAGGCATCATTTCCAATCCCGACCACAGGGAGGACGGGGTGCGCTACCTTCAGCACGATGCCGCCCTCAACCCGGGCAATAGTGGAGGCCCACTGTTCAATGAGGCCGGCGAAGTGATCGGCGTGAACACCTTCATCCTTTCGGAAAGCGACAACATGGGCTTTGCCCTGCCGGCGTCCTGTCTGCAGGAAATCCTTTCCCTGTATTTGCCGCATTACGGCGAGGCGGCAGCCCGCTGTCCGTCGTGCCGCAACCTCATCCTTGCCCGCGAAAAAACCGACGACTATTGTCCGCGCTGCGGCGCCACCCTCACCCTGCCCGGCGAAGCGCCGGCCTACGCGCCCGAAGGCGTCGCGCGCACCGTAGAACAGCTCATCGCCGAGGCCGGCCACGACCTGCGCCTCACCCGGCGGGGGCCCAATGCCTGGGAGATCAACCAGGGCAGCGCCCGCATCCTCATCACTTACCACGAACAGACAGGCATGATCCACTGCGAGGCGGCCCTGTGCCTGCTGCCCTCGGAAGGGCTGGATGCGTTGTACGCTTTTCTCCTCCGCACCAACTACCAGCTCGAAGGGCTCACCTTCAGCGTGCAAGGACACGACATCGTCCTGTCGCTGGTGCTGTACGACCGCTACCTCGACCCCGACACGGGGCGAAAGTTGCTGCGCAATCTTTTCGAACAGGCAGATCATTACGACGACATCCTCGTCGAGCAGTTTGGCGCTCGCTGGCGGGAGTAAGGGAGGGGAAGTTGAGACGCTCTGCGTTCGATGTTGAGACCACACGATGTGCGGCTGTGAGATGCCGACAGGTCGGAACAGGCCCTCCTCACTCCTCTCTCCTCAATATCCATCGTCAAAAATTCCCGGACAGGTGGACACACGTCCGTGTCAGACGCACTGCCGGACGCACTGCCGGACGCACTGCCGGACGCACTGCCGTGCGTCCCTACTCCTTCGCTCTTTCACTACGTCTCTCCTCGCTCTTCTCAGAAAATTCCCACTTTGCCCGCATAGCTCATACCTTTGTCACATGAGCCAGTTCGTCGTATCTGCCCGCAAGTACCGCCCCATGCGTTTCGAGGACGTGGTGGGGCAGCAACACGTCACGCAAACGTTGAAAAACGCCCTGAAGCGCGGCCAGATCGCGCACGCGTTTCTGTTCTGCGGGCCGCGCGGCGTGGGCAAGACGACCTGTGCCCGCATCCTGGCCAAGGTACTCAACTGCGAACAGGTCACCGAAACGCAGGAGCCCTGCAACGAATGCAGCAGTTGCAAGGCCTTCAACGAGCAGGCCTCTTTCAACATCATCGAGCTGGACGCCGCCTCCAACAACAGCGTCGAGCATATCCGGGCACTGGTCGAGCAGGTGCGCTTCCAGCCACAGCAGGGCCGCTACAAGGTGTTCATCATCGACGAGGTGCACATGCTGTCGCAGGCGGCCTTCAACGCCTTCCTCAAGACACTGGAAGAGCCTCCCCCCTACGCCATCTTCATCTTGGCCACCACCGAAAAGCACAAGATCATCCCCACGATCCTGTCGCGCTGCCAGATCTTCGACTTCCGCCGCATCCAGGTGCCCGACATCGTGGCCCACCTGCAGGACATCTGCCGGCGCGAAGGCATCGAGGCCGAGGAAGATGCGCTGCACATCATCGCCCAGAAGGCCGACGGCGCCCTGCGCGATGCCCTCTCGATCTTCGACCGCATCGCCGGTTATGCCGGCGACAGGATCACCTATGAAGCCGTCATCGAGAACCTCAACATCCTCGACTACGATTACTACTTCCAGTTCGTCGATGCGCTGCTGCAGGAAGACATGCCCCGCGTGCTGCAGCTCTTCGACCAGGTGCTGAAGAAGGGCTTCGAGGGCGACCTGTTCATGGCGGGCTTTGCCGAGCACCTGCGCAACCTGCTCATGGCCAGAAACGAAGCCACGCGCCCCCTGCTCGAGGTGAGCGACACGCTCTTGCAACGCTACGACCGCCAGGCACGACTCAGCCCGGCCTCCTTCCTCATGTCGGCCCTCGAGCTGGCCAACAAGTGCGAGCTGCAGTACAAGGAAGCGCGCAACAAGCGCCTCCACGTCGAACTGACGCTCATGAAAATGGCCTGGCTCAACCGCGCCATCGAGCTGGCGGCGCACACGCCACCGACCAGCCCCGCCGAGGAAAAAAAAAGTCCAGCCGTAGCTGAACCCGACCAAACGACACCGACCACCCGGACGCCACCGGCACGACCACAGCCCAGAAAGGAGCAAGAAGATCGCCCTGCGACCACCGAGCAGAAGCCGCCGGCCACACCCGCCAGCCCCCCACAGCAACAGCCACCGACCAGGCCGAGCGGTGCACCTGCGCCGCGCCGCGTCAAGACGCACCTGCGCCGCACACCCTCCATCTCGCTCGACCCCAACGATACGAGCGACCAGCCAGAAACCAGGAAGGAGAAGCCGGCACTGGCGCAGGAGGAGCTCGCGAAAGCCGTCGAGCAGTACATTGAAACTACAGACCGGGAAACGATTGCCGCCATGTTGCGGAAGGCGCAATTCGAGCTGGACGGCCACGTCGTACGTTGCACGGCATCCTCAGCGATCGTGGCCGACTCGATCCGTCGCGAAACACGCCTGATGGACTTTCTGCGCGAATGGTTCGGCAATGATCAGCTCGCACTCAAAGTCGAGGTGGATGAGGCCGCACAGGGTCAGCGACAGCAAGACGAGCAGCGCAGGCCCGTGACGCGCCACGAGCAGTATCACTATCTCGCAGCCAAGAATCCCCTGTTGCGCGAACTGCAAAAACGCTTCAAGCTCGATTTTGATTGATACGCAACGCCATTCGGTTCGGGAATTATTGACGATGGACGATAGACTATGGACTATGGACATTTTTGGCTGAGCAATCGAGGAACCGAGGAACCGAAGAATCGAGTATTTGACAAACAACTGATAGTCAACAAGAAAAACTTTAAACTCTAAACGCTACACGCTCAACCCTCAACGACAGTAAAAACTGCGCTCAAACTGCGTCCATCTGCGGCTGAAAGCTGCGGTTTTTGGCTGAGGAACCGAGGAACCGAAGAACCGAGGAATCGAGTATTTGACAAACAACTGATAGTCAACAAGAAAAACTTTAAACTCTAAACTCTAAACGCTACACGCTCAACCCTCAACTCAACCTGCACAACCGGTTTTCCCAAACCACTTTGATTCGGGTATAACTGAACAATCTTTTCAGACTTTTTCCAGCAGGCTCATTTTTGACCAAAAACGCGATCGAGGATATAGGCGTCGAGATCGGGGGGAGGAGGGGGTGTTTCGAGCAGGATTTCGCGCGTTTTCTTTTTCAGATGGCGCTGAAAGCGGTAATAGCGCAAAAGGAGGGGATGAGCGTAAATCTGCCGGATCAGCTGCTTTTTGTGTGGGGTTGAAAAGTTTTCCGGCGTCCAGACCAGCTCAATGATTTTCGTCCTCAGTTCGGGATCGAATGCGCCAAGGGTTACACGTTTCATGTCTTTATATTTTTCTGTATCGCTATATGCGTGATCGATACGTTCGAAAGGATGAATAGCTGACAGTGCGCAAAATAAAAAGAGAAGCGCAGTGCCATATTGGCACCCGCTTCCCGTTCCGATTTATCGTTTTCGATTCAGCTTGATATTGTACTGCTCCGCGCAATATGCTTCCATATCCTCGATCAGCTTGAGGCGGATGCGACGCAGGCGCACCTTCAGCGTATTGACGTTCATGCCGAGCTCGCGGGCCGTCTCATCGTTTTTCACGCCGGCAAGGCTCTGGGCCAGAATGAACCGATCCTGCGCACTCAGCTGCTCGAGGGCCGTCACGACGGCATCGGAAAGCAAGCCGTCGGGAAGTTCGCCTTCGCCAGAGAGGGCTTCCACGACAGCGGCATACTCCACTGCATGGTCGTTGCCGGATTTCAGGTGATATGCATGCGTTTCGATGTCTTCCACATAGCCACGACGCTCCCGGCTGCGCATGTCGTTCAGGAAGATGCGCTTCATCACCACGGCGGCAAAGGCCATGGGGTTGGAGCCCGGCTCATAGCTCGAGATGCGCTCCCAGATTCGCTTGTAGGTGTCGGCCACGAGGTCTTTGGCGTCTTCCTCGTTGCGCGTCAGCCGGTAAGCGTAGCGATACAGCGATTCGCTTAGCGGCATGAATTCATTGGTAAAGACATCAAGCATGGAATAACTGGTTTGAGGGTTTGCAATGTTTCTTCAAGGAGGTGCCTTCCTTCGAGGCGATCCGGGTTGCTTCTGCTTCATAAGGCTTGCAATTTTGTGTTCAGAAAAAGCATACACACCGTCTTCTTCCCTCTTGGACCCGCATCAAAGTCGTTCGGGAAATCCTGTGGCAATGGTTGAGGATGTATTGTTCAGGGTTTAGAGTTCAGGGTTTAAAGTTTTTCTTATTAACTGCCAGTTTTTTGTCAAATCCTCGATTCCTCGGTTCTTCGATTCCTCACGCATTGAAACCGCAGCTTTCAGACGCAGAAGACGCAGTCGTCCCGCAGTTTGCACAATCAGTCACTTCCTCTCTCTGCTCTCCTCACTCCTCCCTCACTCACTCCGTCGCTCCATCTCTACATCGCAAAATGACTATCGTCAAAAATTCCCGAACCGAATTGCGTTGAGTATATCACCGAAAAGTGTCAAAGAGTTACCTGTTTCCACATTTTTTTGAAAAAAAATTCCCGGCGAGCAGTTACCCTCCGCCAACGCCCGGGGGACAATAACGCCGTCCCCCGGCCT
>WFYJ01000227.1 GCA_015490175.1 Saprospiraceae bacterium | reverse complement strand
TAACAACCCCGACTTTGGTCGGGGCAGGCAGTGACAACGTAACGCGTGACGCGTGTCCACTATAGATAACATGCTGATTTAAAATAAAAAATACATTGCGAATCGTTGCGTCCCCGACTTTGGTCGGGACAAGCTGTTGCGGCGTTGCGCGAGATTTTGGTTTTTTTCAGGGGACTCAGGAATCGAGGATTTGATTCAAGAGCGCACTGAAAAAGTCTGTGACAACCCCGAAAATCGTAGCCTGTTTCCGAAAAATCGGAACCTGTTTCCGAAAAGTCGGAACAAGCTCCGAAACTTCGGGAACAAGTAGTTGCGTGAGATTTTGGGTTTTTTCAGTAGCCTCACTGTTATTTTCACGAAAAATGGCCCCACCGGGAAACCCACGAGCCAAAACCCACGAGCCACGAGCACAAAAAACCCACCCGTCATGACCGCAAATCGAAGGGATCTTCTCGGCCGGATCATCCGTGTCGGATTTGTGCTTATCTTGCTTCTGCTCCTGTTTTTGCTCGTACGCCACAAGGGGTGTGGCATCTACGAGCGGTCCGAACAGATCGAATGGACCGACTGAGGCCGGATTCCTCGCATGTGCTTTTCCAAAAACCGCCAGCCCATGAAACAGATCGCAATCATTGTGTGTCTGCTGCTCACTTTTCCGATGATGGCACAGCAGGGCCCGGGTCCCGTTTGCGGAAGCGACACCTACAATCAACTGCTTGCGCAGCAACACCCCGACTACGCCCAGGCCCTGGCCAAATACACCAAAGTCGTCACGCCTGTCCTCAGCCAGCCCGATGGATCCGAAAACGCCGACACCCTCATCACTGTGCCCGTGGTGGTGCACATCATCCACAACGGCGAGCCCGTGGGCACCGGCCAGAATCTCTCCGACGCGCAGGTCATCGCCCAGATCGAGCAGCTCAACCTCGACTTCTCTGCGACCAATCCCGAGTTCAGCGCCACGCCGGCACAGTGGAAGCCCGTGCGCGGCACGCCGAAGATCGAGTTCTGCCTGGCCGGCGTCGACCCGCAGGGCAACCCCACTACCGGCATCGTGCGGCACCAGCTTCAAGTCACGGGCACCAGTTGGACCAACAACAACATCAACAGCGAGATCAAGCCCCAGACCATCTGGGATCCGCTGCACTACTACAACGTCTGGGTGCTGCCCATTCCGGGCACGACGGCCGACAGCGGCGTAGTCGGCTTTGCCAACTACCCCCTGCCCGGACAGATGGGCAGCAACACCGACGGCGCCGTGATTGACTACCGCTGGTTTGGCGGGCCGGGCTTCAGCCAGTCGAGCTATCGCGTCTTGCAGCACGAGACGGGCCACTACCTCGGCCTGCCCCATCCCTGGGACGGCGACAACTGCTACGACGACGACGGCATAGACGACACGCCCAATGTGGATGCCCCCACCTCCGAATACGCCACGCTCGACTGCAGCGACGGCTATCCGCAGGGGCCCGTGAGCTGCGGCAACGAGCACATGTACGTCAACCACATGGACTACGTGACCCACAACTGCTACACTTCCTTCACGCAGGGTCAGGCCAACGTCATGCGGGCCGTGCTGCAGGGCACCGACAGCGGCTTCAACTACGCCCCGCGCACCGCGCTGGCGGCAGGCGCATGGGCCCGCTGCAACCTGCCCACCCACAACACCGCCCTCGTCGGCCTCGACGGCCCCGCCGACCGGCTGTGCGGCGCCGACAGCATCGCTCCCGTGCTCTACCTGCGCAATCACGGCACCGACCCGCTCGACAGCCTCCGCATCTACGTCGCTGCCGGCAGCGGCGTGGACACCATCCTCTGGCAGGGCAGCCTCGCCTATGGCGACACCGCGCTCGTCGCCTTGCCCCTGTGGCTGCCCCAGCCCGGCAACTTCACCTACACGGTGTGGACGGCCCTGCCCGACGGCCAGCCCGACGAGCGCCCCGCCAACGACACCATCCAGGTGACGGGCACCTACGTGGCGCCCGCGCCTTTGCCCTTTGCCGAAGACTTCGACAACCCGCAGTGGAACCCCACCGCCAACGGCGTCTTTCCATTCAACATCTCGGGCGACGACTTCGAGTGGCAATACGCCGCGGGCGTGTCGGCCTGGGGCCAGGGCAGCGGCTCGGCCCTGTTCGACAATTTTGCGGGCACGCAGACCAACAATCCCTACGGCACGGCCGATGCCCTCATCACGCCCGTGTTCGACCTCTCGCAGGTCAATGGCCCCGTCTCGCTGGCCTTCGACCTGGCCTATGCACAGTTCAGCGACCAGTTGAGCGACACGCTCTGGATTGGCGTCTCGACCAACTGCGGACAGCTCTTCGACCAACCCGTCTTTTACAAAGGCGGCGCCCTGCTGGCCACGAGTGGGCCCCAGAGCACGCCCTTCACGCCCACACCGCAGCAGTGGCGCACCGAAACCATCGACCTGAGCGCCTTTGCCGACGAGCCCGACCTGTCGTTTGCCTTCCTCAACATTTCGGGCTGGGGCAACCGACTCTACATAGACAACATACGCCTCATCCTGCCCTGCGGCCTGACAGTCAGCCTTTCGGCAAATGACGCCTCCTGCAACGGCAGTTGCGATGGCAGCCTTTCGGCAAATGCCACCGGCGGCTGGGGCAACCTCACCTGGTCGTGGAGTGCGGGACTGCCCGACCAGCCCGACCAGAGTGGCCTCTGCGCCGGGGCCTACTTCCTCACCGTCACCGACGAGAACGGCTGCGTGGCCGGCGCCAGCATACAGGTGCAGGAGCCTGCGCCACTGACGCTCAGCCTTTCGGCAAATGGCGAATCGGCGGCAGGCGCCCACGACGGCTCCATCAGCAGCAATGCTTCGGGCGGCACCCCGCCCTACACCTACCTGTGGAGCAACGGCGCCACCACACCCGCCATCACCGGGCTGGCCCCGGGCACTTACACGCTCACTCTCACCGACGCCAATGGCTGTACGACCACCGCCTCGGCCGAGGTGAGCGCGTACAATTGCGGCGCAATGAGCGTCCAGTTACAGCCGATGCCGCCCTCCTGCGCCGGCACCGCCGACGGCAGCCTGACCGCCCTGCCTGCAGGCGGCAACGAGCCCTACCAGTATCTCTGGAACACCGGTGCTCAGACCCAGACCATCGGCGGCCTGGCAGCAGGCGAATACGCGGTCACCGTGACGGGCAGCGACGGCTGCCAGGCGACCGCTACGGCCACTCTGTCGGCCCCTCCGCCCCTGAGCATCCAGGCCGAAGCTACCGCCGAGACGGCAGCAGGAGCCGCCGACGGCACCGCTACCGCCACCGCTACAGGCGGCACGCCGCCCTACACCTTCACCTGGAGCAACGGAGGCAGCGGCCCCCAACTGACGAATCTGGCCCCGGGCACCTATGTGGTCACCGTGACCGATGCCAACGGCTGTACCGGCACGGCCAGCGCCACCGTCTCCGCCGGCGGCTGCTCCCTCAGCCTGACGCTCGACACCACGCCGCCCACCTGTCCGGGCAGCACCAACGGCATGGCCACGGCCAGCGTGCAGGGCGGCGACGGCAACTACACCATCACCTGGTCGAACGGCCAGAGCGGCACCTTTGCCACGGGCCTGGGCGAAGGCACCTGGTCGGTGACCGTCACTGACGGCATCGGCTGTGCCGAAACGACAAGCTTCGAGCTGACGGCTTCCGACGACGTGCCGCCCACCGTGAACGCCCACGACGTGACCGTCTGGCTCGATGCCAGTGGCACGGCCACACTCAGTCCCTTCACCGCCCTCACCTCGGCCACCGACAACTGCGGCGTGGCCGACATCTCCGTCAGCCCCGACCTGTTCGACTGCACCGACCTGGGTACGACCACGGCCACCCTCAGCGTCACCGACCACTCGGGCAATGTGGCCGAGGCCGCCATCCAGGTCACCGTTCTCGACGGCAGCGCTCCCACGGTCACCTGTCCGCCCGACATCACCGTGCACCAGTGCGCCGGCCCGCTCGACTATGCCCTGCCGCAGGTCACGGACAACTGCACGCCTGACATGGAGCAGCTCGCCGGACCGCCACCGGGCGCCTTTTTCCCGGAAGGGACGACGAGCGTGAGCTGGCGCATCAGCGACGGCACCGGATTCAGCAAGACGTGCACGTGGCAAATCACGCTCACCTACGACCTGGCGCTGCAGGTAGAAGCCACAGCGCCCACCTGCGCCGGCGGCGCCGACGGCACGGCAAGCCTGATTGCCACGGGCGGGCAACCGCCGTACACCTACGATTGGGGCGGCGCCGATCCCGCCATGCTTTCTGCGGGCACTTACGAAGTGACGGTGACCGACGCCGCGGGCTGCTCCATCCCCGTCATGTTCACGCTCGTTGATCCGCCACCCATCGTGCTCGAGCAGGTGAGCACCACGCCCGAAACCAACGGCCAGGCCGACGGCTCGGCCATGGTGCAGGTAAGTGGGGGCGTGCCCCCCTACGAGTACATCTGGTGGCACAACGGGCAGATGGTGGGTAGCGGCATGACCATCGAGGGTTTGCCGGCAGGCGAATACCTGTGCCAGGTGGTGGACGACCGCGGCTGCACCTGGTGGTCCGATCCCATCGTGGTGGAAGCCGTCACGGCAACATCGGCGCCCGGAACCCGCCTCGACTTTGCCATGTGGCCCAATCCCACCCAAGAGGTCGTCTATCTTTCCGGCCTGCCTGAAGGCGAGCTGCGCCTTGAGCTGTGCGACGTGCAGGGCATGGTGCACATCAGGCAGAAAGTAATCGCCGAGCAGGGGCAAGCACAGCTCGATCTGAGTGCGCTGCCTTCGGGTGCCTATCTGCTCAGTGTGGCCCACCCGCGCGGAACGGCCACGCGCATCCTCATCAGGCAATGAGTCCGGTGAAAAAAGGGGCCATACGAGGGTTGAGGGTTGAGGGTTTACAACTCTGTGAAAATCAGTGCCTTCTCAGTGGCACTCTGTGTAACTGAAAATTTTTCGACTTTTTCAGAAGGCTATTTGCTCAAATCCTCGGTTCTTCGGTTGCTCAATCAAAAATGTCCATTGACCATCGTCAAAATTCCCGAACCGCATTGCCTCGAGCATGAAATTTCACCCGATTGTCAAATAAAAATGCTTTCAAATGACTCGCATCATCTGGACCGGACTCCTGTCCTTTTGTGCCTTGAGCCTGACAGGGCAAGACCGCATTACGGGCAAGTTGTGGGCCACCCGCTCGGAAGTGATCGCACAGCACGGCATGGCCGCCACGAGCCACCCCCTCGCCACCCAGATCGCGCTGGACATCCTGAAAAAAGGAGGCACGGCAGTGGATGCCGCCATCGCAGCCAATGCTGCGCTCGGGCTGATGGAGCCTACCGGCTGTGGCATCGGGGGCGACCTGTTTGCCATCGTGTGGGACAGCAAGACGCAGAAACTCTACGGCCTGAACGCCTCGGGCCGCTCGCCCGCAAGCCTGACGCTCGAGTGGTTTCGGGAAAACGGCTACGAAAAAATACCCAGCTACGGGCCCCTGCCCGTCACGGTGCCCGGCTGCGTGGACGGTTGGTTCGAGCTGCACGGCAAATTCGGCAAGCTGCCCATGACGGAAATCCTCGCTCCCGCCATCCAATATGCCGAGGAAGGCTTTCCCGTCACCGAACTGATTGCCTACTACCTCAATCTTTCGGTGCCGCGCTTCGCCGAGCGCTTCCCCAACATCCTCGATACCTGGACTACTGACGGCACCCATGTGCCGCAGAAAGGCGATGTGTTCCGCAATCCTTACCTGGCCAACACCTATCGCCGCATCGCCAATGAGGGCCGCGACGTGTTCTACAAGGGCGACATTGCCCGCACCATCGCCGACTTCATCCGGGAACAGGGCGGCTTCCTGAGCTACGAAGACCTGGCCAACCACCATTCCGAATGGGTCGAGCCCGTTTCGACCAACTACCGCGGCTACGACGTGTGGGAGCTGCCGCCCAATGGCCAGGGCATCGCCGCCCTGCAAATGCTCAACATCCTCGAAGGCTACGACCTGGCCCGCTACGGGTTTGGCAGCCCCGAGCACATCCACTATTTCGTCGAGGCGAAAAAGCTGGCCTTCGAAGACCGGGCGAAGTACTACGCCGATATGGACTTCGCCGAGGTGCCCGTCGAAACGCTGATCAGCAAGGAGTACGCGGCCGAACGCCGCAAGCTCATCCGCGACGACCGCGCAGGCCGCTACGAAGCCGGAGAAATTTCGGCCGGCGAGACGATCTACCTCACCGTGGCCGACCAGTGGGGCAACATGGTCTCGCTCATCCAGAGCAACTACCGCGGCATGGGTTCGGGTATGGCGCCGCCCAAACTGGGATTCATGCTGCAAGACCGCGGCGAGCTGTTCACCCTCGAAGAGGGCCACGCCAACACTTATGCGCCGGGCAAGCGCCCCTTCCACACCATCATTCCGGCTTTCGTCACCAAAGACGGCAAGCCCTTCATGTCGTTCGGCGTGATGGGTGGCGACTTCCAGCCGCAGGGCCACGTGCAGATCCTGATCAATATCATCGACTTTGGCATGAACCTGCAGGAAGCCGGCGACGCCCCGCGCATCGCCCACCACGGCAGCTCGACACCCACCGGACAACCGGCGCGCGGCCGTGGCACCGTCACCCTCGAATCGGGCTTCAGCTATGAGACCATCCGGCGGCTCATGCGCATGGGCCACGACGTGGGCTTCGACCTGGGCGGCTACGGCGGCTACCAGGCCATCATGTACGACGCCGAACGGGGCGTGTACATCGGCGCTTCGGAATCGCGCAAGGACGGCCAGGCAGCCGGCTATTGATACGGGCAGGCGCACAGCCTGCGTCGCCGTGAAGGACGCATGCCGTGCGTCTCCCGACCCCCTGCCGCGGAAATCTCCCACCTGCCATGGACACGAAACAGCTCATCAAAGACATCAGGATACACACTTCGCGCAGCGGGGGGCCGGGTGGTCAACACGCCAACAAAACGGAAACGCGCGTGGAGGCACGCCTCGACCTGCGCACTACTGCGGGTCTGAGTGAAGCAGAGCGGGCACGCGCGCTGGCGTTTTTTGCCGAAAGGCTGATCAATGGCAGTGAACTGGTCGTCGTGCGCGACACGCACCGATCGCAGCACCGCAACCGCGCCGCCGCGATTCAGGCCCTGCTGGAGCTGGTAGCCACGGGTACGCGCCCCCGGGCCCGGCGCAAGGGCCATAGAACGCGCATCGACAAGGCGGCGCGCCGCCACGCCAAACAGCAACGGTCCGAGAAGAAACAGTGGCGCCGGAAAATGCTGCCGCCGCCCGACGACTGACAATGATCACCAAAGTCCGGTGGTGTCGGACACATAAAGCGAACAGCGAACGATTAACTTTGCCCGACAAAACAAGTTGACCATGAGAACGATACTGCTTTCGCTGCTGATGCCGATCCTGTGGGCGGCCTGTGCATCCCCTTCCGGAAACGAGACCAACCAGAACGACGACCTGAGCGTGGAGCAAAAACTCGAAAACGAACTGTGGGACCAGATCATGGAAGTCCACGACGCCGTGATGCCCAAGACCAGCGAGCTGGAGCGCACCGCCAACGAGCTGAAAAAGCACCTCGACCGCAAAGACCTCAGCCCCGCCCAACGCCAGGAAGTCGAGGAAACCATCAAACTGCTCGAAAGTGCCGTGGACGCCATGTACGAATGGATGAACGAGCTGAAACAGCTGCCCGATCTGCGCAAGAACCAGAATCACGAGCAGATCATGACCTATCTGAAAACGGAATACAACAACATCAGCACGGTGAAGACGCTGATGGAAAATTCGCTCGAAAAGGGACAACGACTGCTGCAAATACTCGAACCTCAAAAAGAAACCAACCAATGAGAAACGCACTCCGGATGTTTGCTGCCCTCGTGCTGCTGGGCCTCGGATGCAGCCGGCCCGAAGAGCCCCTGCCCATTCTGGGCGAAAAGATCATCGAAAACGGCGACACCATCTACCACACGATCCCCGACTTTGCATTCATTGATCAGGACAGTCAGGTGGTGACCAACGAAACCTTCAAGGGCAAGATCTACGTGGCCGATTTCTTTTTCATCAGTTGCCCGACCATCTGCCCCAAGGTGACCAAACAGATGCTGCGCATTTACAAGCACTTCGAAGACGACGACCGCGTGGCCCTGCTGGCCCATACCATTGACGTGAAGCACGACACCATTCCCCGACTGAAAGACTATGCCACCAAGCTGGGCGTGCGCACCGACAAGTGGCACTTCGTCACCGGCGACAAGGATGCCATTTATGACATCGCCGATGATTACTTCAGCATCGCCATCGAGGATCCCGACGCCCCGGGCGGATTCGATCACAGTGGCAAGATCATCCTGGTGGACGACAAGCGGCGCGTACGCTCCTTTGCCGACGGCACCGACCCCGAATCGGTCGATCGCCTGATCGCCGACATGGAAAAGCTGCTGCGGATGGAGTATGGTGAGGAGTGAAGAGTGAAGAGTGAAGAGTGAAGAGTGAAGAGTGATGGAGAGAGGAGTGAGGGAGTGAGAAGAGAGCGGGAGTGACCGATTGTGCAAACTGCGTGTTGAATCCAATTAAGTCGTACTAACTCTGAGTCCGAAAAAGTCGTATCAACTTTATGGGTACCCGGTTGATCGGCTCGTACTTCCAACCCAAGCCCGGCCTGCGGAGAGAGGTGGCCGATGCACTTCAGCAGCCGACGGTGCCTTGGCC
>WFYJ01000226.1 GCA_015490175.1 Saprospiraceae bacterium | reverse complement strand
GTTGGGAATGGCCAATTCCCTTCAAGGTCTTGGAGAGCTGGCTTCTCGACAATCGGACAACGAGGCGGCTGAAAAACATTTCCGACAGGCACTGCGCTTGTACGAAAAAACCGGCGATCTGTTGGGCAAAGCCAATTGCTTTCAAAGTCTTGGAGAGCTGGCCTTTCGGCGATCGGACAACAAGGCGGCTGAAAAATATTTCCGACAGGCGCTGAACTTGTACGAAAAAATCGGCAATCCGTTGGGAATGGCCAATTGCCTTCAAGGTCTTGGAGAGCTGGCCTTTCGGCAATCGGACAACAAGACGGCTGAAAAATATTTCCGACAGGCGCTGCCCTTGTTCGAACAAATCGGCGACCTGTTGGGCAAAGCCAATTGCCTTCAAAATCTTGGAGACCTGACTCTCTGGCAATTGGACCAGGAAGCAGCGGAAAAATATTTCCGACAGGCAATGAGCCTGTACGAACAAATCGGCAACCCGTTGGGCAAAGCCAATTGCCTTCAAAGTCTTGGAAGCCTGGCTCTCTGGCAATCGGACCACGAGGCGGCTGAAAAACATTTCCGGCAGGCAATGGCCTTGTTCGAACAAATCAGCGATCTGTTGGGAATGGCCAATTGTCTCCAAAGCCTTGGAGAGCTGGCTTTTCAGCAATCGGACTACGAAACAGCCGAAAAACATTTCCGGCAGGCAATGGCCTTGTTCGAACAAATCAGCGATCTGTTCGGAATGGCCAATTGTCTCCAAAACCTTGGAGAGCTGGCTTTTCAGCAATCGGACTACGAAACAGCCGAAAAACATTTCCGACAGGCGCTGCAGTTGTACGAAAAAACCGGCGACCTGTTGGGCAAGGCCACTTGTCTGAAAAAGCTGGGAAATCTGGCTTTCTCGCAATCGCACAAAGTGGCCGAAGAATATTTCCGGCAGGCGCTGAGCCTGTACGAAAAAACCGGCGATCTGTTGGGAATGGCCAATTGTCTGAGAAGTCTCGGGGAGTTGGCCTTTCGGCAATCGGACCATGAAACGGCCGAAAAACATTTCCGACAGGCACTGCGCTTGTACGAAAAAATCGGCGACCTGTTGGGCAAAGCCAACTGCCTTATGGGTTTGGGAGATTTACGCATGTCGGAGGGGCTGCGCAGCGAGGCCATCGCCCTATGGGAATCGGCCCTTGAGCTTTACAGGCAGACGGGAAACAAATATTCCATCGGCCTGGCATGCGCAAAACTCGCCAAAGCACACACCGGAGAAAAGCGCGCGGCCTGGGTTCGCGAAGCCCGCATCGCATGGGAAGCGGTCGGGCAGGGCTACCTGCTAAAAACGCTGGACGAGATTTCCGAAAAAGGATGAGGGCCTGTGCAGTGAGGAAAGTGGAAATTGCCGAAAGGGGGCAGAGCCGTAACGGTCTCGAGGGCCGGGGCAGGCCGTGACGACGCGCCCCACAACCCACAATCCACGACCAAATTATACTCAAATAAAAGTGGTATGGGAAATCCTGTGGCAAGGGCTTAGGGTTTACAACTCTGTGAAAATCAGTGCGTGCTCAGTGCTTCTCTGTGTAACTGAATGATTTATCGTCAAAAATTCCGAACCGAATTGCGTTGCGTATATACCCAAACACCTGACCCGATGTTACGCCTCACCCTCCTCCCGCTGCTGCTGTGTGCCCTGACGGCCCATGCCCAGCTCTGGCTGGCCGACGACTTTTCCGACGGCGACTTCAGCGCGCAACCTGCCTGGACCGGCCACACCGACCGCTTCATCGTCAATGCCGAGGGGCAGCTTCAGCTCGCCGATGCCGACCCCGCCTCGTCCAATATCCGCTGGTTGGTGACGCCCCTGCCGGGTCTGCCCCACCCCGACGACACGCTCACGTGGACGTGCTTCGTGCGGCTCGATTTTGCGCCTTCGAGCGCCAACCACGCCCGCATCTGGCTGATCGCCGACGATGCCGACCTGTCGCTGGCGCAAAACGGCTGGTACATCCAGGTGGGCGGCATCAGCGGCAGCGGCGACGCCCTGCTGCTGGTGCGCGTCGAAGACGGACAGGCCACCACCCTGCTGAGCGGCACGGCCGGCGCCGTGGGCGCCGATCCGGCCGTGGCACGCCTGCGCGTGCGCCGTTTGCCGCAAGGCACCTGGACGCTCGAGGCCGACTACACGGGTGGCACCGACTATGCGTTCGAGGGCCAGGCCGCCGATCCCTTTTTGCCGCAAGGCTGGTACTTCGGCCTGTGGTGTCGCTACACCGCCACGCGCGCCCAGGCCTTTTTCTTCGACGACGTGGTGTGCGGGCCTTTTCGCGCCGACGACGAGCCGCCCCGCCTGCTGGGCGTCACCGTGCTCGCTGCCGACCACCTCGTGCTCAGTTGCTCCGAGCCCGTCGCTGCCGTCAGCGCCGCCGATCCGGCGTCCTTTGCCATCGAGCCGGCCGACGTGCTCGTGGCCGAGAGCTGGCGCGACGCCAATGACCCCACGCGCGTCCATCTGCTGCTGGCGCCGCCCCTGCAGAGCGGCCAGACGTATCGCCTCGCAGCGCCCGCCCTGACCGACCTGGCCGGCAATGCCGCCGCCGACACGCTCGAGCTGCTGTGGTACGCCACCGCCGCGCCCCAGCGCCACGACGTGCTCATCACCGAGATCATGGCCGACCCCACGCCCGCGCACGGCCTGCCCGAAGCCGAATACGTCGAGCTGTTCAACCGCAGCGCGCGCGTGTTCGACCTGGCCGGCTGGAGTTTTGCCTCCAACAACAGCACGGCCACCTTGCCCCACCACTACCTGCTGCCCGGCCAGTACGTGGTGCTGACCGACGCCGCCCATGCCGCCGATTTTGCGCCTTTCGGCAAAACGCTGGGCGTGGACGGCTTCCCCGCCATCGCCAACAGCGGCTCGACCCTGACGCTGCGCGACGACGCCGGCACGGTGGTGCACCAGCTCACCTGGTCGCCTGCCTGGCACCGCGACGGCAAGGACGAAGGCGGCTGGTCGCTCGAGATGCGCAATGCCGAGGCCCTCTGCGCCGGCGCCGACAACTGGAGCAGCACGCTCGCCTTCATCGGCGGCACGCCGGGCCGCCCCAACAGCCTGCCGCCCACCCTGCCCGACACCCTGCCGCCGCGCCTGCGCTGGATCGAGGTCGCCGCCGCTCGCCCCGACGAGCTGTGGCTGGTCTTCGACGAGGCCGTGGACGAAGCTGCCGCCGCCGATACGTCGCTTTTTCAGTTGCGCCTTTCGGCAAATGACGCCCGCTGGCCCGTGTGGCAGGCCTCCGTCGCGGCCGAACGCCCCGAAGCGGTGCACCTCGTCCTCGGCGCACCGCTGCCGGACGGACAGACGCTGACGCTCACTGTGGAGGCCGGCTTTGCCGACTGCATGGGCAATGCACTGGCCCAGCCCCTCGAAGTGGCGCTGCGGCGTCCCGAGGCATCGCCCGCCGCGGCACGCATCAACGAGCTCATGTACGAGCCCGACGAGGACGGCGCCGAATACGTCGAGCTGGCCCTGCCCGCCGACGCGCCCCTCGACCCGGCGCTGCTGGCGCTGGCCCTCTTGCACGACAATGGCGACACGACCGTGGTGCCGCTGACGGCGCACCGCCTGTGGTGGCCCGGAAGCTGGCTGGTGCTGAGCGCCGAGCCCGAGCGCCTGCGCCGGCACCACGGCCTGCCCGACACGGCCCTGCTCATCAAGGCGCCGCTGCCGGCCCTGCCCAACGAAGGAGCCACCCTCCTGCTGCTGGCCCGAAGCGACAGCGACTACGAGCTGGTGGAAAGCATAGCCTGGTCGCCCGACTGGCACAGCCCCCTGCTCAGCCAGACGCGCGGCGTCAGCCTCGAGCGCATCCGGCCCGACTGGCCGCCCACCCCCGACAACTGGCACTCGGCTGCCGCCACCGCCGGCTACGCCACTCCTGCCCGGCCCAACTCGCAGTATCGCCCGCTGCCTGCGGAAACGCAGGCACGACCCTGCCGCCTGCTCAGCCCGGTGGTTTCACCCGACGGCGACGGCTTCGAAGACGTGCTGCTCGTCGAGTGCACGCTGGAGGCGCCGGCGGCGGCGCGCCTGCGCATCTACGACGCGGCAGGCCGCCTCGTCTGGCACGCACCCGAGCTGCAGTGGCTGGGCACGCGCAACGTACTGCAATGGGACGGCCGCACCGACTTCGGTCGCCTTGCGCCACGCGGCCTGTATGCCCTGTACGTCGAGCTGATCCGCGCCGACGGCACCGTCCTACGCCAGCGGCTTGGCGCCGCCGTGTGGTGAGTCCTCTGCCCTGGCCGGACCGGGTCGGCCACACACCCTTCCGAAGCACCCGAGCCCATGGCTTCACGCCGAAAATGCGCATCTTTGGCCCATATCCCTGTACCCAAATGAGAAATGACCATGAGGAAACTGCTCATCCTGGCGTGCGTGCTGTGGTGGTTCTTGCCCGCTCATGCCTGGCAGGGCGCCCACTGGCAAATCGAAGTGGATGACTACGACGAAAGCTACGTGACACTGGCCTACCAGTACGGGCGCAACGTCTATGCCTACGACACCATTCCGCTCAGCGCGGGCAAAGGCACCCTCGCCCTCGACAGCATGCTGCCCGCCGGCACCTGGTACCTCGTCTTCCCGCCCGACAACAAGTGGGTCGAGCTGCTGGTCGGCTACGACGGACAGCGCTACACCATCCATACCGCGGCTCCCGATTTTGCCGAAAGGCTGGAAATTAAGGGCTCGCCCGAGAACGACCTGTTCCGAATGTATCGCGAATACGTGCAGGAACGCCTCGACAGTGCGGCCGCCATCCAGGCACGCATGGAAAAGGTGTACGACGAAGCCACCCTTCGCCGCATGCAGGACAGCGTGGACGCCCTCGGTCGCGAGGTGCGCCACTACCAGGAAGCCGTATCCCGGGCCAACCCGCACCTCTTCGTCTCCAGACTCATCAGGGCCCTCATCGAAATCGAACCGCCCGAGGACGCCGACTCGACCGCCGCCCTTTGGTACCTGCGCCGACATTACTGGGACACCTTCGACTTTGGCGAGCCGGGCCTGGTGCGCACGGTCATCGTCGCCGACAAGGTGGACACCTGGCTCGACGCGCTGCACCCGCCCGAACCCGACACCATCATCGCCGCCGTGGACAGCCTTTTGGCGAAAGCCGAACAAAACGAAGAGATGTATCGCTTCCTGCTCACCTACCTGCTCAACAAGTACTACCGCCCGCCCTTCATGGGCCTCGATGCCGTCTTCGTCCACTTGGCCGACCACTACTACGCCGCCGGCAAGGCACCCTGGGTGGATGAGCAATCGCTCCAGCGCATCCTCACTGATGCCGAGATGATGCGCGGTGTGCTCATCGGCCGGCCCGCACCCGAGGTCGAGGTGCAGTGGTTCGACCGCGCACAACAGGCATTCACCGACTCGCTCGTGCGGCTCTACGACCTCGAGGCGCCCTTCGTAGTGGTACTCATCTGGAAACCCGGCTGCCCGGCCTGCCGCAAAACCGAAGACGAACTCAAGAAATACTACCCCGAGTGGAAAGCCCTCGGCGGCGAGATTTTCAGCATCACCTCGGCCACCTACAAAGACCTGGACAAGGCCGTCAAGGACGCCGTGGAAAAAGACATGCCGTGGATCGTCACGGCCGACCCCTACTTCAAGGCCAGAGCCCTGCAGAAGTATTACGCGGTCACCGTGCCGCGCCTCTACCTGCTCGATGCCGACAAGAAAATCATCGCCAGCCGCGTAAACCCCGAGCGGCTCGACCAGATCATCCGAGCGTACATGGCCAGGCACACCCGGCCTGTGCAGGACGAATAGTTGGAACAGCTCTTGCCTTTCGGCAAATGACAGCCCGAAAAGCCTGAACCAAAACATACGACCTTGGACACCCGCGAGCTACTCGTCGAACGAGCGCGTGCCGTGCTCGAACACAACTGGACCGGCAGCTTCACCAAGCCGGCCCCCTCGCTCTATCCGCACCAGTGGAACTGGGATGCCGGCTTCATCGCCATAGGCTATGCGCGCTACGCCCCGCAGCGCGCCCTGGCCGACTTGGCGCACCTGTTCCGCGGACAGTGGGCCCATGGCATGCTGCCCCAGATCGTCTTCGGCGACGATCCTGAAGCGCGCTACTTTCCCGGCCCCGACTTCTGGCAGACGTGGCGCTCGCCGCTGGCGCCCCGCCAGCCCCTGACGTCGGGCATCACCATGCCGCCCGTGCACGGCATCGCCCTGTGGTTTTTGCTGCAAAGCGCCCCCGACGAACAAACCGGCCTGGAGTGGATCCGGCCACTGTTCGACAAGGTAGTCGCCGCACATCGGTACCTGTATCAGTACCGCGACCCGCAAGAAGAAGGGCTGGTGTACATCCGCCACCCGTGGGAATCGGGCACCGACAACTCGCCCGTATGGGATGAGCCCCTGCGCCGCATCGAAGTGGACCGCGACCGGCTGCCGCCCTACGCGCGCCAGGACCTGCAAAACCCCGAGGCCGCCCGCCACCGCCCCACCGACGACGACTACGACCGCTACGTCTGGCTGGTGGATCTGTTCCGCCGGCACGACTACGACGACAAGGCCATCGAAGCCGAATGCCCCTTCCTCGTGCAGGATCCCCTGTTCAATGCCATCCTGGCCTGGGCCAATGAATGTCTGGTGGCCATTGGCGGCATGCTGGGCGAAGACATGCGCGACCTGCTCGAATGGAACGAACTGACCATCTTTTCCATCAACCGGCAGTTGTGGGATCCGACACAGGGACGCTACGCCGCCCACGACCTGGTGGCCGACCGGCTGCTGCCCACCCACAGCTCTTCGGCGCTCATGCCCCTCATCGCCGGTGCACCCGACATGGATCAGGCACGGCAACTGCTCGAATGGCTCGACAGCGCGGCCTTCAGCGGCACGCCCGACGAACCCGCGTGGCTCTGCCCCACCTTCGACATGCAACATCCCGACTTCGACCCCGAGCGCTACTGGCGCGGCCCCGTGTGGGTCAACATGAACTGGCTGCTCTACCACGGCCTGCAGCGCTACGGCCTGGGCCGCCATGCCCGCCGCCTCAAGTACGACACCATCGAACTGCTCGAGCGGTTCGGCTTCTGCGAATACTTCGACCCGCGCAAAAACGCACCGGTGCAGAAAGGCTATGGCACCGATCACTTCTCGTGGTCGGCTGCCCTGTGCATCGACCTGCTGGCGATGTAATACCAGAGGGGCTCAGGCTGTGCAGCTTTCCCACCATCGTTCGAAAGGAATGCTGGCCGGCTCGCGCCGGAAAAGGGCGGGATATTCCACGTTTTTCTTGCGCGGGTCGTCCACTGAGGTGGTTGTCAGGCCGTGCAGGTAAAATCCCGCTGCGGCGGCAGCACGCACTACACCCTCCACGGCCCGCTTCCGCAAACCGGGCCGACGCACGATGCCGCCCTTGAGACGAATCCTGCCATCGAGCTCGAACTGCGGCTTGATGAGGGCAATGACTTCGCCTTCCGGCAAAACGAGTGGCGGCAGCAGCGGCCACACCTTTTTCAGGCTGATAAACGACAGGTCTGCCACGACCACATCAACGGGCCGGCCTTCGAGCTGGTCAAGGGTGAGCTCGCGCAGGTGCAGGCCCTCGTAGCTGCGCACCCGGGGATGGGCCCGCAGTGAGGAATGGAGCTGATCGGTACCTACATCTACGGCATATACGAAGGCGGCCCCGTGTTGCAGCGCGCAGTCGGTGAAGCCGCCCGTGCTGGCGCCCAGGTCGAGCACGCGCCTGCCCGCCAGGTCGAGGCCGAAGACCCGCAGCGCCTGCTCGAGCTTGAGGCCGCCACGGCTCACATAGGGACACGGCTCCGCCACCATCTCGACTTCAGCACCGGCCGCTACCTCATGTGCCGGCTTGCGCACCACCCGGCCGTCCACTCGAACCAGTCCGGCCGCGATGGCTTCCTGTGCACGGGTACGCGAAGCACATAGCCCCTGCGCGACGAGGTATTTGTCCAGACGCATATACGCGCATCAAAGTGGTTTGGAAATCCGGTTGTGAAGGTCAGGTAATTTTGTTGGTGTAATCGGTGTATACTCAACGCAATTCGGTTTGGGAATTTTTGACGATAAATCATTCAGTTACACAGAGCGCCACTTAGTACGCACTGATTTTCACAGAGTTGTAAACTCCAAACCCTAAACTCTACACCCTTGCAACAGCATTTCCCAAACCACTGTGTTTGTTTGTCTTGCCCCTGATCAGAACGTGCCCTGCGTAACGACTGCCGTGTTGCCCGTGCCGCTCTGGTTGATGATGGCCGTGTTGTAAGCGCCCTGCTGCAGTACCTGTGCCTGGTTCATCTGACCCTGCTGCTGAATCAGCACCTGGCTGTAGCGGGCTTGCT
>WFYJ01000225.1 GCA_015490175.1 Saprospiraceae bacterium | reverse complement strand
CCGCCGACTCGATCTTTGCCGA
The DNA here is from genome assembly GCA_015490175.1 of Saprospiraceae bacterium. GTDB lineage: Bacteria > Bacteroidota > Bacteroidia > Chitinophagales > Saprospiraceae > WFYJ01. Next base: position 21,040 of record WFYJ01000225.1, on the reverse strand, counting down.
CTGGGTGGCGGCGCTGGCACAGGCGGCCGCCGCCGACAACTGCCCCGGCGCCCTCACCTGGATGGCCTTCAACAGCGGCACGACGCAGCCGGCCTCGCTGCCGCCGGCGATCTGTCCCTCGCCCGTGCCTGGCGTGTACCGCCAGCAGACGGTCGATTTCGTGGTGGTGGACGAATGCGGCAACGCCAACACGACTACGGCCACGTTTACCGTCGAAGACGTGGACGCGCCCCTCATCCAGAATTGCCCCGCCGATACGGTGCTGCCCACCGAGCCGGGCTTGTGTGAAGCCTCTTTCACGCTCGAACTGCCCCTCATCACCGAGGGCTGCAACAACGACACCTTCCCCGTATCGGGCACGGCCAGTGTCCCCTTCACGGTGCCGGCCGGCGTGGACACGCTCGAAACACCCGTCGATTCGGTCGTGCTGCAGATTCCCGTGCCGGGGCCGCCCCTCGCTCCCGACGGCGCCGTGACGCTCACCATCAACCTGGTCAATGCCGATGCCGAGCAGGCCACCGAGTTTTTCTACGTAGTGGGCGAAGACGGCACCATCCTCGGCCTGACCAACAACACGCCGGTGCAGTGCGGCAACAGCAGCACGCTCTTCTCCATTCCGGCGGCCACGGTACTGCCCTGGACACAGGACGGCCTCATCACCATCACCCTGGTGCCCAACGTGCCCGCCAACCTGCCGGGGCGCTATGCTGTCAACCACCTGTGCCCGGGCGGCTATGCCGAAGCGACGCTCAGCTACAACGCCCTCTCGCCCGCCGAGGTGCGCTTCAGCTACAGCATCGACGGCGGTGCGCCCGTGGCCGCGCCGCTGGCGCCCGTAGCGCTCAGTTTGCCGCAAGGCATTCACACCATCACCTACTACTTCGCCGATTGTGCCGGTAACGAAAGCACCTGCACCTATACGGTCACCGTCGAAGATGCCGAGCCACCCGTCGTGCTCTGCCCGCCCGACACCACGCTGGCCCTGCCCGCCGACGCTTGCACCCTCGAGGTGGATGTGCCGCTGTTTGCCGCCCTGTCTGACAACTGCGCCGTGACCACTCCCGTCGTGGCCGTGCAGCCCGCCGACAGCGCTGCGGCCCTGCTGACCTTCAGCTGGAACCCCGACCTGAACGACTACGTGGCCGACGACAAGACTTTTGTGTTCAATGGCCTTTCGGCAAATGCTACCGCTCAGGTGACGCTGACCATCACGCTGCAGGGCGACGTGGACGAGCCCAACGAGTACTTCAACATCTACGATCCCGACGGCAACCTGCTGGGCAGTACGCCGGTGGGCGCCGGCAACTGCGGTGCGCCTGCTACCGTCAGCTTCGCCATTGCGGCCGAGCAGTTCAATCTCTGGGCTGCCGCCGGCACAGTGAGCTTTTTTGCCGAGTCGTTCCAGAACATGCCGCCGGGCAGCCCCGGCAACGGCATCAACCCCTGCGACCCCGCCGTGGTGACCGCCGACGGCCAGCCCGACAGCACCAGCTTCATCTACGCCACGCTCAGCTACGAGACGGTGCAGCCCCTCTTGTCGGCCACGGGTGCCACCACCTTCGCGCCCGAGCCCGTAGGGCCGCCCCTCGTGTCGCCGACGAAGACGCTCGGCCGCGGCACGACGACCTTCACCTACGAAGTGACCGACATCAACGGCAACAGCGGCTCGTGTTCTTTCGACATTACCGTCGAAGACCAGACACCGCCCGAGCTGAGCTGCGGGCCCTCTTTCGTCGAGATCAACCCCTCGGGCTTTGTCACTGACACCATCGAGCCGGCCGACGTGCTGCTGTCGGCCTCGGACAACTGCGGCATCGCGGCGATGAGCGTGGCGCCCAACCTGGTTGATTGCAGCCTCATCGGCGACACGCTGCACGTCACCCTCACCGCGACCGACTCGTCGGGCAACGCCACCCAGTGCCAGACCTTCATCAGCGTGGAGGCCGTGCCGCCCATGCCTTCGGCCGTCACCAACTGTGGCTCCGACTCGCTCATGCTGTTCGCCAATCCGCCCAGCGCCCCCGGCAACGACGTCTATCAGTACACCTGGTCGGGGCCCAACGGCTTCGTCTCTTTCGAGCAAAACCCCGTCATCCTCGATGCCAACGAACAGTATGCCGGCTTCTACACCGTCACCATCACCGGCATCACGGGCTGTAGCGCTTCGGGCACGCTGCAGGTGACGCCCTCGCAATTGCCCGTATCGGCACCGCAGTTGCAGATCAGCGCCGACACCATTTGCGACAGCGAGGATTTTACCCTTTCGGTAAATGCCACCCCGAGCTCGTCCATTACCTACCACTGGTACAGCGGCACCCCTCCTGCGGGCACCCTGCTCGCTTCGACGCAAGAGCCCCAGCTCGTGCTCGAAGGGCCGCACCCGGGTGGCGAGATGAGCTTTTACGTCGTCAAAGAGCGCAGCGACGGCTGTGTGTCCGATCCGTCCAACACGGCGACCATCTACATCGTGTCGCAGCCGGTGGCCGTGACCACGCCGTCCAGCATCACTGTATGCGAGGAAGAGCCCATCGCGCTGGGCACCTCCGTCAGCGGGGTGGGCATCACTTACCAGTGGTCGGGCCCCAACGGCTTCAGCTCGACGCAGCAATATCCGCCGGTCATCCAGAGCGCCACGCTGGCCGATGCCGGCGTCTATCAGCTCATCGTGTATCGGTTCGGCTGTGCCAGCGAGCCGGCCTTTGCGACGGTCAACGTGCTCGACAAGCCCGATACGCCGGTGCCGTCCAACCCGACCTCGGCGGCAGCACCCGCCTGCGTGGGCGATACCATCCTGCTCACGGCTACGCCCGTGGCCGGAGCCGTATCGTATCGCTGGACGAGCCCCCTGCAACTCACCTTCGTCACCACCGATCCGGTGCTGCCCCTCAACGGCCTCAGCACGGCACAGGCCGGCGAGTGGACGGTGGTGGCCGTGGGTGCTTCGTGCGAGTCGAACGTCTCGCAGCCCACCACGGTGTATGTGTCGCCCCTGCCCATCCTCGACGCGGTGACGGCCTCGCCCGAGCCCATCTGCGAAGGGCAGACGCTGACGCTCGCCGCTTCGTCGCCCTCGCAGAACGTCAGCTTCAAGTGGACGTTTCCCTCGGGTGCCATGGCCAGCGGCGCCACTGTCGCGGTGCCCAACGTCCAGCTCGCGCATCAGGGCACCTATACCGTGCAGGTGTCGAACAGTTTTGGTTGCAGTGTCACCGATTCGGTCGGCGTGACGGTCAACCCGCGCGTGACGGTGGACACCATCGTCAACGATGCGCCTGCCTGCACCGACGGGCCGCTGACCATCCACCTCACGCCCACCGTCACCCCGCCCGACGACGGCAGCTATACGTATGCGTGGACGGGCCCGGGCGGCTACACCTCGACGGCTGCCGTGGCCACCATTGCCAATGCCACCTCGGCCAAGAGCGGTATCTACACGCTGGTCGTCACCACGGGCGACGGCTGCAGCTCGCTGCCCGCCGAGCACGTGCTCGATGTGCCCGACGCCATCCCCGCTCCTGCCGCTCCGGCTGCCGCCACCGGCAACACGCTGTGCGAAGGAGACATGCTGGTGCTCAGCACCACCAGCTATGGCGGGTCGGTGCAATACGTGTGGTATACGCCTCTGGGCACCGACACCACCACCGCGGCCAGCCTCAGCATTGCTTCTGCGACGCCGGCCCATTCGGGCAGCTACACGGTGCAGGTATGGGTTGATGGCTGCCCCTCGCCCCTGTCGGGCGAGACCTTCATCACGGTCTATGCGCGCCCCGTGGCCGTGCCCGCCAACAACGGGCCCGTCTGTGAAGGTGCAGCCCTGCAACTGAATGCCAACTGCATGGCGGGCGCCGTGTATGAGTGGACCGGTCCCAACGGCTTTACGAGCGACGTGTGCAACCCCGCCATCAGTGCGGCAGACCCCGACATGCATGCAGGCACGTACAGCCTGCGCATCCAGCTCAACGGCTGCTGGTCGGACGTGGCCACCACCGAGGTGGTGGTCAAGCCCAAACCCGCTACGCCGGTGCTCAAGAGCGCCGGCCCGTTCTGCTATCCCGAGGACGAAGTGACGCTCACGCTGGCCCCCTCGTCCGCGACGCCGAATGCCATCTACAGTTGGTTCGATGAAGCGGGCGAGCCCCTGGGTCCGCCCACTGCCGAGCCTTCGTTTACGCTGCCCGATCCGGGCGCTTACCTGGGCACCTTCGGTTTCTTCGTCGTGGCGCAACTCGACGGCTGCCTGTCGGACGTGTCGAACGTCTTGCAGGTGACCATCAACGAGGTGCCCACCAACCAGGCCAATGCCGGCCCCGACCTCGCCGGCTGCGACGGCGGCACCCTCGATCTGGCTGCGGCCCCGCCCACCACGGGCAGCGGCCGCTGGAGCGTGGTGAGCGGCAGCGGCCTCACCATCGTCAATCCCGACGACCCCAACTCGCTGGTCACGGGCTTGCAGGCAGGGCAGACCTACACGCTGCAGTGGTGCCTGTCGTTCGGCGGCTGTACCGACTATTCGTGCGACGAGATGACCATCCGGGTTGATACGCCCGAAATGGCCGATGCCGGCAACACCATCGAGGCCTGTGACGTGAGCGAGGTCAGCCTTTCGGCAAAAGCACCCCTGGCGGGCAGCGGCCAGTGGTCGCAGCCTCAGGCACAGGCCAACCTGGGCGTGACCATCGTCGAGCCCGACAACCCGGCCTCCCCGGTCACGGGCCTGCAGCCGGGCAACAGCTACGTCTTCACCTGGACCATCACCAATGGCTGTGGCAGCTCGTCCGACATCGTGCTGGTGCAGGTGCTCGAGGGCGAGGTGTTCGCCGGCAACGATTTCATTGATTGTGGCGACGGCACCATCACGCTCAGCGCTCAGCCGCCGAGCGTAGGTACGGGCATGTGGACGGCCCTCACGCCCGGCGTCGAGGTGTTGCAGCCCACCAACCCCGCCTCGGTGGCTGCCGGCCTGCAGTCCGGCGACAACGTTTTCGTGTGGACGGTAAACGAGGGCGTGTGTGGCTACGATACTGTGGTGGTCAGCTACAAGTACGCGCCGCAGGCCGTCAACGACACGCTCGACGTCAGCTTTGCAGGCCAGGTGACGGTGGACGTGGCCTTCAACGACAGCAAGCCGGCCGACTACTACGTCAATTTGCTGAGTGAGCCTCAGTTCGGGCGCATCGAGACGCTGCAGAACGGCGTGTTCGAATACCTGGCCAACCTCGGATACATCGGTGAGGATTTCTTCCTGTACGAGATATGCAGTGAGTATTGTGAATGCAGCACGGGCCGGGTGGTGCTCAACGTGGGCGCCACGGGCGTGGACTGCGACATTCCGAGCGTCATCACGCCCAACGGCGACGGCATCAACGACATCTTCGTGGTGCCCTGTCTGGAAGACAATACGGCTTTCCCCAACAACGAGGTGAGCATCTTCAACCAGTGGGGCGACGAGGTGTTCCGGGCACGGCCCTACAACAACGACTGGGGAGGCACCTACGACGGGCAGGATTTGCCGGCAGGCACCTATTTCTACGTGGTCAACCTGCGCAACGGCGATACCCCCCTGACGGGCTTCCTCATCATCATCCGATGAGGCGCCGTGGCCCTGAGGGTGGCATTTGCCGAAAGGCGGTGATGGCCTTGACCAGATGATTGTGCATGCCGAAAAGGTGTTTAAGGTTCAGGGTTTAAAGTTTAAAGTTTAAAGTTTAAAGTTTTTATTGTTGATTATCAGTGTTTTATCAAATAATCGATTCCTCGGTTCTTCGGTTCCTCATCCATTGCAACCGCCGCCTTCGGCCGCAGAAAACGCAGTTTGAAATCAGTAAATCGAGGACACTACCGCCGAAAGGCGAATATTCAGTCATGAGCCCGCTGAAAAAAAGTGGCCTTTGCCTGGCGCCACAGCGCGCTGAATCAAATCCCACGAGCCGGATCCCAAAGCGTAATCCGATTGCCATGAAAAAACTGATCTTTACCCTGACTGCCGCCTTGTTCGTTGCGGGTTCGCTATGGGCCCAGCAAGAGGCGCAACACACCCAGTTTTTCTACTACAAGCTGGGCTACAACCCCGCCTATGCGGGCAGCAGCGATGCGCCGGTGCTCACGGCCCTGTACCGCAAGCAGTGGATCGGCCTGGAAGGGGCGCCCGAAGTGCAGGTGTTGTCGTACAACATGCCGTTGCTCAACCAGCGCATCGGCATCGGCGGCAACCTGTCGCGCTATACCATTGGGATCACCGAGATGTACACGGCCGAGGCGGTGTACAGCTATCGCATCGAGCTGGGGCACGGCATGCTGGGCCTGGGCCTGAGCGGCTCGGTGCGTTCCCTCAGTCAGGACTTTACGCGGGTGCAGGGCACCCAGCCCAACGAGATCGACGCCTCGATTCCGGATGGCCGCCAGCAGAAGTACCTGCTCAATTTCGGGGCGGGCCTGTACTACAGCACCGAGCACTTTTACCTGGGCCTGTCCACGCCCCGCTTCCTGAAAAACAACATTGATTTTGCCGACCTGAGCCAGGATCAGGTGATCTCGCGCGAGGTGACGCACCTGTACCTGATGATGGGGGTGTTGTTCGACATAGGCGACTACACCCAGTTCCAGCCGCAGATTCTGGTCAAGTACGTGGAAAATGCGCCGGCAGATGCCGACATCAACTTTTCGCTCATCTTCAACGAACGCGTGATGACGGGCGTCACTTATCGGCTGGGTGGCGCTTCCACTACTGCGTTGGGCGAGTCGCTCGACCTCATCCTGGGCATGCAGCTCAACGATTACCTTTACTTTGGCTTGGCATATGATCTGACCTTCTCCGACATACGCGACTACAGCAGCGGCAGCGCCGAGGGAGTGGTGCGGCTCAGTTTTGGCGAAAGCCGACATACCGACGACGTGGTCAATCCGCGTTTCTTCTGAGCCTCGACAGCCTGTACCTTCGCGTCGCCAAGATTGCTGAAAGGTGTGGGGCTGAGTTTTTTATTTGACTGTCAACTGTTTGTTCGGTTCTTCGGTTCCTCGAATCCTCTGAACCAAAACTGCCTCGATGATTTTTCGACTCACCATAACCCTGCTCGCAGCGATGGCTTGCTTGCCGTCGTGGGTGGCCGGGCAGCAAGCACCGGTGTATGCCGACGGGGCTCTGAGCACGGCGGTGGAGCTGCGCAATTGCAGCGCCGTGAACAGCCGCATGCGGGAGTTCAGCCCGGCTTTTTACGAAGGGGGCATCGTGTACGTGGCCTCGCGTCGGGGCGGCCCGGTGGATCGCAAGACGGGCGAGCCCTATTTCGATCTGTATTTTGCCGAGCTGGCACCTGACGGCATGCCCCGGCGCGGCAAGCCCTTCTCGCTCAACATCAACACGCCGCTGCACGAGGGGCCGGCTTCGTTCACGCGCGATGGCCGCTATGCCTACTTCACGCGCAACAACACCACGGCTTCGGGGGCGCGCCAGAGCGACGACGAGGACGTGGTGCGCCTCAAGATCTACGAGGCCGAGCGCGGACCCGTGGACTGGATCAACATCAAGGAGCTGCCGTTCAACAGCGATGACTACAGCGCAGCCTATCCCTCCATCACGCCCGATGGCAACCGCCTCTTTTTTGCTTCGGACATGCCGGGCGGCTATGGCGGATACGACCTCTACATGGTGGAGCGCCGGGCCGACACCTGGTCGAAGCCCATCAACCTGGGGCCGGAAATCAATACGGCGGCCGACGAAGGGTTTCCCTTTTACCATCCTGACGGCACGCTCTTCTTTGCTTCCAACGGGCATGGCAGCATGGGCGGGCTCGACCTGTTCATGATCGATATGAGCGGGCGCGTGTGGGGCAAGGTGCAGAACCTGGGCGAGCCTTTCAACTCGCCTGCCGACGACTTTGGGCTCATCATCAACAAAGACGGCACGCGTGGCTACTTCTCGAGCAACCGCCCCGGCGGTGAAGGCAAAGACGACATCTACCTGTTTCAGGCACTGCCCGGCGTGGCCATACAGACGCGCACGCGCCTGCTCGACGCCCGCTTCATCACCTACGATGAAGAGACGGGCCTGCGGGTGCCCGAGGTGGGATTGCGCATCTTCGAAAAGTCGGGTGCCGGCTTCATGGAGGGCGAAACGTTCTACGAGATCGAGCTGGTGCCGGTGGCGCCGGGCAGCAAGGAGATGATGTTTCGGCTGGTGCCCAAAGACCCCGACGAGGCCGGCGCGCCCGTAGTGATCACCGATGCCAACGGCGAGGCCACCTACGAACTCAAAGGCGACCGCCAGTACCTCATCATTGCCGCGCGCGATGGCTATGAGCCGGCCGAAGTGACCTATTCGACCGAGGGCGAAGAAGGGAGGCAGACCATCCGCATCGGCCTGCGCCGCGACGACGACTGCGTGGTGGTGGCCGGGGTGGTGCTGGCCGCGCACCTCGAGCAGGGATTGCCCGGCGCCCGCGTGCGCCTCGTCAACCAGGCCAACGGGCAGCAGATCGTGCTGCGCACCGATGACAAGGGCACCTTCGATTACTGTTTGCCGAAAGGCGACACCTGGCTCATCGAAGCCGAGAAAGATGGCTATCAGAAAGCCGTCCAGACGCTGCCTGCCGAGCGCACCCGCCGCGAGTACCGCATCGAGCTGGAGCTGCGCCTCGACCCCATAGCGCTCAACATCATGCAGCTCGACTCGCTCGATGGGCCCCTGAAGCAGGGCACGGTGTTCGTGCTCGAACACATTTACTACGACTTCAACGATTACTCGATCAAGGAGGGGGCGGCGCGCGAGCTGGACCGCCTGGCCGAGTTGATGCGTCAGTATCCGGGCATGGAGATCGAGCTGATCGCACACACCGACTCGCGCGGCACCAAAGAGTACAACCTGGCGCTGTCGCTCAAACGCGCCGAGGCGGCACGCCAGTACCTCATTGCCAAAGGCATCGAACCCCATCGCATCCAGGCTTTCGGTTTTGGCGAAAGCCAACTGCGCAACCACTGCGCCGACGGCGTGCCCTGCACCGAGGAAGAGCATGCATACAACCGGCGCACCGAAGTGCGTATCGTCAAGATGGACCAACCGATCGACATTCGATTCGCAGGCGACCGCTCGGACCAGTAAGCAGGCTCAACGCAATTCGGTTCGGAAATTTTTGACGATAGTCATTTTGAGATGGAGCGATGGAGCGATGGAGTGGGGAAGTGACCAGAGCGAGGGAGTGACCGACTGCGCGCAAACTGCGCGAGACAGCGTCTTCTGCGGCCGCAGGCTGCAGTTGCAATGGCTGAGCAATCGAAGAACCGAGGAATCGAGGATTTGAGCAAAGAGGCCTGCTGAAAAAAGTAGAAAAGTTGCTCAGTTACACAGAGCACCACTGAGCATGCACTGATTTTCACAGAGTTGTAAACCCTCAACCCTACACGCTCAACCCTCAACAACAGGTCAAAAACTGCGCTCAAACTGCGTTTTCTGCGGCTGCAGGCTGCGATTGCAATGGATGAGCAATCGAAGAACCGAGTGTTTAACAAAGCCATGATAGTCAATGAGAAAAACTTTAAACTCTCAACCCTCCACGCAACACCTTTTTGCAGCCGGTTCCTTTTCGGGATGCGCGGTCATCTGTTCGAGCACATCACCCTTTTTTGTTTTTGTAATTGAGGCAAAGAGCCTTACCTTTGCCCCACTTTTGACAAACCCGGCCACAAGCGATAAAAGCAAGCTGAGATGAAAAGAACGTACCAGCCTTCGAGAAGAAAGCGCGCCAACAAGCATGGTTTCCGCGAGCGCATGAGCAGCAAGAACGGCCGCCGCGTGCTTGCCCGCCGTCGTGCCAAGGGGCGCCACAAGCTGAGTGTATCCGATGAGAAGCGCCTGAAGTAATTCGCGCGCCGCATCATACGTGATGCTTTTTGCGGTTGCCGGATGCCGGATTGTACGCCAGTGCAGTCCGGCATCCGTCGTTTGTGCTGGTGTGGCTGGCGCCTTTCGGCAAACGGGGCAGGTGCGTATCTTTCCCGCCAACTGAACGAGGCCTGCCGCGTGCAGCCCCCAATCCATACTGAAAGGACGCCAGCATGTCGGAAAAAAAACTCTTTCTCCTCGACGGGCACGCCCTGATCTATCGGGCCCATTATGCTTTCATCAGCCGCCCCCTGATCAATTCCAAGGGCATCAACACCTCGGCCATCGTGGGCTTCGTGCGCACCCTGTGGGACATCCTGCAAAACCAGAAGCCCACCCACATCGCCGTGGTGTTCGACCCGTCTACACCCACCTTCCGCAACGAGATCTACGAGCCCTACAAGGCCAACCGCGATGCCCAACCCGAAGACATCACCATCGCCATGCCCTACGTGCAGGAGATCATCCGGGCTTTTCGCATTCCCGTCGTGGTCGTCGAGGGCTATGAAGCCGACGACGTGATCGGCACGCTGGCCAAACAGGCCGAAAAGCAGAGCTTCGAGGTGTACATGGTGACGCCCGACAAGGACTTTGGCCAGCTCGTCGACGACAAGGTGTTCATGTACAAACCCTCGCGCAGGGGCAACGGCGTGGAGATCTGGGGCGTGCCCGAGGTGCTCGAAAACTGGAACATCGAACGCGTCGATCAGGTGCGCGACATCCTCGCCCTGGCCGGCGATGCTTCCGACAACATTCCCGGCGTGCCGGGGGTAGGACCCAAGACGGCCGCCAAGCTCATCAAGCAATACGGCTCGGTGGAGAACCTGCTCGCGCACGTCGACGAGCTCAAGGGCAAGCTGCGCGAGCGCATCGAACAATACGGCGAGCAGGCGCTCCTGTCGAAGAAGCTGGCCACCATCATCACCGATGTGCCCGTCCGGTTCGACCCGGACAAGTACAAGGTGGAGCCCTACGATCGCGAGCGGCTCACCGAGCTGTTCCGCGAACTCGAGTTTCGCACGTTGGCGACTCAGATCCTCGGCGAGCACGCCTCGGACGAGGGCACGCAACCCGCTGCGACCACGGCCAAAGTCGCGGGCGGGCCTGCAGGGGTGCAGGGGACTCTTTTTGGCGGCAGCCCCACGCCTGCGCGTCCGCCCGAGCATTCAGTAGCCGAACACACGATCCACACCGTAGCTCACAACTACCACATCGCCCGCACCGAAGAGGAGCACCACCGGCTCATCGAAAAGCTGGAGGGCGCCGAGCGGTTCGCCTTCGACACCGAGACGACCGAGTTGGATCCCAACAAGGCCGAGCTGGTGGGCATGTCCTTTGCCATCGAGGCTCACGAGGCCTGGTACGTGCCCCTGCCTGCCGATGCCGAAGCGCGCCGCACCATACTCGAGCGTTTTCGTGCCGTGCTCGAAAACGCCTCCACAGGCAAGGTGGGCCAGAACATCAAGTACGACGCGCTGATGCTCAAATGGGAAGGCATCGAGCTGGCGGGCACCTTCTACGACACCATGATCGCGCACTACCTGCTCGAGCCCGACCTGCGCCACAACCTCGACTATCTGGCCGAGACCTATCTGAAGTACCAGCCTGTCAGCATCGAGTCGCTCATCGGCAAAAAGGGCAAGAAGCAGCTCAGCATGCGGCAGGTGCCCGTGGAGCAGGTAGCCCCCTATGCCGCCGAAGATGCCGACATCACCCTGCAACTGTACCAACTGCTCTTTCCGCGTCTGAAAGAGGAAGGCCTCGACGAGCTGTATTTCCGCATCGAAGAACCGCTCATCAAGGTGCTGGTGGACATGGAACATGCCGGCATCAACCTCGACGTGGGCTTCCTCGAGCAATATTCCAAAGAGCTGGCGCAAAAAATGCAGCAAATCGAGGAGCGCATCTACGCGTTGGCGGGCCAGCGCTTCAACATTGCTTCGCCCAGGCAGGTGGGTGCGATCCTTTTCGAAAAGCTCAAGCTCCCGTACCGCTGGCGCAAAACGCGTACGGGGCAGTACAGTACCGATGAAGAGAAGCTCAGCGAGCTGGCAAAAGAGCACGAGATCGCGCGCGCCATTCTCGACTATCGGCAACTGGCCAAGCTCAAGAGCACCTATGTCGATGCGCTGCCGCCCCTCGTCAATCCGCGTACGGGCCGCATTCACAGCTCGTTCAATCAGACGGTAGCGGCCACGGGCCGTCTCAGCTCCAACAACCCCAACCTGCAGAACATCCCTGTCCGCACCGAGGAGGGCCGCCAGATACGCAGGGCGTTCATTCCGCGCGACGACCAGCACCGCCTGCTCTCAGCCGACTACTCGCAGATCGAGCTGCGCCTCATCGCGGCCATCAGCGGCGACGAAAACATGCTCGAAGACTTTCGCAAAGGGCTCGACATCCATCGGGCCACCGCCGCACGCGTCTTCGACGTGCCCTACGACGAGGTGACGCCCGAGCAGCGCCGTCGCGCCAAGACCGTCAACTTCAGCATCATCTACGGTGCCGGCGCCACCAACCTGTCGCGCCAGCTCGACATCAAGCGCAGCGAGGCCCAACAGCTCATCGAGCAGTACTTCAAAAAGTACCCGGGCCTCAAGGAATACATGGACCGCATGGTGGCTTTTGCCCGCGAGCACGGCTACGTGACCACGCTGCTGGGCCGCCGCCGCTATCTGCGCGACATCAACTCGCGCAACTCACTGGCGCGCAGCAATGCCGAGCGCATGGCCATCAACACGCCTGTCCAGGGCACGGCTGCCGACATGATCAAGCTGGCCATGATTCACATCCATCAGGCCTTGCGGCAAATGAATGCGCGCACGGCCATGGTGTTGCAGGTACACGACGAACTGGTCTTCGACGTGCCGCTCGACGAGCTCGAAGCCGTGCGCGACATGGTGGTGGACAAGATGAAAAATGCCCTGCCCGACCTGCCGGTGCCCATCGTCGTCGAGGCCGGCATCGGCCGCAACTGGCTGGAGGCCCATTGAGCGTGCCCACGGCTACTTCGTCCAGCGGAAGGTGGCCAGCATGTGCTCGATGTCTTGCTTGAGAAATTCGTAGGCGGGCTGGAGCGAGTCGGGGCGCGCTTCGGCGTGGAAGTAGAGGGCGCCACGCCAGAAGTGCTTCCGGGCCAGGCTGTCGGTCAGGAAAAACTGATAGGGTGAGGCGGCCGGCCCTTCCACCTCGAAGATCATCCCTTTGGCACCATGGCCGTTGCGAAACGCGCGCTCCTCGATATAGGTGGCGCGCTTGTTGTGCCAGTCGGTCATCTTGAACGCATCGTGGCGCAGCTTGTCGAGCGGGTTCTCAGGACTGATGGGGACATAGCTGCAGTGGATGCGCGCGTTCAGGTCGGGGAACCAGATGTCGAACCAGCAGGGGTGCAGGGGTTCCTCGTCGAAGAAGTCGGTGTCTTGCACGATCTGTGCATAGGCGGGGTACTCGAAGGTGAAGGCGCAGTAGTCTTCGTCGAACCGGACGTATGATCCCCTTTCGGGAAATATGATGCGCGGGTAGCCACGCGGTTTGGGTACCGGCGTATAATCGGCACAGGCGCTCCACAGCAGCATCAGCGCCAGCGCCATGAGCAGAAAGCGGAAGGTGCGGTCATTGCGGTTCATGAAGCAGTTTTTTGGGAGGTCTCTGCGGTTTGCCGGTTTTCCGGAAGGGTGATGCGCAGGCGATGGATCTGTCGCTTGTCGCTTTCGACCACTTTGATGCGGTAGCCTTTCCAGATCACTTCTTTGCCGGAAGGCGGGATGTAGCCGAGCAATTGGAGGATGAGGCCTGCCAGCGAATCCGTATCGCCCCGATCCTTTTCAAAAATATCGGGATCGACGCCGAGCACGCGCGCCACGTCGTGTAGCATGGCCTTGCCCTCGAACTCGAAAGTGCGTTCGTCGATCTTCTCGTAGAACGTTTCTTCTTCTTCTTCATCGAACTCGTCGCGGATCTCGCCGATGACCTCTTCCATGACGTCCTCGAGCGTGACCAGGCCGGCCGTGCCGCCGTATTCGTCCACCACGATGGCCATGTGCATGTGGCGCTGTTGAAACTCTTTCAGCAGCTCGTTTATTTTCTTGGTTTCCGGTACGAACAGCATATTTCCCTTGCGCACCAGCCGTTGCCAGCGGAAGTTGGCGGGCGCGTCGAGCTGGCCGATGAGGTCCTTGGCGTACAGGATACCCACGATGTGGTCGAGGTCCTCCTCATACACGGGCAGGCGCGAATAGCCGGATTCCTTGATCTTCTTGAGCACTTCGCGGTAGGGCGTTTGCCACTCCACGGCCACGATGTCGGGGCGGGGCTTCATGATCTGCCGCACCGACACGTCGCTGAACTTGACGATGCGCTTGAGCATCTCGATCTCCTGGTGGGCATTGCCTTCGCGGCTCACCGTCAGGTCGATCGCCTGGTCAATCTCCTCGCGGCTGGCCAGCGGGGCCCCGCCATGGCGCTGCGACAGGCGGTGCTCGATGATGCGCGTGCCATTGACCAGCAGGGCGCTCAGGGGAGCAAACAGGCGCATCAGCAGCATGAGCGGGCCCGACATGAGGCGCGCCATCTGCAGGTTGTTGATGCGGGCATAGATCTTGGGCGCCACTTCGCCAAAGAGCACCAGCAAGAAGGTGACGCCCACCACCGTGATGACGAAGTTGAGGCCCGAGGCCATGCGCTCCACATCCATCGCCAGCCCGAACTGCTCGATGAGCGTGGCCGACCATCGCTCCAGTACACCTTCTGCCAGCGTGTGCCGCAGGATGAAGTCGGACACGATGACGATGGCGATGTTGATGAAGTTGTTGCTGATCAGGATGGTGGCCAGCAAGGTGCGTGGCTTCTCCTTGAGCTTCAGGATGCGCTTTGCCGCCGGCGTGTTTTCTTCCGAGAGTCGCGCAAAGTCGTTGAGCGAAAGCGAGAAAAACGCCACTTCCGAGCCCGAGATCAGGGCCGAACTGACCAGCAGCAACAGCAAGACAGCGATCGCGCCGCCGAGTTGCAGGGGCGAGATCGCTGCCGTGAGCAGAATGAGGCTATATATCGGGAGCGTACTTCGGTAAGATTCCGTTTCCAAGGTGATCACAATTGATGAATACAGTTCCGGACGGGAGCGACCGAATCAGAAGGGAAGGTCGTCTTCGCCATCTTCCATGGCGGGTGGCTCTTCGCCGCCGGTATCTTGCACTGCAGGCGGCCCGCCCGCCTTGATTTCGTCTTCGGGACCGGGGAAGTAGCCGCTGCTGCCGCCTTCGCCGGGCTGCCGCAACAGGCGCATGTAGTTGGCCACCACTTCGGTGATATAGCGATCCTGGCCGTTGGCGTCCTGGTATTTGCGATGGGTCAATTTGCCCTCCACATACACCAGCGAGCCTTTCTTGAACATGCGTTCGGCCTGTTCGGCGCGGCTGCGCCAGGCCACCACGTTGTGCCACTCGGTCAGCTCCTGCCATTCGCCGTTCTTGTCCTGGTAGCGCTCATTGGTGGCGAGGGTGAACTTGGCCACTTTGGCGCCACTTTCGAGGGTGCGCAATTCGGGGTCTGTCCCGAGGCGACCGATGAGAATCACTCTGTTAACCATAGCATTGGGGGTTTTACGGGTGAACAAGGTGTTTATGCGAGCGCCTTTCGGCAAATGCTTAAAGTTATAAAAATCGCTTGCAAAATTCACCCGTCATTTTCGGGAGCGCAAACTTACGCAAGTTTTCGAAGGTGACGCGCTGCAAGGGTGCCGGCGGCTCGGGCAGGGGCGCACAGGCCACGCGCCAGTAGGTGGCATGTACGAGCTGGTGGGTCAGGCGCTGGCGATGCTGCCAGCACCGCTCGAAGGCCGTGGCAGTGACTTCTTCGAGCCACTTGCTTTGCGCAAAAAGAGATTCAGGCGCGGGGGCCTGTGCGTCCTTCGTTTCCACCCATGGGAAGTCGAACAGGCCGGCCCACACGTCGCCGGGCGGGCGTTGCAGGAGCAGGGTGGCCGTGCCGTCGTCGCACGCGAAATAGTGTATGTGTCGGGTGCGCACCTGCAGCTTGCGCTGCCTGACCGGAAAGTCGGTGGGACGACCCTGCGCGCGGCTGCGACACCGGCCGGCCAGTGGACATGCGTCGCAGCGGGGGCGCATCGGCCTGCAAACGGTGGCGCCCAGGTCCATCATGGCCTGATTGAAGGGGCCTGGCCGCTGGGGATCGAGCAGGCGGTTGGCCAGTGCCGTGAAGTGGCGTTTGCCAGCGCTGGTGTCTATGGGCGTGTCGTCGGCCAGGTAGCGCGCCAGCACTCGCAGTACATTGCCGTCGACCACGGCATGGGGCCGTCCGAAGGCGAAAGAGGCCACGGCGGCCGCCGTGTAAGGGCCAACCCCTTTGAGCCGGAGCAGTCCTTCGTAGGTGTCGGGGAAGCGGCCGTCCAGCTCGTGGGCCACGTGCCGCGCCGTGCGCCACAGGTTGCGCGCGCGGGCGTAATAGCCGAGTCCTTCCCACAGCTTGAGTACCTCGTCTTCGGAGGCGTTGGCCAGATCGTGCACCGTGGGGAAGCGTTTGCGGAAGCGCTCGAACCAGGGCAAGCCTTGTTCGACGCGCGTCTGTTGCAAGATCACCTCGGAGAGCCACACCAGGTAGGGGTCGCGTTCGCCCTTCCACGGCATGGGGCGGGCACAGGTGCGATGCCAGGCGAACAGTTGCCGGCGGAAAGCAAAAATTTCTTCTTCAGTCAAATCTTTTTCAGTCATGGGGCTTGTGAAGCATGCAATTTGCGTATTGATCCGGACAAACAAAACAAACAGCCGGGGGGCGAAGCTTGTTGCAGTGCATGGAATCGCCAGGAATCAGCCGCTAATGTGCTATTTTTGTGGGCATTTTGAGCGAGGCGCCTGAGCGACAGGGAAATCCGATTTTTACATAAATGAAAACCAGAGGTGTATAATGGATCCGTTAAAACAGTTGTTCTTTGAAAAGTCGTCCGATCTGAGTGCGCGTGTCAAGGCCTTGCTGAAAGAAAAAGGAGGGGCCAAGGTCGATGAGGTGTCGTTGAAGCAGTTGTACGGGGGCGCGCGGGGCGTGAAGATGATGGTGTGGGAGACCTCGGCGCTCGATCCCTACGAAGGCATCCGCTTCCGCGGATATTCCATTCCGCAGTTGCGCGAGCTTTTGCCGAAAGGCCAGGGCAAAGAACCGTTGCCCGAAGGCCTGTTCTGGCTGATGCTCGTCGGTGAGGTGCCCACGCAGGAACAGGTGGACTGGCTCAGCGAACAATGGCGTCAGCGCGCGGAAGTGCCCGACTACACGCTGCGCATGCTCGACGCCCTGCCTGCCGACACGCACCCCATGGTCCAGTTCGTGAGCGGCATTGCGTCCATGAGCAATTCCAGCATCTTTGCGCGCCGCTACGATGAGGGCATGAGCAAGACGGAGTACTGGGATGCCGTGTATGAAGATGCCATGAACCTCATTGCCCGTCTGCCGCGCCTGGCAGCCTGGATTTATCGACGCAGCTTCCACGGCGGCAAGCACATCCCTGCCGATCCCTCACTCGACTGGGCGGCCAACTTCGCCCACATGCTCGGCAACGACGATCCCGACTTCTACAACCTGATGCGGCTGTACACCACGATCCATGCCGATCACGAAGGCGGCAACGCCTCGGCGCACACCACCCACCTGGTGGGCAGTACGCTGAGCAATCCTTACCTGGCTTTTGCGGGCGGCATGAGTGCCCTGGCCGGCCCCCTGCATGGCCTGGCCAACCAGGAAGTGATCAAGTGGATCTTCAACATGCTCGAAGCGCTGGGCACGCAGACCCCCACCAAAGAACAGATTGCCGAATACGTACACCAGACTCTGGCGAAAGGCCAGGTGATCCCGGGCTATGGCCATGCGGTGTTGCGCCGGCCCGACCCGCGCTTCATGGCCCAGAAGCGCTTCGCTGAAGAATACATCAAGGACGATCCCATCGTCGAGGTGGTGTGGAAGATCTTCGAAGTGGTGCCGCCCATTCTTCAGGGCCTGGGCAAGGTGAAGAATCCCTGGCCCAATGTCGATGCCCACTCGGGTGCCCTGCTGGTGCACTACGGCATTACCGAGTACAGCTTCTACACCGTGCTGTTTGGCGTGTCGCGTGCGTTGGGCGTGATGGCGGCCCAGTGCTGGGCGCGCGCCATGGGCCTGCCGATCGAGCGGCCCAAGTCGGTGACCAGCGAGTGGGTATTCGAAAATTTCGGATAAACCGCTTGCCAGAGGCATGCAACGATTTGCCGGCGCGCCATCCTCTTTGCAGGGTGGCGCGTCGCATATGCAATGGTGCCGGATAAGCGGAGCTGTCGGGCTTTCTTTGTCGAGCGGAGAGATGGAGTGGCTGGCCTGTGCCGTTGCCCGTCCTTTCCCGCACCAACTTGCTGCCATGTCCTACACCTTTACCAGAGCCGAGCGCTTGAAGAGTCGCAAACTCATCGGGGCCGTTTTTGCCGGCAGGCAAAGCGTGACGGCTTGGCCGGTACGCTTGGTGTGGCTGGCGCGTCCCGTAGAAGATGCCAATGCCGGGCCGGCGCCGGTGCAGGTGGCTTTTGCGGTGCCGCGCAAGCACCTGCGCAGGGCCGTGGATCGCAACAAGGTCAAGCGGCGGTTGCGCGAAGCCTGGCGCCTGCACAAGCACGAGCTGTATCGGGCCATGGAGCGTCGGGGCTGCTCCCCGCTCGCCGTGATCGTCCTGTATTCCGCACGCGAGGTGTTGCCCTGGCACCAGATCGAGCCGGCCATGGTCAAGGCCATGAAACGGCTGGTGGGCGCAGCCTGCCGCGAAAAAAACGATGAACAATAACGACAATCTACCCGTCATGTGTACGCGCCTTGCCCTCACCGGTGTACTGCTTTTTGTCGCTTGCAGCCTTTCGGCCCAGGTCTGGTTGCAGATGGAAAAGCGGGGCAGTGCGCGCACCGTCAAGTTCCGGCCGGGCGAGGTGCTCACCTGGCGCATGGCAGGCGACCGCACCTGGTATCAGGAAGAGCTGGTGCGGCTCATCCCGGAAGACAGCATCGTTGTCTTTGCCAACCGCTACGTAAAGTTGGACCAGATCACGGCCATACGCAGCTTCGCCGGCTCGCGCTGGAGCAAGCCCGTATCCCGGCAGCTCTATCTGTTCGGCCTTTCGTGGAGCGCCTATGCGCTCATCGCCGACGTTTTCGATGAGACCGATCCGTATGACCGGGGCGACCTGGGCGTCACGCTGACTTCGTTCGCTACCGGATTCGTGCTGCACCAGGTGTTCAAGAGCCGAACTTTCCGCCTGGGCAAACGGCGACGCCTGCGCATCGTGGATCTGCGCATCAGAAGCTGAGCGCCGTTCCTATTCCTTCCAGTCGAATTCGAAAATGTCGGGGCGGTGGTAATGGCCCGAAACGTCGAGCGTGAGGCGCTCGCGCAGAGGCTGCTGCAGGTCTTCGATCTCGGCCACGATCAGCCCCTCGCGTTCCCACTGCGGCGGCAGCAGGTAGTGGCCATTGGGCGCCACCACACAGCTTCCTCCTCGCAGGATTTGCATTTGCGTGTGCTTGCGCAAATGGTCGGGCAGCTCCAGCTCGGGTGGCAGCTCCCAGGCCCGCATGATCTGGCCGGCGGCAATGACGAAGCAACGCCCTTCGAAGGCGTAGTGGCGACTGGCCACCTGGTGCATCTCGTGCACCCACGGCCATAGTGCCACGTGGATCAGTTCGGCCTGGGTGTGCAGCGCCTGGCGGCTCAGTGGCATCCAGTGCTCCCAGCAGATCAGGCCGCCCAAGCGGCCGAAGGGAGTGGACAGGGTGCGCAGGCCGCGCGCATCGCCCAGCCCGTACACCATCTTTTCGGTGAAGGTGGGCATCAGCTTGCGGTGGTGGTTGATGAGCTTGCCTTCGGCATCAATGACGACGAAACTGTTGTAAATGGTGCCCGGCCCGGGGCCGTCGGGCACGATTTCGTTGAGGCCCATCACCACGTACAGGCCGTGTCGGGCTGCAGCCTCGCACAGACGACGCGTGACGGGCCCCGGCACGGCCACGCCGTTTTCCCACATGCGGGCGAAAACGGCCTTGACGGGCTCGTGATCCCACAGGGCCACCTCGGGGCAGTGGTCGAGCCAGGCAGGGTAGCCCGACAGCCAGCTTTCGCCAAATACCAGCAGCCGGACGCCCTCGCGCGCGGCCTCTTCCATGATGATGAGCGCCTTTTCGAGGCTGTGCTTCAGGTTCAGATAGACCGGGCCTTCCTGAACGATGCCGATGCGAAGGGGGGTCATGGATCGTGTGTATAGGAGTGGCGGAATGATTTGTGGTTACATATTAAAATTTCGTGCCATTATTCAGATGGTGGAGTAGTGCCCCCGATCCGGTGGTGTCCTTGAATAGATGATCGCGCATCCCGAAAAGGTGTTTAAAGTTCAGGGTTTAAAGTTTAAAGTTTTTCTTGTTGACTATCAGTTTTTTGTCAAATCTTCGGTTCTTCGGTTCCTCAGCCAGAAACCGCAGCCTGCAGCCGCAGAAAACGCAGTTTGAGCGCAGTTTTTGACCTGTTGTTGAGGGTTGAGCGTGTAGGGTTGAGGGTTTACAACTCTGTGAAAATCAGTGCATGCTCAGTGGTGCTCTGTGTAACTGGATGATTTTCAGTTTTTTTTCAGAAAGCTCTTGAATCAAATCCTCGATTCCTCGGTTCTTTTCTTCGATTGCTCAGCCATTGCAACTGCAGCCTGCGGCCGCAGAAGACGCTGTCTCGCGCAGTTTGCGCGCAGTCGGTCACTCCCTCGCTCCATCTCTCCTCACTTCTTCTCAAAAAAATTGACCATCGTCAAAAATTTCCGAACCAGATTGCGTCGAGCAGAATCGGTACACCTTACACGCACAACTCCATTCCACCTCCGGCGATTGGGGTTGCATGACATTCCGATTCAGGACTACATGAGCGAAAACAAACATCAAGCGCCGCCATGGGCGGCGCTTGTCTCAACAGGCGCCGGTGCTATAAACTCTAAACTTTAAACTGTAAACTGATGGTAATCAGTGCAATTTATCAGCATCAGTTTACACGAACAGTTTCTGATACAACTCATCGATGCGGCCCACGGGTTCGACCTCGATCTGGTAGCGCGCCAGGTCGAGGCCTTTGAGGCTGTATTTCGAGGTGAAAATTTTGCGGAAGCCGAGCCT
>WFYJ01000224.1 GCA_015490175.1 Saprospiraceae bacterium | reverse complement strand
GTTCCCGAGCCTGCCCCCGCCAACGAAGAGACCGAAGCAGACCTCGACGATGGCGAGCGGTTCGCCTCGCTCGAAGAGGTGTTTCAGTTCCCAGCCGACCTGCCCCCACCCGAGACACCCAGGGCAGAGCCGCCCGCCAGCGCCGAACAGGAAAAACCCGACGAAGAAAAGGTCATGCGCGGCAAGGTGCTCAGCCTCGACGACCTGCTGGCAGAGCTGCCCGAAGAGGTCATCGGGGAGCTGGAAGAAAGCGACGATGCAGACGAGCCGCCCGCCACAGCATCCGAGCCGACGGAGCCGGTGCCCGACCCCACACCTGCCGCCCCTGATGCCGCAGCAGCCACGCAACACCAATCCCCCGGCCCCCCGAGCGACTATGCAGCCCATGGCGAGCTGGCGGCTGCCGGCGTCATCACCGCACGCCACATGGTCAAGTGGCTTGGGGGTACGAGCACCCGGCCGAAGCGTCACGAGGTGCCCTTCGAGCTGCGCACGACCGATCCCGATCCGCGGCCGACCCCCTTGAAGCGGCACCAGCTCGAAAGCTGGCAAAAGCTGCTCCACGACCCACCCCGTCATCTGTTCATCGCGCCAGACTCGGAAGTGGAAAAGCCCATTTTGCGGCATCACGGCCGCCCCGGCGATGAACCCGGCAAGAAAAAGCAAAAGAAAAAGAAAAAAAGCCTGCCCGAGCCGGAACGCATTGCGCGCCAGAGCTTGCACACGCCCCCGGACCTGGTGTCGGAACCGCTGGCACAGGTGCTCGAAAAGCAAGGCCACTACGAGCAGGCCATCATCATGTATGAACGGCTGCGTTTGAAATATCCGGAGAAAAGCAATTTCTTTGCAGCCAAAATAGAAGCGCTGAAGAAAAAGCTATAACGCAAATGGTTGCCATTACCGTACTTATCGCTCTGATCGCCGTGTTGCTCATCGGCGCCATTCTCATCCAGAACCCCAAGGGAGGCGGCGTGGATTCCACCTTCGGTGGTGCGCAGGCCAACCAGCTTTTCGGTGCGGCCAAGTCGGCCGATTTCATCGAAAAGGCTACCTGGTATCTGGCGGCTGCCCTGCTCGTGCTCTGCCTCGTAGCCGCCCTGATGGCTGGCGGCGGCACGGCGGAAACGCCGCTGCTCACGCAGTAATCACCGACAACATTCGCTTGCTGCCTGACACACAGGCCTGAGTGGGAAGCCCTCAGGCCTGTGTGTTTGTGCATTCACCTGTGTCCACTTCCTTCGATGGTGTCCACGCGCAGCGTGTCGCCTTTGCGGATCACCTCTTCGTGCAGCACCTCGCCTTGCAGCACCCGTTCCAGCCAGGCTTTCCTGCGCGCTTCGGCCAGCTCGGCGACCAGCTCTTTCACCTGCAGGGGCTTGCCCGAGAGGTGTCGGTGGTAGGTCACGATCATGAAGCGCACCATGTCGTCGGGATGTCCCAGTCCCAGCTTGCGCAAATAGTTTTCGAAGCGCGAGCCTTCGTAAAAGGCCCAGTTGACCATCATCCAGCGGCCAAAGCTGAAGAACAGCTTGCGCCAGGCCGTCTCTTCATCCACCGACAGCAGCTTCTGCTTGCTGCGCGCGCTGATTTTTTCATCGAGCACCCGAAAGGCATCGTACAGGTCGCGAGGGATATACACCCCGAAGAGGTACTCTTGCTGCACGCGCCAGGCATATTGCCGACGATACTCGGCTTCCGTGTCGGGCGGATCGGTGTAAGGGTTGTCCTGAGCTGGCACGTACACCGGCCACAGCAGACAGACAATCCAGAAAAGACGCATGGCATGGCAATTTTTGTGGTGCACAAAGCTACGATGGATCCTTCCAGACCCTTGCCTTCCAGCTTCCGCAAAAACATATCGCAGTGAAGGCATTATTATTGCCCTTGGGTGGTGTCCTTGAACAGACGATCGCGCATGCCGAGAAGGTGTTGAGGGTTGAGGGTTGAGGGTTTACAACTCTGTGAAAATCAGTGCATTCTCAGTGCATCTCTGTGTAACTGAAAATTTTTCGACTTTTTTCAGCAAGCCTCTTTGCTCAAATCCTCGGTTCTTCGATTCCTCACTCATTGAAACCGCAGCCTTCGGCCGCAGAAAGCGCAGTTTGACGCAGTTTTTGAACGGGTTCAGAGTTTAGGGTTTAAAGTTTTTCTTGTTGACTATCAGCTTTTTGTCAAATCATCGACCCCTCGGTTCCTCGATTGCTCAATCAAAAATGTCCATTGACCGTCGTCCCCATAGACTATCGTCAAAAATTCCCGGACCGAATTGCGTTGAGTATGATGGGGTGCACTACCCACGCATTGAACCATTCGTCGCGCGCAGGTGTATCTGAACGAAACGCCGAGAATGGTTCGATTTTTGACCGCGCAACCGCAGCACGAAAAAAAGTGTTGCATCGGATGATATGAATGTTTATTTTTGCGCAACAGCGAAATGGGTAAAAATTTAGTTTTAAAAAATCACAAAAAACCAGTATTTTATACTGAGACATTCTGCCAACTTGTGAATTGATTCGGAAAAACAAAAAACCAGGTATCATGTACTGGACGCTTGAATTGGCTCATCACCTCGAAGATGCTCCCTGGCCGGCTACGCGCGACGAACTCATCGACTACGCCATTCGTTCGGGAGCACCTCTTGAAGTGATCGAAAACCTCCAGCAAATGGAGGATGAAGGCGAAGTGTATGAGGGCATCGAGGACATCTGGCCCGACTATCCGCGCAAGGACGACTTCCTCTTCAACGAAGACGAGTATTGAAGTCCGGCATCTCATCACCCTCAAAAGCGGCAAGGCGACTCCGATCCCTTGCCGCTTTTTCGTATAAAAAAACAAGACACTGGTATAAATTCAGGCAGAAAGAAAATGAACAATTGCCGACACTTGCATCAGAAACAAACGCGCACCCAAAAATTCTTGTGCTTGTGGGCATCTTTCTCACCCTGCTATGTGTGCGATTGTATGCCCCTCTTCAAGAATTCGTGTTACCTGCATAAACCATCTGCAAACAATCGAAGCCCGCTGCTCGCCGCAGCGGGTTTTTTGCATTTTTTCCCTTGCCTTCCAGCATTTGACCGGTGAGTAACTATCTTTTGGGCCGCAAACGAAAAACCGGCCTGCCATGAGTATTTCTGCACTCGACTGGGGCATCATCATTGCCTTCTTCATCCTTTCGCTTGTCATCGGGTTGCTGGTCTCGAAGCGGGCCGGCAGCAGTTCGGCCGAATACTTCCTCTCGGGGCGCACGATGCCGTGGTGGCTGCTGGGCATCTCCATGGTCGCCACGACCTTTTCTGCCGACACGCCCAACCTGGTCACCGACCTCGTTCGCCATAACGGCGTGGCCGGCAACTGGGCTTGGTGGGCCTTCCTGTTGACGGGCATGCTGACGGTCTTCATCTACGCGCGCTTGTGGCGCCGTTCCGGGGTGTTTACCGACCTGGAATTTTACGAACTGCGCTACAGCGGCAAGACCGCCGCTTTCCTGAGGGGCTTTCGCGCCCTTTATCTGGGCTTCTTTTTCAACGTCATGATCATGGCCACGGTCTGTCTGGCCGCCATCAAGATCGGCGGGGTGCTGCTGGGCATCGACCCGGTGCCATTGATGCTGGCCGCTTCGGTCATCACGGTGCTCTACTCGGCCCTGGGCGGCCTGCGCGGGGTCATCATCACCGACTTTTTTCAGTTTGTCATCGCCATGGTGGGGGCCATCGGCGCGGCCGTGGTGGTGTTGCAACTGCCCCAGGTGAATGGGCTGCAGGGCATGCTGCAACACGAGCAGGTGGTCCAGAAGCTCAACCTGATACCCGACCCTTCCAACCTCGACATCTTTATTCCCATCTTCCTCATTCCGCTGGCCGTGCAGTGGTGGTCGGTCTGGTATCCGGGTGCCGAACCCGGTGGTGGCGGCTACATCGCCCAGCGCATGCTGGCTGCCAAAGACGAGCGCCATGCGACGGGTGCCACCCTGCTGTTCAACATCATGCACTACGCCGTGCGTCCGTGGCCGTGGATCATCGTGGCCCTGGCTTCGCTCATCGTTTTCCCCGACCATGAGGCGCTGCGCCAGGCATTTCCGCACGTCCAGGAAGACATCATCGCCGACGACCTGGCCTACCCGGCCATGCTCACCTTTTTGCCGAAAGGCTTGATGGGCATTGCCCTGGCCTCACTCATCGCAGCCTTCATGTCCACCATCTCGACGCATCTGAACTGGGGCAGCTCCTACATCGTGCACGACTGGTATCAGCGCTTCGTGCGCCCCGAAGCCGGCGAACGCGAGCTGGTCCTGGCCGGCCGTATCAGCACCGTATTGCTCATGCTGTTTGCAGCCGTGCTGGCCCTGTGGCTCGAGAGTGCGCTCGAGGCCTTCAACATCTTGCTGCAGATCGGGGCGGGCACCGGCCTGATCTTCATCCTGCGGTGGTTCTGGTGGCGGGTCAATGCCTACAGCGAGCTGGCGGGCATGATTGTGTCCTTCCTCGTCGCCTTTTATCTCGAGATCGTGCATGAGCGGCTCGGCCTGCCTCCCCTCATGCCGTGGGTCAAACTCCTCATCGGCGTGGGCATCACCACCACGGCCTGGCTCCTCGTCACCTTCCTGACGCGCCCGACCCGCTACGAGACCTTGCTGACCTTTTACCGCAAGGTGCGCCCGGCCAGCGCCGGCTGGACGCCACTGCTCAAGCAAGCACTCGAACGGGGCGACCTGGCGCCCGCCGACATCAACCCCGGCCGCCTGCCCTTACAGATCGCCTGCATGCTGGGAGGCACCATCATGGTATATGCCGCCCTGTTCGGAACGGGATTTGCCATCTACGGCCACATGTGGCAAGCCGTAGCAGCTTTCACCATTGCTGCACTGAGTGCTCTGTGGCTGATCAAGGCATGGCGTCGCCTCGGGCTGGAAGCCGCACATTGATTCCACATCTGTGTGTCGCCTCAACCCTGCCGGCCGCAGCTTGTTTCGTACTTTTGCCGCACCGGCGCATTTTTCGGCTTTCGCCAAAAAACGCCCGGACGACCTGCTCAGGATTGTTGAACCCGAAAAATTTGTGCTGCCATGGCGATCATGATCACCGATGAATGCATCAACTGCGGCGCTTGCGAGCCCGAATGCCCCAACAACGCCATCTACGAAGGCGGCGTGGAATGGGCCATCGCCGACGGCACCTCCGTCAAAGGGCCCTACACCCTCATGGACGGCCGCGTGGTGGACGCCGAAGAGCGCCAGCCGCCGCTTTCGGAAGACTACTACTACATCGTGCCTGACAAATGCACCGAGTGCAAGGGCTTCCACGAAGAGCCCCAGTGCGCTGCCGTGTGCCCCGTCGATTGCTGCGTGCCCGACCCCGAACACGTGGAAACCGAAGAGGAATTGCTCGCAAAGAAGGAAAAACTGCATCTTTGAAATAATTCCTCACCTATCGGGTTGACGAAGAATTGTTTTCATAGCTTCAAGGTTTGGTCTGCATGCCCGTTCATGCAGGCCTTTTTTGTCTGAACCCTCCATCCCTCCATCACTCTGTCCCTCCATCACTCCATCACCGCCTCCACCTCGGGGCTGAGCTCGGGTTTTGGCGAAAGCCAGGAAATGCCGATAAACAAAACGAGCGAAAGGGCCAGTGCCACGGCACCGGCATCGATGCGGTACGGCATCTGAATGCCGGCCATTTTGACGATGAAGTTGAAAGCCAGACTCGACAGGATGGCCACATTGGCGGCCAGAGGCGTAGCGCGTTTCCAGTTGAAGCCGATGGTCACCACGGGCACGAGTGCCGCAGCGAACGTCCCCCAGCCGAAGGCACCCAGGATGGCAACCAGGTCGCCTGTGTAGAGCGCAAAGAGCGCCGAGGCCGTAGCCAGCAAGACGGTCACCACGCGCGCCCACCACAGTTCGTTTTTCAGGCTTGCGCCAAAAGAGCGGGGAATGTCGTGCACGATGGCCGCCGTACCGATGTTGAGAAAGCCATCGGCCGTAGACATGATGGCGGCAAACAGGCCGGCCAGCACCACTCCGGCCAATACGGGATGGGCCCAGTTTTGCAAAAACTGCGAGGCGGCCGCATCGGCGGTGGCCAGCTCGGGATGCTGCCCCGACACCACCATGGCCCGCATGAACAGCCCAATGCCGATCCACAGCAAGGCCGAAAAGAGATAGCCCAGCAGCGTGACGGGCAGGATGTGGCGAGCATCGCGCACGCGCCGGTTCATCATCAGCTTGGTGATCACGTGCGGCTGCCCCGAGCCGCCCATCCCGAAGACGAACAACCACGACAGACAGCCAAATACGCCAAGCGTGCCCCAGGGCCCGATGGCTTCCGGATCATCGGCTGCAATGGCGTCGGCAATGCCGCCCATGCCTCCGTCGAAGGTGCTGACCACCGTGAAGAAAATAGCCAGCGCCGCGATGACCATCATGGCGCCCTGCACCAGGTCGGTATACACCGAGGCGATGATGCCTCCTGTGACGACGTAGAACACCAGAATGGCGCTGCTGATGGCCACGCAGGCCTCGAGCGAGATGCCGGGCCACCACGAAGCCTCGCGCAACACGTCCTGCAACACCACGGCCATGGCCAGGATCTGTGTGGCCAGATAGCCCAACACGCCCAGAATGATGGCCAGGGCCACGAAAAAGCCCGTGCTGCGACGCCCGTACCGCATGGCCACCACGTCGGGCAGCGACACGGCATTGCCCAGCTCGGCCATGAGCCGCAGGCGCTTGCCCAGGGCCAGAAAAGTCACCTGAAAGCCGATGGCCGCAGCCACCACCATCCACACCGAGCTCATGCCCATGCGATAAACCAGGCCCGGCCCGCCCACGAAGCCGAATCCGCTCAAGGTGCTCGAAAAGACGGCAAAAGCCGTCAGCATGACGCCCAGGTCGCGCCCCGCCATGAAAAAGTCGTGGGTGGATCGCGTGCGCCGCATGGCCCACATGCCTACGGCAATGCACAGCAGCATGTACAGCGCCAGCGCGCCCATGATGATCGGATGTCGCATCGTTTCCATGCCTGCGCCTCTTTTGGGCGTAAAATAGGCAATGAGCGGATGCATCCGGGGCGGTCGTGGCTGGCAGCGCCCCACGAAAAAGGGCCGGACGATGTGTCCGGCCCTCGATTCCGGCTCAAGCCAACTTGTTCAAAAATCAGAGTTTGTAGTTGATGCTCAACGAGACGGTCGTGCCCGGGCGGAATTCCTGGATCAGATACTCGTTGCCCTTGTAGCTCATTACCTTGCGGAAGGTGGCGTTGAGCAGGTTGGTCGCGGCAAAGCGCAGGTTGAGGTGTTCGTTGAGGCCCTTGCTGAACGAGAAG
>WFYJ01000223.1 GCA_015490175.1 Saprospiraceae bacterium | reverse complement strand
GAATGAGGAACCGAGGAATCGAGGATTTGAGGATTTGAGGATTGAGCGCACTGAAAAAAGTCCGTAACAACGTGACAACGTAACGCGTGACGCGTGTCCACTATAGATAACATGCTGATTTAAAACAAAAAAATACATTGCGAATCGTTGCGTCTTCCGGCTCGCCGGAAACAGGCTGTTGCGGCGTTGCGCGAGATTTTGGGTTTTTTCAGGGGACTCAGGATTTGAACAAGCACCTGATAGTCAAGATAAAAAACTCAACCCTACACGCTCAACCCTCAACCTTACACCTTTTTGCACCCGGTTCATTTTCGGGATGCGCCGATCATCTATTCGAGGGCACCACCCGCAAAATAATGTCCGGATGGAAACATCCGGCATTGAAAAAGGAACCCCCGGCAACCTGAAGGGTTGGTTTTGCCGTAAGGCGAAAATAAAAACAGGCATCTTGCCGGCCCATGGAAAAACCGGTCGTTTTGCGCAGGGCAATCCGGTTTGGGAATTTGAGATGGAGTGAAGGAGCGACTGAGCGAAGGAGTGACCGAGCGCACGAATTTCGCACAAGTGGTGCCGAACGCTCAACGCTACACGCTCAACCCTCAACTCAACCTGCACAACCGGTTTTCCCAAACCACTTCGTTTCGGGTATAAACTTTAAACCCTAAACCCCAAACCACCTTTTCGAAATGCGCGATCCTCTGTTCAAAGACATCACCTTCTCGTGAAAAGGGTGGGCAGGAAAAAGCACACAACCGAAAAACTGTTGCGCTCCGTGTACCGATATATGCTGCTGACGGGATTACTGGGCATCGCGTGGCTCACCTCCTGCGAGGGCACCCGCTACAAACAGGGCGAAAACCTGTACCGCACCTATTGCGCCAACTGCCACATGGAGGACGGCACGGGGCTGGAGCGCCTCATCCCGCCCCTTGCCGGCTCCGACTGGCTGCGCGATCATCAGGACACGCTCCCCTGCATTATCCGAAACGGCATGCATGGCCCTGTCGTCGTCAATGGCATCACCTACGAGGGCGAAATGCCCAGCAACAAGCAACTCAACCCCGTGTTGATCAACAACCTGATCAACTACATCAATCACGCCTGGGGCAACGACTTCGGCGAAGCCGACATCCGCCGCACCGAAGCCGCGCTGGAGCGCTGCCCCTGAAAAAATCGCCTGTTTGGATTTTCCCCGACAATGGTGAAACGAGGTTTTGGCGAAAGCCAGGGTCCACCGGCTTAATTTGGCAGCCCCCGGGGCACGTCGGATTTTTTATTTTGTGCCCCGAAACACTTGCAAGGGAATGGACACGTGGCCCCCGTACACCCGTCTGTATCACCTGTGCAGGGCACGGGCGTGCACAAACGTGCATTTTTTGCCATTCTGTCCTGTCGTTCAAGGCTTTCGCCAAAACAATCGCTGTATGAAGAAGAGTTTGACTTTGTCCCTCGTGCTGTTGCCTTTGTGGCTTCTGGGCCAAGCCCCCATCAATGACGACTGCGCCGGCTTGTTCGACCTGGGCGTGGCGCCCTACTGCCCCGACACGGTGCTGTTCAACAACGTCAACGCTACGGAAAGCAACATCGGCACCGACAACTTCCCGCCCTGCTTCAACGGCGGCACGCCGCAGCGCGACGTGTGGTTCTCCTTCGTCGCGTCCGACACCATCTTTGACTACTCCATCACGCTTACGGGCATGAGCGACGGCACCCATGCGGCCATCACCAACCCCCAGATTGCCGTCTATCGGGGCGACTGCCAGTTCGACGGCCTGCAATTGCTCGACTGCATCTCGGCCGACCAGGGCGAGCAATCCGTGCAGCTCGACCTCTATGGGCTGACGCCGGGCATCACCTACTTCATCCGCATCAACGACTATTCGCCCACGGCCACGCCCAACTGGGGCAGCTTCAAGCTCTGCATTGACAAGGTGGATCCCGTCAACACCATTGATGAAGGCGGCTCCACGGCCTGCACGGGCGAGCTCTACGACTCGGGCGGGCCCGATGGCGATTACCAGCCCAACGAAAACTACACCTTCACCATCTGCCCCAACGACCCGCACAACTGCATCAACTTTACGCTGGAATATTTCAACATCGAGGACGGAGGCGACCAGATCACCTTCTACGATGGACCCGACAACAGCGCGCCCGTCATTGGTCAGATCGGTGGCTTCAGCTCGGCTGGCGGTGGTGGCGTGTGCTACGCCGTACAGGCCTCGAGCGGCTGCCTGACCGTGGAGTTCACTTCGGATGGCAATGTAGAGTTCGAAGGCTTTCATGGCTCGTGGGAATGCAGTGCGGCCGCCTGCGACCCACCCGACCTGATCAGCGTGGACATGAACGCCGACGAGCAGACCATCATCGACAACATCGCCACGCCCCAGACCATCGTGACCATTGACACCATCATCTGTGAGGGCGGCGCCATCGGCACGTTCAACGGCACGGGCACAGACCTCGGCCTCGAAAAAGGCCTGGTCATGAGCAGCGGCCAGATCCTCGAGCTGCCCAACCCCGGCAATTTCTTCGCGTCCAACAACAACGGCTTCCCCGGCGACGCCGACCTCGACACGCTCTCGGTACAGTTCGGCAACGGTCAGGAGTCACACGACGCCTGCATCATCGAGCTGGACGTGTTCGTAGCGACCGACCAGTTGACCTTCGAGTACGTGTTCGGCTCGGAAGAGTATCCCGAGTTCGTGAATACCTCCTTCAACGACATTTTCGCCTTCCTCATCAGCGGCCCCGGTATCACAGGCAACCCCTCCATCGGCAACCAGCTCAACATCGCCACCTTGCCCGACGGCACCTTCGTGGAGATCAACAGCGTCAACAACGACATCAACTGGGAATACTACCGCAACAACGAACAGGGCCAGAGCGTGGCCCTCGACGGCCTGACCTCGGATTATCTTGGAGTCAAAAAAAGCCTGACGGCCCAGGCCAACGTCATTCCGTGCAACACCTACCACCTCAAGCTGGCCATTGCCGACCGCGGCGACGGCATCTACGACTCGGGCGTGTTCATCTCTGAGATCAAGGGCGGCGCCCCCTACCTGCAGGTCAACTTCAACTCGGGCATTGACTATCTGGTCGAGGAATGCACCACCATCCCCGACGAGCTGATCATTGGCCTGAGCAGCCCGCAGGACGACACCACCTCCTTCAATCTCGTGATCGGTGGCACGGCCACGCCCGGCGTGGATTACGTGCTGACGGCGCCCGCACAGGTGGTGTTCCCACCCGGCGTCACGGAAGTGAGTTTCCCCATCTCGGTAATCACCGACAACATTCCCGAAGGCGTCGAGACCATCGAGATCTCGCTGACGAACGACTTCGGCTGTGGCGAAATCACCTTCGAGACGCTGGTCGTCGAGCTGCACGACGAGCTGAACGTGCAGATTTTCTCGGGTCAGGACACGGCCTTCGTCTGCGCCGACAGCTCGATCATCATGGAAGTCGAAGGGGCGCAGAACTATTTCTGGACGCCCATCAGCGTGTTCAGCGATCCCACATCGCCCAACCCCGTGGCTGCCCCCACCCAGAGCCAGTGGGTGCAGGTGCTCGGCACCCTGGGCATCTGCTCCGACGTGGACTCGGTGTATCTCGAAGTGGTCGAACCACACGTCAGCATCGACCTGGTGGGGCCGCAGGGCATCTGCGTGGGTGACACGGTCGTGCTCATCGCCAACAACAACGTGGGCGACATGAACCTGCAATGGACGCCCGCCAATACGGTAGCCGATCCCAACGGCCACCTCACCCAGGCCTTCCCCACCAGCCCGACCACCTACACCGCCTCGGTCGAAGTGTCCGGATGTGTAGCTACCGATACCATCACCATCGACGTGGACGAGTTCGTCTTCCCCGAGCTCTTCATCGAAGACACCGTCATCTGCCAGAACTACAGCGTCGATCTGGGCGAAGACATTGACACGGCCCTCGTGACGACCACCTACGAATGGATGCCGCAGAGCGGCCTCAGCGATCCGTACGCATCCGGCCCCCTCGCCACGCCGGATGCGTCCACCCTCTACGTACTGACCGCCACCAGCGAGCACGGCTATTGCAGTCAGCAGGATTCGGTACTCGTCAGCGTATTGCCTGCCGACGTGAATATCCTGCCCGATGCCGATTCGATATTCCTCTGCCTGGGCGATACAGTCAATCTGGTGGCTGAAGTGTCCACCATCCTGGGCGATTTCGGCTGGATGCCCGCCGAAGGACTGTCGAGCACTACCGACTACAGCATCACCGCCAGCCCCACCGAGAGCAACTGGTACTACGCCACCCTCCAGACGGCCAACTGCTTCGTCGTGGACTCGGTCTTCATCAAGGTGGACAGCCTGCCCGACGACATGAGCATCATGGCCATCCCCGACAAGCCCGTCTATTGCGAGGGCGAGGTGGTGACGCTGGCGTCGCCGGTGTTCGAGCCGGCACATTTCCCCGACATCACCCACCAGTGGGAACCGCAGCACGCGGCGCTGGAAAGCCCCGACTCGCTCTACAACCTGGTGCTCATCGCCCAGGACACCACCCTGCTGATCCGCACAACCGTCAACGGCGGATGCGTGCAAAGGGATTCGTTCAACCTGATCGTGCTGCCCACACAGGCCGTGCAGATCGCACCATCCGACACCACCATCTGTTTTGGCGAAAGCGTGACCTTCGAGGTATTGGAACCGCAGGAGTTCGACGACATCACGTGGTCGGGCAACAACCTGAGCTGCAACGACTGCCCCACGCCGGTGGCTACGCCGGCCGTGTCGGGCGACTACACGGCCAGCATCGAGTTCATGGGCTGCCCCAGCCAGGGCGAAGCACATATCGAGGTACTGCCGCAGCCGCAGTTCCAGCTCACCGCGCAGACCAGCATTTGCGAAGGCGAGTCGGTACAGCTCAACCTGATCGCCGACCCCAACGCCACCTACCAGTGGACCTCGTCAGACGGCACCTTCACTTCGACCGAAGCCACGCCCGTGGTATCGCCTACCGAGCAAACGACCTACTATCTGAGCATCAGCGCCTTCGACTGCGCCGCCGTGGAAGCCGAGGTGACCATTGACGTGATCAAGGATTACGAGCTGACCCTCTCGGAGGGAGGCACCATATGTGCGGGCGATCCGTTTACCCTCACGGCCGACGCGGGCGGCACACCCGGCACCTTTACCTGGTCGCCTGGCGGCGAGACCACGCCCGAGATCACGGTGACGCCCGACACGACCACCACCTACACCGTCACCTTCCAGGATGCCGCCGGCTGCTTTGCGCCCAAATCGGCTTCGGCGACGGTGACCGTGGTGCCCAACTTCACCATCGACAGCCTGGTGGCTACACCTTCGGAAAACATCTTCGAAGGAACCGAAATCCTGCTCACGGCCTATAGCACGCCGCTCAACCTTACCGACCCGATGTACGACTGGTACGTCAATGGCATGCTCGAAGAGCAGACCCGGATACCAAGCGCGGTCATCGTGGCCCCTGAAGTTACCGACCAGGACCCCAACAACCCGGACGTGGAAGCCGTAACTTTCAGCGTGAACATTCAGGATGCTTTTGGTTGCACCGATGAAGCCTCAGTTACCCTGCTCATCAACGAAATCCAGGTGACCATACCCAACCTCTTCACGCCCAATGGCGATGAAGTGAACGACTTTTTCAACATCGTCGTCAACGGCGGCGGTCCCGAGATCGTCGAGTTCAAGATCTACAACCGCTGGGGCAAGCTCGTGTACGACAACGACAGCCCCTCCACCGGCTGGGACGGCCGCATCAAGGGCGACCCCGCCCCCTCGGATGTGTACGTGTACTACGTGGTCTATCGCGTAGCAGGCAAAGAATTCGTCCTCAAGGGCGATGTGACCCTCCTGCGCTGATCGCCACCCGAGCTTCCGGCAAACGCAAAGCGGCTGGTTCGCATGTGAACCAGTCGCTTCTGTTTTTTCCGAAAGGGGAATCGCAATCCTCGCCTCAGGCTCATCCCCTGCTCATTACTGTTTTTCACTTTTTGCCTTTCGGCAAATGAAGCCCTGAGGTGGGAGCCCCGAAAAGAAATGCAGCTTTACACCTCCGGCGATGGGGTTGCATGACATGCTGTTCCCGGACTTTTCACGCAAAAACAAAACAAACATCAAGTGCCGCCTCTCGGGGCGGCGCTTGTCTCCACAAGCGCCGGTTGTGCGGCCAAGTGCACGGCCGGCGGTCTCACCCTGGGGCCAAGGCCCCGCT
The DNA here is from genome assembly GCA_015490175.1 of Saprospiraceae bacterium. Taxonomy (GTDB): domain Bacteria; phylum Bacteroidota; class Bacteroidia; order Chitinophagales; family Saprospiraceae; genus WFYJ01. Next base: position 8,768 of record WFYJ01000223.1, on the reverse strand, counting down.
CAACTGTGTCACTGCCTGTCGCGGGACCGCCGCCATGCAAAACACTTCTGCATGCAACTTCATTCGCCGGCGATTTATTTCGCCTCCTCTTCCTTGCTGGCTTGCTGTTGCACCAGTCCGCCACGCACTTTCTTGCCGTCCTTGTACTCGTATTCCATGACGAGGCTGCCATCTTCGTTGTAGTAGCGATAGTAGCCGTCGAGGATGCCGTGCTTGTACTGGATTTCCTTCTGCAGCTTGCCGTTCGACTCGTAATAGGTCTTGTACCAGCCGTGGTACTTGCCGTCGGCGTAGTCGGCTTCCTCCACGGGGCGATTGATGCGGTACTTGATGTACTTGCCGTGCAGCTTGTTGTTGCGGTAGTGGGCCAACATTTCGAGCTGGCCGTAATTGGTGTACTGGAAGAAGGGGCCATTGTACATGTCGTTGGCAAAGTTGGCCACCTCCTTGGGCAATTGTTTCTCCACGTAAAACTTGACCCACAAGCCGTTGCGCTTGCCGTCGATGAGCATGCCTTCTTCCATGAGGCGGCCCTGGCCATCCACCTTGCGGGCGATCTGCGCATTGGGCATGCCGGGCACTTCCTCAAAGGTAAAGCCGGTATAATCCCATGGACTGTTGGCGGGCGCTTCGCCGCCCTTGTCGCTGCACGCCGACACCAGCGTGGCGACAACCAGCAGGAAAGTCATCAGTCGGTTCATAGGCTCTGCGTTTTTTGGTCAGTAAAGGGAGGTCGTGGATCGGATTTTCAAAAAGCATTCCACTGGCTGGCGGGCTGCCAGAACGGCATAAAGTTCCGAGTTGTCTCTGTGAAGTGCGGCATGGCCCCGGGCCCGTTTGAAGATTCTTAACGCCCTTCCCGGCGACCAGAAGCATGACAAGCCCGACCCGGCTCGGTGCCAGCCAGTGAAGACCTGATGCGGGGCACGCAGGCAAGCGCAACGCAATCCGGCAGGCAAATTTTTGACGATGGTCAATGATTCACGAGCAGCACTTTCCACGCATATTGCCTGTCGTCTATTCGGATTTTCAGAAAATAAAGTCCTGCGGGCAGATTTTCCGGCAAGGCCAGGTTCAGGGTTTCGGTCCGATCAATGGGGGTGCGGAGCACTGATCGGCCATAACTGTCCGTCAGGTGGATCCAGCCTGTGGAACTGCTCGCGGCACGAGCCGGCAGGTTTTCGATGGTAATGATGCCATCCGTTGGATTCGGACTCAGGCGGGGCCGGGTAACTTCTTTTCCGAGCGTACCCGTTACCGTGACAAAAACTTCCTCGGACCATTCAGACGCACAGCCTTCGGCAGACAGGACGCGCAATGACCAGTTGCCGGAAGCAGTGGGGGCATAGGTATTCGTCGTAGTGGTGGCGGTCAACACGCCATCGAGATACCAATGGTACGCTGCGACATCCTGTACAGGAGTTTCCAACACGCCGTTCACGAAGTCAATCGGTGGTGCCGGTGGAACAAGGCTGAAGTTCAGGGGAAAGGTGATTTGGGTGATATCGCCGCAGGTATTCTGCCCGGTGACGATCAAATCTCCCTGCTGTTCGCCCACGATGACGGAGACCTGGGCCGTATTTTCATTGCCAAGGAGAAACCAGGCTCCCGGAAAGTCCCATTCAAACACATCGACGGCGGTGGCGTCGGCCGTGTATTGTACGGTATCGCCCAGGCATGGCGCTGAAGGCCCATCAATGGAATGAAAAACGGGAGTCTCGCCCGAACAAACTACCCACTTGGCAATTTGTCCTGCACCACCTGCCACCCAGGCCACCTCATCGGCAACGGGGCAACTGAGCGACAGAAGTATTTGCGGTGCATTGAGCAGGGTGGTGGCCCATTGCGCGCCACCATCGACCGACTGAATGACCCTTCCACTTCCTGAAGAACCACCACAAAGCCAGAGGTGTTGCGCATCGGAAAAGTCGAGGTCTTTCCAGAAAGCACCCACCGGCAGATCGACCGATACCCAGGACTGCCCACCATCTTCCGTGCGATAGATGTGCGTTCCCAGACGCGGGGCGGCCCAGCCTGTTTGCGCATCCACGAACCGGATCAATCCGAAGTCTTCCAATGGGTCATTGCCGGGCTGTACGGTTTCCCAGTTCTGGCCCCCATCGGTGGTGTGCAGCAATTGCCCATCGCGACCGGCCAGCCAGCCGTCTTGCGGGTTGTGGAAAAAAATATCTTCAAAGGTGCCATCCAGGTCTTCCATCAAGGTCCAACTGGCCGCACCATCCGTGGAATGATAGAATTTGCCATTCCAGGTGATCGCTACAAACTCTTGTGCACCTGCTTTGTGGAACCTGAAATCGCTGATGCTCCCGCCGACCGAACCGAGTGTCTGCCAGCTTTCACCGAAATCACCCGAAAAGTACATTTGCCCCTTGAAGGTGGACAGCCACACTGCATCTTCACTCTCGATGTAAATCTGTCCCAGGTTTTTCTGGCCGGTGATAAAATCATCAGGGGTGATATTTTCCCAGATAGCCCCGCCATCCAGTGTACGCAGCACATGCCCCTCCGTACTGACCGCCAGACCCCGCTGGTCGTCGAGGAAATCAACAGAAGCGATGGTCGCTTTGATGCCGGGAGTCTGTTCGGTGAACTGGACAAAATCATCGGTTCGGAGGATGGTGCTATAAGAACCGACAATCCAGAAATCTGTGGTACCCAGACTCGCCACAGCACCAAAAGAGGGGGAATAGGCTACCGGATAGACCTCGGTCCAGGTGCTCCCGCCATCTTCCGTGTAATGAATGCTGCCATTGTCGTCGGGTACCACCCAGAACCCATCATCGGATACCCACAGTGCCCTGGGCGAGGGAAACGGAGCGGCATTCGCAGGAGTCCATTGTACGCCGCCGTCCGTGGTTTCGTACACATGGTTGTTGTCGGCAATCAGGCCGTGCTGGTCGTCAAAAAAGTGGATTCCCCGCGGAAAGAGGAACGTTTGCGTGCCCACCTGTGTCCAGGTAAGCCCGCCATCGGTCGTGTGAAAAAGGTCGCCATCTACAGCGAATTCGGCCAACCAGCCTTCGGATTCGCTGACAAAAAACCCTCGCGGTGGGGCACCGATGCCCACATTTGCCGGATAAAGCAACTCTTCCCAGTTATTGCCGCCGTCCTGGCTGCGTGCCATGCCTTTTTTGGCGAAAGCCACAATAGTCTGGGCATCCAGCGCCTGAAGGGTGCCGAAGTCGTAGATGTTGTCAAAACTCTTCGGAGCCCAGTTCTGGCCATTATCAGTGGTCAGGTACAGCTCCGGACCTGAAATCAGGACTGCGGCACCGCCGCTCCCCGGCAGGATGAGTACATCTCTGAAATGCGCATCGTCCACAGGCGGATCCAGAATGGCCCACGTGCTGCCAAAGTCGTCTGTATGCAGCACCCCGCCGCGATCACCCACGGCCCAGCCCGTACCGGAGGAATCCATGGCGACACCTCCAAGCTCGGAAAGCAGGGGGAAAGGATATTGCTGGACCCAATCCTGAGCGGAGAGCGGGCACAAAGCAGCAAAAAGCAAAAGCAGGGAAAAGGTAAATCTGTACATCAGAAAATGGATTAGGTGAATAAATTCACATCGGAAGCATGCATCCCTTTGCAGGCGATTGGCGGCCCATCAGCGCAATTCGGGAAATGGGGCGCGAAAGTCAAATCGATGCGCGCCATCAATCCGTCGCGCCATCAATCTCTCTCCCTTCGCGCTCCACAGAATGGCCATGATCAAAAGATCCCGAACCACTTCGGGTCTGGAATATCCTGACGGGACAAACGCTGCGGGTGGCAGATGAGGAAAGTGGAAGGGCTTGCATTCATTTTGCGCAAGCGCAAGGGAACCACCTGAAGATCTGCGTGTTACGCGCAAGTCATGACGTGTCGCGGGCAGGACATGCAGCATAAAGGTACACAAAGAATCGCGTCCCGGGCCCATGCGCCCATTGCAAGGAAGGCATTTGTACAAGGCTGTACAAAGCACGCATAAAGCCGTATCCTCCCGACCCCGCCATTGAGGCTCCGGTCTGGGTGGGCGGTGTTTGAAGTTCCTTAACACCAATTCTTTGCCAGCCTGCCGATGAGCTGCATAATTTTGGGCCGGATTTTCCGAAAGGGGGCACATCCTTCATCCGCCCTCTCATTGCGCGCTCACAAAACGGAAGGTCATCATGGACATCGAGATCAGACACCTGACCAAGTCGTACGGCCCGCAAAAGGCCGTGGACGACATCTCGTTTGCCGTAAGGCCGGGCGAGATCCTGGGCTTTCTGGGCCCCAACGGCGCCGGCAAGACGACCACCATGAAGATCATCACCAACTACATCCAGCCCGACAGCGGCGAGGTGCTCATCGGCGGGCGCAGCGTACACGACGGCAGCATGAAGCGCTACATCGGTTACCTGCCCGAGCACAACCCGCTCTATCCCGAGATGAACGTGATCGACTTTCTGAGGTGGTGTGCCGAGGTGCAGGACGTGCCGCGCGAGCACATCCCCGACCGCATCCGCGAGATGGTGCGGGTATGCGGGCTGGACCGCGAAAAACACAAGAAAATCGGAGAGCTGTCGAAGGGTTACCGGCAGCGCGTGGGGCTGGCCCAGGCCATGATCCACGACCCCGAGGTGCTCATCCTCGACGAGCCGACGACCGGCCTCGACCCCAACCAGATCGTCGAGATCCGGGAGTTGATTCGCAAGCTGGGGCGCGAGAAAACGGTGATCCTCTCCACCCACATCCTGCCCGAGGTAGAGGCCACCTGCGACCGCATTCTCATCATCAACCGCGGCCGCATCGTGGCCGACGGCACGCCCGAGACGCTGCGGCGCCAGGCACAGGGCCAGCAGGTGCTGCGCATCCGCCTCGAAGAGGCCGATCCCGACGAGGCCGTCAAGGCCATCATGGCCCTGCCCAGTGTGGCCAGCGTCGATCTGGTGCAGGCCGAAGCGTGCCGCATTGAGGTGCAGAGCAAACCCGAGGCCACATCCAACCGCGCCATCTTCGAGCTGTGCAAGGAGCGCGGCTGGGTGCTGGTGGAGATGGTACCCTTCGAGACGCGCCTCGAAGACATCTTCCGCAACCTGACCATGAACTGATTGGCAAAGCAAAACGGAAAGAGCGATGAACAAAGCATGGATCATTGCCCGACGCGAGCTCGATGCCTGGTTCGACTCGCTGGTGGCTTATATCATCATCGTGGCTTTTCTGGCTTTCAGCGGCATTTTCACCTGGATTGCCGGCGCGGACATCTTCCTGCGGCAGCAGGCCGACCTGAGCGTGTTCTTCGGCGTGGCCCGCTGGACGCTGTTTTTCTTCATTCCAGCCATCACCATGCGCCTGATCGCCGAGGAGAAGCGGGCGGGCACCATCGAGCTGGTGCTCACCAAAAACGTCACCGACCGCGACTTCGTGCTGGGCAAGTTCGTCGCCAGCGTGCTGATGGTGGCCATTGCGCTGGCCTGCACGCTGCCCTACTACGCCACGGTGGCCATGCTCGGCCCCGTCGATCACGGTGCCACCCTCTCGGGCTATGTGGGCCTGCTGCTGCTCAGCGCCGCTTACATCGCCATCGGGCTGTTCGCCAGCAGTCTGTCCAACAATCAGATCGTGGCCTTCCTGCTGGCGCTGTTCATCAGCATTTTCTTCCAGTTTCTGTTTGACGTGTTTGCCGACAACACGGGCGGCTGGCTGTCGCGCCTGTTCGACATGCTGAGTGCCATGCGACACTACGATTCCATCGCCCGCGGCGTGATCGACAGCAAGGACCTGATCTACTTCCTGTCGGTTTGTTTCGTCGGCCTGGCACTGACCGAGTGGCAGGTGGGGAAGAGGGAGTGAGTGAGTGATGGAGCGACGGAGTGAATGAGAGACAGAGTGACGGAACGATGGATGTAGGGACGCACGGCGGTGCGTCTGATGGTAGGGACGCACGGCAGTGCGTCTGCCTGTCCGGGAATTATTGGGGATGAATATTGAAGAGAGAGGAGTGAGGGCGTGACCGAGTGATGGAGTGACGAAGTGCCACCGATTCCACCGATTTGACCGATTCCACCGGAAAGTTTTGCGAAAGCAAAAAGACCGACCCATGAAAACTTCGACCAACATTCTGCTCATCATAGGCATTGCCGTACTGGCCAATCTGGTGTCGCAGGAGTGGTTCGTGCGCCTCGACCTGACGGAAGACAAGCAGTACACCCTGAGCAAGGCCACGAGGGACATCCTGCGCGAGCTGGAAGACCCCGTCACGGTGACGGCCTATTTCTCGGGCAACCTGCCGCCGCAATACGACCGCGTGCGCGAGGACTTCCGCGATCTGCTGGTCGAATATCACACCTGGTCGGACGGCATGGTTGAATTCGAATTTGTAGATCCCAACAAGGACGAACAGATCGAGCAGGAGGTGCTGCGCGAAGGGCTGCGCCCCGTGCTGATCAACGTGCGCGAAAAAGACGAAGTGCAGCAGAAGAAGGCCTACATGGGCGCCGTCGTCCGCTATGGCGAGCGCAAGGAGGTGCTGCCGCTCATCGTGAGCAGCGAAGGCATGGAGTACGCCCTGACTACGGCCATCAAGAAGCTGACCGTGAAGGACAAGCCTGCACTGGCCGTGCTCATCGGCCATGGCGAGGCCGGCCAGCAGGAGCTGCGCGAGGTGTTCGACGCGCTGTCGGTGCTCTTCCAGGTCGAGACTTTCGACATGAACGGCCAGAGCGAGATCCCGGCGCGTTTTCGGGCCGTGGCGCTCGTGCGCCCCACCGACACCATCCCGCCCGAGCACTTCGCCATGCTCGACCGCTACCTGGCCAACGGCGGGCAGCTCTTCGTGGCCGCCAACGTGGTCGATGGCGACCTGCAGCAGGCCATGGGTACCTCCGTCTATACGGGCGTGGCCGACTGGCTGGCAGGCAAAGGGCTGACCATCGAGCGCAAGTTCCTGCTCGACGCCAGTTGCGCCCCCGTCACGGTGCAGCAGCGCCAGGGCTTCTTTACCATTGCCACGCAGGTGCCTTTCCCCTACCTGCCCATCTTCACCCACTTTGCCGACCATCCGGTGACGAAGGGCCTCGAGCAGGTCATCATGCCGTTTGCCAGCCCGTTGCGCTTCAGCGGCGACAGCAGCGCCACCTTCACGCCGCTGGTGTGGAGCAGCGAAAAGGCAACCACGCGCACCCCACCTGTCTTCTTCGACGTGATGAACCTCAAGATGACCGATGCCGACTTCGACCAGTCGGAGCTGCCCGTGGCCGCCCTGCTCGAGCGGCCGGGTGAGGGACGCATCATCGTGGTCGGCGACGGCGATTTTCCCATCTCGCAGGGCCGCGGCCTCAATCCCGACAACATCAACCTGCTCGTCAACGGCATGGAGTTTCTGGCCGACGATACGGGGCTCATCGCCCTGCGCACCAAGGGCGTCATGGCGCGCCCCATCGATCAGAAGTGGCTGGGCGACGAAGCCGAGACGAAGCGCACCCTCATCAAGTACGGCAACGTGCTGGTACCCGTGCTGCTCATCATCCTCTACGGCCTGGTGCGTGCCCAGCGCAACCGCAACAAGCGCATGCGCCTGATGCAGGAGCAGTATGCCTGAGCCCACCTCGCCACCCATGATTTCGCTTCCGCAAACAAAACCCTGTAGCCCATGAATCGGACTTTGCTCATCATATTCCTTGCATTGCTCGGCATTTACGGCATCAGCAAGCTCGCAGGGGGCCGCAAGACGCGCAGCTTCAAAGCCGAGCTGGTACGCGTGGACACCACCGACGTCGACCGTATCGTCATACAAGCGCCCGGCGAACCGGAGTTTACTCTTACGCTGCAAGACGGCGGCAAGTGGTACGTCACCAACGGCAAGGTGAGCGCGCCGGCCCTGCGCAGCGTGGTGACGCCCCTGCTCGCCACCCTGACGGAAATACGCGCACAGCGCGTAGCAGCCAAGTCGCCGGAGCGCTGGAAGGACTACCAGGTCGACAGCACGCAGGGCACCCGCATCCGCGTGTACGACGGCAACCGCCTGCTCGAAGACCTCGTCGTCGGCAAATTCAACTTCGACCCGCAACTGCAGTCGGCCACGGCCTACGTCCGCCTGGGCGAGGCACCGGAGGTGTACGCCGTCGATGGCTTCGTGGCCATGAACCTGGCACAGGATTTCGACAGCTTCCGCAAAAAGACGATCACCAAACTCGATCGGAACGCGCTGACGCGCATTGCGTGCCAGGGCGAGCCGGCCTGGGAGCTGCGCCGCGACAGCACGCGCTGGCTGCTCGACGGCGAACCCGCCGACTCGACCGCCGTGGCGCGCTACCTGAGCAGCATCACCACCGTCTCGGGCCACGAGTTCGCCGATGATTTCGATCCGAATGTGGCCGGCACACCCGAAAAGGTGCTGCGCATCACGCGCAAGGATTCGCAGCCGGAAGTGGTGATCGAATGCTGGCGCGACACGACGCGGGAAAAGCCCTTTGTCATCCATTCCTCCCTCAACCCCGATGCCTTCTTCACTTCTGACTCCAGCGGGGTGTTCAAGCGCCTGTTCCTGCCGGAATGGGTGACTTCAGAAGAAGGTAGTGTCCCCAACTGATTTCAGACTGCGTTTTCTGCGGCCGAAGGCTGCGGTTGCAATGGATGAGGAACCGAGGAACCGAAGAATAGAGGATTTGAGCAAAGAGGCTTGCTGAAAAAAGTCGAAAAATTTTCAGTTACACTGAGCGCCACTGAGAAGGCACTGATTTTCACAGAGTTGTAAACCCTCAACCCTACACCCTCAACCCTCAACG
>WFYJ01000222.1 GCA_015490175.1 Saprospiraceae bacterium | reverse complement strand
ATTGAAACCGCAGCCTTCGGCCGCAGAGCGCCGCAGTTTGCACGCAGTTTTGTAACTCTGTGAAAATCAGTGCATGCTCAGTGGTTCTCTGTGTAACTGAATGATCTTTCGGACTTTTTTCAGCAAGCTCAAATCCTCGGTTCTTCGGTTCTTCGGTTCCTCACTCATTGAAACCGCAGCTTTCAGACGCAGTCGCGCAGTTTGCACAATCGGTCACTCGCTCACTCCATCACTCCATCACTCCTTCACTCCATCGCTCTGTCACTCAATCACTCCTTCGCGCGGTCACACCTTCAACCTGCCCAGGTCGCGCGCTTCGAGCACGCTGTGGCCCATGAGCCAGGCATCCACGGCGCGGGCACACTCGCGCCCTTCGGCGATGGCGTGCACTACCAGCGACTGGCCGCGCCGCATGTCGCCGGCGGCGAAGACCTTGTCCACGCTGGTGCGGTAGTCTTCGGCCAGTACGTTGCCGCGCGCGTCGAGGGCCACGCCCAGTTGCTGCAGCATGCCCTTGTGTTCGGGATGGACGAAGCCGGCAGCGATGAGTGCCAACTGGCAGGGCAGCTCGCGGCGCGTGCCCTCTCTGGGTTGGAAGGTGTGGCGACCGGCTTGCTCGTCATACACCCATTCCACCTCTTCGAGCACGAGGGCACGCACGTGTCCCTTGTCGTCGCCCACGAACTCGACGGTATTGACCGACCACTCGCGCCGGCAGCCCTCTTCGTGCGAGGTGGACGTGCGCAGGATGCGCGGCCACTCGGGCCACGAGTCGGCCGACCGCTCGCGGGGCGGCATGGGCAGGATCTCGAGCTGGGTGACCGAGCGGGCGCCCTGCCGGTTGGCCGTGCCCACGCAGTCGGCGCCCGTGTCGCCGCCGCCAATGACGACGACGTCCTTGTCGGTGGCGAGAATGGCTTTGCGCGGCGGAATGCGGTCGCCGGCCACGCGGCGGTTCTGCTGTTCGAGGTACTCCATGGCGAAGTGGACGCCCTTGAGGTTGCGGCCGGGCAGCTTCAGGTCGCGCGGCACGGTGCAGCCGCCGGCCAGCACGATGGCATCGAAGGCGTCGAGCAGCTCCTCGACCGACACGTTCTTGCCTACCCAGGCATGGGTGCGAAAGCGGACGCCCTCGGCTTCCATGAGGGCCACGCGCCGCTCGACGACCCACTTCTCCAGCTTGAAGTCGGGGATGCCGTAGCGCAGCAGCCCGCCGATGCGGTCCTTGCGTTCGAAGACGGTCACGAGGTGGCCGGCACGATTGAGCTGGGCCGCAGCCGCCAGCCCGGCAGGACCGCTGCCTACCACGGCCACCTTCTTGCCCGTACGCCACAGCGGCGGGCGCGGGCGGATGTAGCCGCGCTCGAAGGCTTCCTCGGCAATGGTCTTCTCGATGTGTTCGATGGTGACCGGCGGCTGATTGATGCCCAGCACGCAGGCTGCCTCGCACGGCGCCGGACAGATGCGGCCTGTAAACTCGGGAAAGTTGTTGGTGCTGAGCAGCAGCTCGACGGCCTGTTTCCAGTTTTGCCGGTACACCGCATCGTTGAACTCGGGAATGATGTTGCCCAGCGGACAGCCGCTGTGGCAAAAAGGCACGCCGCAGTCCATACAGCGCGCCGCCTGTTGCCGCGTTTTCTCTTTCGGAAAATCGACGTACAGTTCTTTCCAATCCTTGACGCGCTCGGCCACCGGCCGCTTGCCGGGCAGCTCGCGCGTGTATTTGAGAAACCCCTTGGGATCAGCCATTTTTTCCAATTTGTGTAGAGACGTTGCATGCAACGTCTCTTTCCTTTGAAAAACATTGCATGCAACGTCTCTTTCCTTTGAAAAACATTACATGCAACGTCTCTTTCTTTGAAAAACGCATGCAACATCTCTTTCCTTTGAAAGCGGTTACATGCCGCGTCTTTACGTTATTTTTTCCCTGAGCGGCACCGGATCGGCGCTTTCCTTTTTGGCGACAGCCTGTTGGGCCAATACGCGCTTGTAGTCGCGCGGCATGACCTGCACGAAGTGCGCCTTGTGCCGCTCCCAGTCGTTGAGCACGGCGAGGGCGCGCTTGCTGCCGGTATGCCGGAAATGGGCGCGCAACAGGCTACGCACCTCTTCGAGCTGCTTGTCGCCAGGTTTTTCGAGCTCGACCATTTCGGTGTTGAGGCGGCGCGCGAAAGTGCCCTCTTCATCGTACACCCAGGCGATGCCGCCGCTCATGCCTGCGGCGAAGTTGCGGCCCGTGGGGCCGAGCACCACCACGCGCCCGCCTGTCATGTACTCGCAGCCGTGGTCGCCTACGCCCTCCACTACGGCATGTGCTCCGCTGTTGCGCACGGCGAAGCGCTCGCCTGCCATGCCGCGGATGAAGGCCTTGCCCGAGGTGGCGCCGTACAGGGCCACGTTGCCGATGATGATCTGTTCGTGTGCCTCGAAGCGGGCCTTGCGGTCGGGCACGACGGCCAGCGTGGCGCCCGACAGCCCTTTGCCGAAGTAGTCGTTGGCTTCGCCTTCGAGCAGGAAGTAGATGCCTTTTGCCGCAAAGGCGCCGAAGCTCTGCCCGGCCGAGCCGCGAAAGCGGATGCGGATGGTGCCTTCGGGCAGGCCGCGGCCGCCGTAGCGCTTCGAAATCTCGTACGACAGCATGGCCCCCGTGGCCCGGTCGGTATTGCGGATGGGCAGGATCGTCTCCACGCGCTGCCCGTGATCGAGGGCCGGGCGGGCATATTCGATGAGCTTGCGGTCGAGCACCTTGTCGAGACCGTGGTCCTGCTCTTCTTGCCTGTACTGGGGCACGGACTCGTCCACCGGCTCCTTGTACAGGATGGGACTCAGGTCGAGCCCGCGGTACTTCCAGTGGCCCAGCTCGGGCCGCAGCTTGAGCATCTCGACGCGGCCGACCATTTCATCTACGGTGCGAAAGCCCAGCTCGGCCATGATGAGGCGCAGGTCTTCGGCCAGAAAGGTGAAAAAGTTGATCACGTGCTCGGGCTTGCCGGCAAAGCGCTTGCGCAGCTCGGGGTCTTGTGTGGCGATGCCCACGGGGCAGGTGTTGAGGTGGCACTTGCGCATCATGATGCAGCCTTCGGCGATGAGCGCGCCCGTGGCGATGCCCCACTCTTCGGCTCCCAACAGCGTGGCGATGGCCAGGTCGCGCCCCGTCAGGATCTTGCCGTCGGTCTGCAGCACGACGCGGCCGCGCAACTTGTTGCGCACCAGCGTCTGGTGCGTCTCGGCCAGGCCCAGCTCCCAGGGCAGGCCGGCATGCCGGATCGAGGTGAGCGGCGAGGCGCCCGTGCCGCCGTCGTGTCCCGAGATGAGGATGGCATCGGCCTTGGCTTTGGCTACCCCCGATGCGATGATGCCTACCCCTGCCTTCGACACCAGCTTGACGTTGATGCGCGCTTCGGGATTGGCGTTCTTGAGGTCGAAGATGAGCTGGGCCAGGTCTTCGATGCTGTAGATGTCGTGATGCGGCGGGGGCGAGATGAGACCCACTCCCGGCGTGGAATGGCGCACCCGCGCGATCCAGGCATCCACCTTGTGGCCCGGCAACTGGCCGCCCTCGCCCGGCTTGGCACCCTGCGCCATCTTGATCTGCAGCTCGTCGGCATTGGCGAGGTAGTGGCTGGTGACGCCAAAGCGGCCCGAGGCCACCTGCTTGATGGCCGAGCGCTCCCACTCGCCGTCGGGGCGACGCACGTAGCGGATCTCGTCTTCGCCGCCCTCGCCGCTGTTGCTTTTGGCGCCCAGTCGGTTCATGGCGATGGCCAGGGTGGTGTGTGCCTCGTGCGAGATGGAACCGAACGACATGGCGCCCGTGGCAAAGCGACGCACGATGGCACCGGCCGGCTCCACCTCTTCGAGCGGTATGGGGCGGCCCTTGCGGAAAGCCAACAGCCCCCGCAACGTCAGGGCCTGTCGTTGTTGGTCGTTGACCAGCTCGGCATACTGACGGAAGTAGTCGAAACGCCCCTGACGCACGGCTTTCTGCAGCAGGTGCACGCTGCGCGGGTTGAGCAGATGCGCCTCGCCGCGCCGTTTCCACTGCCATACGCCGGCATCCTCGAGCAGCTCGTTGCCCGACGGAGTGCGTTCGGGCCATGCCTGCCGGTGGCGCGCCAGCACCTCGCGCGCAATATCGTCGAACGTAAGCCCCTCGATGCGCGACACCGTGCCGCGGAAACAGCGATCCACCACCTCGCGGCTCAAACCTACGATCTCGAAGATCTGGGCCCCGTGGTACGACTGCAAGGTGGAAATGCCGATTTTGGACATGATCTTGAGCAGCCCCGAACCCACGGCCCTGTGGTACCGGTCGCGCAATTGTTCCCACCCGGGACGTTGCGGCCCCTCGTCGCGAGGTGCCGGTGTACCATCCTGCTTTCTGGTCATTGGCAGTTTTTTTTTGACTGTTTGTCAACATATTGCAATCGGCACAGGGCGTACCGACCGATGTACGTGGATGGTCTTATCCGGCAGGGAAATGGCAGAATCTGGCAGGGCGGGATTTTGCGAAAGCAATGCAAAATACGTCCTTGGGGCCCGAGAGGCGAACCGAGTTGCGGGCGGGAATACAAACTTCAAACTGCGGGAGGCGAGGGACGATTCCCGAGATGGAGAGAAGAGTGATGGAGTGAGAGAGTGACCGACTGCGCAAACTGCGTCAGCGCTGCGGCCAAAGGCTGCGGTTGCAATTGGTGAGGATTTGAGGAACCGAGGAACCGAAGAACCGAGGATTTGAGCTTGCTGAAAAAAGTCCGAAAGATCATTCAGTTACACAGAGAACCACTGAGCATGCACTGATTTTCACAGAGTTACAAAACTGCGTGCAAACTGCGGCGCTCTGCGGCCGAAGGCTGCGGTTTCAAT
>WFYJ01000221.1 GCA_015490175.1 Saprospiraceae bacterium | reverse complement strand
TATCAGCTAAAGAGGGGCTTTGTCAGTATGATGAAGTTTACCGAGTTCTTCAATACCTTCTTCGAATATTTGATCACGGCCGAAAACCTGGATCAATTCATAGATCACGTCTGTCGTTACTGCCTATACGATAAACGACGAGATAGATCAAACTTTATGGAATCATTATACATGTATGAAACAGATAATCAAATGAATTTGCATTATAAAAAGTTAGTTTGATGCGTATGCGACTTTGGTCGGGGCAGGCTTCCGACGAGTCGGAACAAGTTGTTGCGTGAGATTTGGGGTTTTTTCAGGGGCCTCAATCCTCGATTCCTCGGTTCTTCGGTTCCTCACTCATTGAAACCGCAGCTTTCAGCCGCAGAGCGCCACAGTTTGAACGCAGCTCTTGACCAGGTTGAGGGTTGAGCGTGTAGCGTTGAGCGTTTGGCACCACAGTACAATTTCGTGCGCGCGCTCACTTCCTCACTCCCTCACTCCTCACTCCCTTACTCCCTCTTTCCTCTCTCCATCTCGGTAAAAATCGTCCATTGACCATCGTCAAAAATTCCCGAACTGAATTGCGTTGAGCATAAAAGGCATCAAGCGGGCCGCAGGTCAATGACCGAGGCATCGGGAACGAACTTTTGCACGACGAAGCCGATGAGATGGACCCAGGCATGCACGTGGTCGAGAATATGGCTGTCGGAGGTGGCCACCGGCTCGGGCGATACGGTCAGCAGCCGGTCGGGGTTGTGGTCGAGCGCGACGGTCCAGGGCCAGCCGTGCGCTTCTGCAGCATTTTCGAGGAATCCTTTGAGGCGCCCCGAGTTGCCCACGGGCTTGTCGAGCAAGATGTGGGCATGGGCGACGGCCAGCGCTTCGAGGGCCTGCCCCAGCAAGCGAATGGCTGCGCGCGTCTCCACGACGCGGCGCCAGGTGCCGTGTACGCTGGCCAGGTCGCGCAGGCAGCCGTCACGCCCTATAAGGAGCAGTCCGCCCGAAAGCGCGCTCTCGATGCCGATGAGTACGTTGAGGCCGTCCACCACGAGGCGGCGGCCCTGCAGGGCTTCGGGCGCGAGGCGGTGGCTGGTGCGCCACACCAGCGCCTTGTCGGAGCAGGCGCATCGGCGCACCGCCATGCGCTGGCGCGCCGTGAGGCGGTAGCGATCGCCGACGAGCTTGAGCGAGGCCGCAAGCGGATAGTCGCGCGACAGCAACCACGACAGGTCGGCCACGGCCTGCCGCAGGCGTTTCCACTGCGCCGGAGCAAACAGTTTGTCGTCGGATGGGTGGCGGCCCCGATGTTGCTGGCGATGCATAGACCGGTTTTGGCTTGCGCAAAATATACGCCCCACAAAGTGGTTCGGGAAATCCGGTCGGGCGCAGGCGGTGGAATCTGTGAAATCTGCGAAATCTGTGGAATCTGTGGACTCTGTGGACTCTGTGAAATCTGTGGACTCGTCACTCCGCCGCTCCATCGCTCTGATCGTTCCCTCTCAAAATGATCATCCTGACAGCATACCTTTGCGCCATCAGGTTTTGCGGAAGCAACCACAAACAAGGGCTTGAACCCTGCCGACATGGCACCAACCCACTGGAAACCATTGCACGTACGTACGGGCCATCACCTGCGCGCGCGCTCGATGCGCCTGCTGGCCCTGTTGCACCGCCTGCTGTTGTGGCTGGAGCACACGCTCTCGCCGCGCAACTACGAGATCGTGGTGGCCATATGCATCGGCACCGTGGCGGGGCTGGCAGCGGTGGCCATGAAGATGGGCGTGGCCGATGTGCGCGCGTGGGCCTACGGCACCGACCCCACTTCGGCGCGACTGAGTTTCGTGGTGTTGCCCATGGTGGGCATCGTGGCCACGTGGCTTTTTCTGCGCTTCGTATTGCGCAGGCCGCTGAATACGGGTTTGCCCGACCTGATTTATCAGGTGACGCACCACCGCATCCGGTTGCCCAACTATGAGATGTATGCCCACGTGATCAGCTCGTCGCTGACGGTGGGTTTCGGCGGCTCGGTGGGTCTGGAAGCGCCGATCATCCGCACGGGCTCGGCCGTGGGGTTCAACCTTGGCGACTTCATGCAGAGCAACCGACAGCGCCGCACGCTCTTCCTGGCCTGCGGCGCGGCCGGCGGCATGGCGGCCATCTTCAACAGTCCGATTGCAGCGGTGGTCTTTGCCTTCGAGGTGCTGCTGGGCAACCTCTCCGTGCATTCATTCATTCCGCTGCTGATCGCTTCGGCCAGCGGGGCGGTGGTGGCGCGGATGTTTCATTTCCAGCAGTTGTTCCAGTTCGAGCCGGCGGGCTGGCACGTGGGCGAGCTGCCCATCATCATTGCCACGGGGCTTGCCTGCGGGCTGGTAGCCACCTGGCTCATCCGCGTGGTGTGGACGATCACCACTTCCGAGTTTGTGCAGTTGAACCTGTGGCGCCGCCTCATGTTCGGGGGGCTGGCCCTGGGTCTGTTGATCTACCTGATGCCGCCGCTCTTTGGCGAAGGCTACGAAACGATCAATGCCCTGCTGTCGGGCGACTATAGCGCGCTGGTCAGCCACTCGCCCTTTTACCAGTTTAGCGAGGAGCAGTGGTTTCTTTTCGTCTTTGCCATTTGCGTGCTGGCCGCCAAGGCCGTGGCTGCCGTGCTGACCATCGTGCTGGGCGGCAACGGCGGCGTGTTTGCACCCACCATGTTTAGCGGGGCCCTCACCGGCTTCGTCATCGCTTTCGGGCTGCACCTCGTCGGCATGGCCCAGCCCGATGTGGCCAGCTTCGTCGCCCTCGGCATGGCCGGCGCCCTCAGCGGTGTGTTCCGCGCCCCCCTGACGGCCATCTTCCTCATCGCCGAAATCACGGGCGGCTATGAGCTGTTCGTTCCCCTGATGATCGTCTCGGCCCTGTCGTACTTCCTCAGCACCTGGTTCGAGCCGTACAGCGTGCTGACCAAGCCCCTGGCACATCGCGGCCTGTACGTGGCCGCCCACGAGCGCGATCGCCACGTGCTCGTACACATGCAACTCGACGAGCTGGTGGAGCGCAACTTCACCATCGTGCGGCCCGACTGGACGCTGGGCGAGTTCGTGCGCGCCATTGCGCGTTCGCGCCGCAACGTCTTTCCCGTGGTGGACTACGACGGCACCTTTCGGGGCGTCATCCTGCTCGACGACGTGCGCCAGCTCATGTTCGATACCGACAAATACGACAACGTGCGCGTGCGCGACCTCATGCATGCCCCACCCGAAGTGCTCGAGCTGGACGAACCCATGGAGCAGGTCATGCAAAAATTCGATCGCACAGGCGCGTGGAACCTGCCCGTAGTCAAACGCGGCAAGTACGTAGGGTTCGTCAGCAAATCTTCTGTCTTCAACCGCTATCGGCATCTGCTGCAGCAACTCTCCGAAGAGGTGTGAGCGTGTGTGAGGAGAGAGGAGTGATGGAGAGAGGAGTGATGGAGAGAGGAGTGATGGAGTGAGGAGAGAGGAGTGAGGAGTGAGGAGTGAAGCGTGACAGTGCGCGTGTAAATTTTTGCACCGATTTCACCGAAAATGCTCCTTCGGCCGATTTGCGGAAAACTCCTATCCTTGCCTCATGGCAGCAATACACCTCCATTTCGGCTTGCAGTACGACCACGTGGTGGCGCCGCGTGGCGCTCGGGAAGCCGGAATGCTGTATGCCGGGCCGCGCCGGTTGTTGCACTGGCTGGAGCGGTATCTGGGTCTCGACGGCCATGAGGACGACAACCGCCATCTGCGCATCGCGGTATGGCGGCGCCTGCTGGATCGCTATGTGTCGAACCGGCCCGCGGTGTTTTTTGCGGCCTCCTTCCGCACCGACCCACTCGCCACGGCTGCCGACCTGCTCGACCGCCGCGACGAGCTGGTTGATGCCGGCTGGTCTTTTTTGGCGGAAGCCGGCATGCCCGAGCGGCTGCGCGTCCTGGCCGAACTGGAGCAGCACCAGCGCCAGGATGCCGCACTCGGCCTGCCGGCGGGCATGACCGACCGGCTCAGGCAGGTGTGTGACCTGCTGGACCAGGAAGGCCCTCAAGCCTTTGCAAGCATCCATCTTGCCGAGCCGCTCGAGCTGTTGTCGCCGGGCTGGCGTCGCCTGTTTGCGCGCTGGTCGGATCGCCTCGTGGCAGACGCACTGCCCCGACACGCTGCCGACACCGACCTGGGCCACTTGCAGGCCCGCCTGCTGGGCCATACGCCTGTGGACGCCAGGGTGCCCGCCCGCGGCGACGGCACGCTGCTGGTGTGGCGCAGCCGCTATGCACGCGACGCCGCAGCCTTCCTGGCCGCGCTGATGCGGCACAACGACCATTTTCGCCCTCTGATGGTGGTCACCGCCGACGACCGCACCCTCGACACGGCGCTGGCGCGGGAAGGATTTCCCGGCATGGGCATCCCGTCGAGCTCGCTGGCACGCCCGCCATTGCAATTGCTCAAGCTGGCCCAGGCGTTTCTCTGGGAGCCCGTACAGATAGACCGCATCCTCGAGTTCGTGAGTCTGCCCGTCAAACCCCTCGACGACGAGCTGGCACACCACATCGCCCGCCACCTGTCGCGCCGGCCGGGCATCGAAGGCCCCGAATGGCAGGCCGCCATCGGCGCCTTTTTTCGGGAAACGGAAACGAAAAGGCCGCACTTGCTCGACGACATCCGACGCGCGTATCAGTTCTGGTTCGAGCGCCGGCGCTACCCCATGGAGGAAGGCGCGCCGCTGGGCGAAGTGCGCCGACTCTACGCCCATATCGAACGATGGGCCCTCAATGCGCTGCGCCAGCAAGCCAATCGCTATCCTTCGCTCTTCTTGCTGGCCAGCCAGGCGCGCAAGGTGGGCGAACTGCTGGAGATGTGGCCGCGCCACTACATCACGGCGCTCGAGCTGGAAAGGCTCGTGCGCACCATCTTCGAGCCTGCGCCGGCCTCGTTCGAGCCCGAGGAGGCTGGTCACCTGCCGTGGGTATCGGCGCCGGGCGCGCTGACCGGACCAACCGACGAGGTGTGCTGGTGGAACTTCATCGAGTTCGAACCGACCTGGTTCTTCGACCTGTGGACACCGCAGGAAAGGGCATGGCTGAGGCGCAGCGGCGCAGAGCCCCTGTCGCCACTCCAGCTCAATGCCCGCCACATCTGCCATCGCAACCGCCCCGTGCTCATGGCGCGCCGCAGGCTCGTGCTCATCATCCCCGACGAAGTGGACGGGCGCGAAGCCATGCCCTATCCGCTCTGGAGCGAGGTCGCAGCTGCCTTTACCGACACGGCACCCCTCACGGTCCGCCTCGACGAGCCCGACACCTGCGAGCAGGTGCTCCGAGATGCCGGCTTTCGGCTGCCGGAGTACGTGACGATCGCCCCTGCACCTTTGCCCCGGCCCGAGCCCCGCGTGCACTTCCGCCCCGTGTGTCCGCCCCGGCGCGAGGTGGAGTCGCTTTCCAGTCTCGAGGCGCTGTTCTACTACCCGCACATCTGGCTGTTTCGGCACTGGCTCGGCCTCGAAGACACGCCCCTCTTTCAGGTGGTAAATGAGGCCACCCTTACCGGGAACCTGGCGCATCGCGTCTTCGAATATCTGCTCTCGGAAGCTGACGTGCTCCACTGGAATCGGGCACAGCTCGAACACTGGTTGGAAGCCACGCTGGACCGCCTGGTGCGGCAGGAAGGCGTGGTCCTGCTCCAGTTCGGGCGCGAGTCGGAACGCGTGGCCCTGCGCCGCACACTGGCACGGGCGGCCTGGCGCCTGCTCGACATGATCCGCCGGGATGGCTGGCAGGTCAAAGCCACCGAGCAGCACCTCGAAGGCCCCTTCGCCGACATCCGGGTGCGTGGCATCGCCGACCTGGTATTGGAGCGGGGCGACGAGCTGGCGATCATTGACCTCAAATGGGGGGGCAAAGCACATCGGGCCGACCTCATTCGCAACGAAGCCGACATCCAGCTCACCTGCTATGCCCACCTGGCCTGCAATGGCCAGGGCTTCGCCCATACCGCCTATTTCATCATCAAACAAGGGGTGATGCTGGCGCGCACCGACGCGGCTTTTTCCGAAGCACAAACCTTTGGCGGCAGCCAGCCCGCCGAGGAGGTGCAACAAACCATCTGGCACCGGATGGAGCAGACCTGGCGCTGGCGCATGACCCAGCTACAAAACGGCATGCTCGAAGTGCGCACCAGCCGTACCAAAGAGGCCCTCGACCGCACGGCCGATGCGTACCTCTACGGCTTCGATCCCTTCGACCTGTTCGAGATGAAGGCCGATGACCACCCCTTCGACGAATACAAGGTGCTGCTCGGGCTGGTCGAGTGAATGGACCGTGCTCACACCATCAGGTCGAGCAAGTACAGAATGAGCAGGACGACGAGCACCAGCACGCCCAGCGATACCAGCAGATTGGCCGCCCAATTGATAATCGGAAGGAACAGGCCCAGGATGAGCAGCAAGACACCTGCCAAAACCAGTACCAGGCCCAGCCGGATGCCTTCCTCATAGCGTTCGGGCGAAAGCACCTTCTCGACCTTTTTCTTCAGGCGCAACAGTCGCTTTTGCAGCTTCTTGCGCTGCTTTTCCATGCGCGCATGCACCTCGGCGGTCCATTCCTGACGAAGTTCGGCCGCACCACCCATGACGTGCGGACGCACGGCGGGCAGCATTTGCGGAAGCAACAAAAACACCACGCACAGCAGGCCTGTAATTCGGAAAGTCCACTTCATTTTGTTGTTTTTTACATACCAAATGCAATCCGCTTTGAGAATTTCTGCTGGTCAATGGACGATAGACGATGGACGTTTTGTTGAGGAACCGAAGAGCCGAAAAATCGAGGATTTGACCAATCACCTGATAGTCAAGATAAAAAAACTCAATCCTGCTATATGCTCGACCCTCATCCCTACACCTTTTTACGCCCGGCTCATTTGCGAGATCATCTATTCAAGGACACCATCATGTGAGTATACTCGCTTCAACAACGGCCAAGGTGGCTCATCTCAGGCCTCAGTCAAGTTACCCCAACCCCGGGCGCCTCACTGCACTCCCGCACTCTGTCACCGGATCACTCTGTCACTCCATCGCTCCGTCGCGCTTCTATCTTCACTCCTCTCTCCATCTCAAAACTCCAGGGCCGTCTGATACTGTGCACGGGTCACCTTCAGCGGCTTTTTCTGTCGAGGCAGTTGAACTGGTGCCGGAAGAAATCCAGCTCGAACACTTCGTAGTCCTCATAGCCCGAAGACCAGTAGATGCGCACCTTGTCCACCTCGGCATTGCGCAGCTTGCGTTCGGTCTGTGCATCTATGTTGTACTGCGGCGTATAGACCCAGGCCTCTTTCTGCTCGTCCCACTTGCCGCGCTCCATGACGTTGTTGACCAGTCGGATGATGTCGCCATTGAGCAGGACGAGGTCGAGGCGGCTGCCTTTCGGCAAATAGCCAAAAGCCTGTGGCGCGGCCTTGCTGGCCACGCGAATTTCGAGTACGAGGAAGCGATAGCCGCCCGTGATGGCTGCCAGGCGCCCCCATGCTTCGAGATAGTTGCGTCCGCGCATGATGGTGCGCAGCGCCTCGGGCGTATGGGCAAAAAACAGCATGGGCGCCACATCGCGCCGCTGGGTGCCCGTCACGCGATCCTGCCCCTCGTAGAGCATTTCACAGCGCGGCGCGGGCGGGTGGAGCATCACGTCCTTTTCAGGATCGTATCTGGCGTACACCTTGACGGCCGGTCGTTCCGGTTTGGGTTCGTCGAGCGGGAGGGCCTTGCGTTCGTCCTCGGCCAGCCAGGCCCGCCACTTTCTGGGATCGCTCTTTAGCAGCCGTTCCAGCTCGGCCACTTCGGCGCGCAAGCTGCGCAGTCGGGTGCTCAGCTCCTCGTAGCGCGCCTTGGCTGCTTCCCACTCTTGCTCGGCCTCCTTTTTCTCGCGACGCGAGGCCTTCTCCGACGAGCGGACGAGCACCAGCCGCTGCCGGGCTTCCTTGCGCGCCTGCTCAGCCTCGGCAAGCTGGCGCTCCAGCTCGCTCAGCATCCGTCTTTTGTCGCGCCAGTTCACCACGATTTTCTTGTAGGCCTCTTCGGTGAGCAGCGCTTCGCGCTCGGGTACCGAAACCGCGGGCTGGTCGGCCAGCGGCTGTTGCCCCACGGGGATGGGATTGCCGTCCTTGTCGTAAAGGGTGTTGTTGCCCAACGGGTCGTTGAAATACCGCCACGAGCCGTCGGGGTACACGATGATTTTCTCGCCCTTGTCGTTGGTGCGCAGCTCCTGCGCTCCGGCATTTTGCGGAAGCAAAAACAAAAGGACGAATACTGCTTTCAGAATCAAGGCAAATCGGAGCATCGGTCTCGGGTTGTAGCGAACAAAGTTGCAATAAAATCGCAAACGATGCGGCCCCGGGTGGCCGATTCGAATGGAGTGATGGAGTGACGGAGTGACGGGGGGCCTGTCCCCAGATTCAACCGATTCAACCGATTTGACCGATTTGACCGATTTCACCCATCAATCAATCGCCTTTCGGCAAATGACACCCGCAGGGCGCCCCCACGGGGTCCGGGGCATTGTCGTATTTTGGCCGGGCAATGGCACCATTCAGACCAAACAATACAGCCATGAAAAGCCTGAACCTCATCTTCGGAACCGCGCTCATGGCACTGGCATCCTGCCAGTCGCCGCAGCAGCAAATCACCTTCGACCCCATCCCCGTGCAGTATCCCGAAACGCGCAAGGACACCGTCGTGGACGACTACTTCGGCACCAAAGTGCCTGACCCCTACCGCTGGCTGGAAAACGACAACGATCCCGAGGTCATGGAATGGGTCAAAGCCCAGAACGAAGTGACCTTCGGGTACCTGAGCAAAATCCCGTTCCGCGACGCCATTGCCAAGCGGTTACGCCAGCTCTGGAACTACGAGCGCTACGGAACCCCCGACTACGAGGGCGGCTACTATTACTATTTCAAAAACGACGGCCTGCAAAACCAGAGCGTGCTGTACCGGCAGCCCTCCCTCGAGGCCGAACCCGAAGTGGTGCTCGATCCCAATACCTTCAGCGAGGACGGCACCGTGGCCCTGGGAGGCATCAGCTTCAACAGGGCGGGCAACCTGATGGCCTACCAGGTGTCGGAATCGGGCTCCGACTGGCGCAAGATCCTCGTGCGCGACCTGGAAGCCGGCAAGGACCTGAGCGACACCATCCGCTGGGTCAAGTTTTCGGGCATGGCCTGGGCCGGCGACGGCTTCTTCTACGCCCGCTACCCCGAGCCCGACGACCACACCTATACCGGCCGCAACGAATTTCACCAGGTGTACTACCACAAGGTGGGCACGCCCCAGTCGGACGATCAGCTCGTCTTTGCCGACCACACGCACCCCATGCGCCTGTTTGGCGTCAGCACCACGCGCGACGAGCGCTTTCTGGTACTGAGCGTGGCCGAATCGACCAGCGGCAACGCCCTCTACTATCGCGACCTGAGTTCGGATGATCCCACCTTCTTCCCCATCGTCGAGGAAATCAAGGACGACTGGTTCCTCGTGGACCACGTGGGCGACGAGCTGCTCATCCTGACCAATAACGAAGCCGACAACTGGCGGCTCATCGCCGTGAACGTACAGAACCCACAGCGCCCCAACCGGCGCGACGTCATCCCCGAGGCCGAAGACGTACTGGAAGACGTGGTGCTCGCCGGCGGCAAGCTCCTCGCGCACTACATCCACAATGCCTCGAGCCAGTTGAAGGTCTTTTCGCTCGACGGCCAACCGCTGGGCGCGCTCGAGCTGCCCGGCATCGGCACGGTGGGCAGCATCAGCGGCGAGCCCGACCGCAACGAGGTCTTCTACAGCTTCACCTCGTTCACGCGGCCAACGACCATCTATCGCCTCGACATGGAAACGCTGAAGAGCGAGGTATGGAAAGCCCCGCAAATCGACTTCGACAGCGATGCCTACGAGACCAGGCAGGTGTGGTACACCAGCAAGGACGGCACGCGCGTGCCCATGTTCATCACCCACAGGAAAGGGCTGAAGCGCGACGGCAAGCGCCCCACCCTGCTCTACGGCTATGGCGGCTTCGACATCAGCATCCTGCCTTCGTTCTACGTGCCGCGCCTCGTCGTGCTCGAAAACGAGGGCGTGTATGCCGTGGCCAACATCCGCGGGGGTGGCGAGTTTGGCAAGGAGTGGCACCTGGCCGGCACCAGGGAACGCAAACAGAACGTCTTCGACGACTTCATCGCCGCTGCCGAGTACCTGATCGAACACAAATACACTTCGCCCGACTATCTGGCCATCGAGGGGCGCAGCAATGGCGGCCTGCTCATCGGCGCCGTGATGACGCAACGCCCCGAGCTGTTCAAGGTGGCGTTTCCGGGCGTGGGCGTGCTCGACATGCTGCGCTACCACCTGTTCACCATCGGCGCGGCCTGGGCCACCGACTACGGCCGCAGCGACAATCCCGAGATGTTCCCGTATCTGTATGCCTACTCGCCCGTACACAACGTGCGGCCGGCCAAATATCCGGCTACGCTCGTCACCACCGCCGACCACGACGACCGCGTGGTGCCGGCGCACAGCTTCAAGTTCATCGCGGCGCTGCAGGCCAACCAGCAAGGCCCCGACCCCGTCCTGATTCGCATCGAGACCAGGGCCGGACACGGTGCCGGCGTGCCGGTGAGCAAACGCATCGAAGAAGAAGCCGACAAGCTGGCGTTCATGTACTACAACATGAAGGTGCCGGTGAAGTATCCGCTTGCGCAAAAAGAATAACGAGATGCGGGATTGGCATTGGGATGCCGAACAATGCGGTTATGGGTGCAAAGCTCGCCGCATGTAGCCAAGCGGCAGCTTGTGCACTTTTCTGGCAAGAAGCAATGTTAAATCCCAAAAGAATGGTGCAAAAAGAAAAGTATTTGCATTATTTTGGCAAACCAAAAAAGCAGCTCATTCATGCTGGTTGCCTTCAGCTGTGAAAACTGGACCCTCTTCCGCGATCGGGTCGAACTGGATCTGCGAGCTACTTCGGATGATACGCGCAGGAAATGCGTCGTTTTCAATCCGGAAAATTTTCCGGATATCGACCTGCTCAAAAGCGCGGTGCTTTTTGGGCCCAATGCAAGTGGCAAAACGCGCCTGTTCGATGCATTCCGGTTTTTGAAACACTTCGTCCTGCACTCATCGAAGGAAAGCCAGCAGGGTCAGAAAATCCCCGTGCACCCTTTCCGGCTCGATGTGCATACCCGTACGCGCCCCACTGTTTTCGAGATCATGTTCGTTACCAGAACGGGTTTGGTGCGTTTCGGCTTTGAGGCCGATACGGACAAGGTACGGGAAGAATGGCTTTACATCCAGCCGCCGGGCGCCAAAAAACGCGAGCGCGAAATTTACTTTCGCAAGGGCAAGGACATCCAGGTACACAAAAAATTCCGGGAGCAAAGCGAACTGCTGATCAGGCGCCGTATGATTCGCTCCAATGCCCTTTTCCTTTCCGTGGCGGCCCAGTTCAACCTGTCCTTTGCGACAGAGGTGATCGAATGGTTCGACCAAAAACTGCACATCGTCAGTGGCCTCAAAGGGCATGGGGAATACGCGCCTTACACCGTTCAGTGGGCGGAAAAGAACGCCGGTAACCGGGCCCGGCTGTTGCACCTGCTACGCCAGGCCGAAACAGGGATCGTGGATTTTGCCGAAAGGCAATTTGACGAAAAAATGCTGGAAGACAGGCGCATTCCCGAGGCAGTGCGCCACATGCTGCACGAGGCTCTGGCACGGGGAGAAAAGATTTTTGGCGGGGTGGAAACCATTCATCCGGTTTTTGATGGCCCCAGGATGGTGGACCAGACCGCCTTCAACCTGTTCAAGGATGAGTCGGCAGGTACGGAACGCCTCTTCTCACTGGCCGGCCCGCTGCTGCACAGTCTGGATGAAGGACACGTATTGCTTGTAGATGAGTTTGATGCGCGTTTGCACACGCTGCTGGCAAGGCATTTACTCGAGCTTTTTCAATCTTCCGAGAACAAGCGCAATGCCCAACTGATCGGCACTACACACAACACTTTGTTGATGGACAGGGACTTGCTTCGTCGAGACCAGATCTGGTTTCTGGAAAAGGATGATCGGCAAGCTGCTACCCTGTACTCATTGGCCGACTTCGATACCCGCGCGGTCAGAAAAAACGACAACTATCTCAAAAAATACCTCAGTGGCCGGTTCGGCGCCATCCCCATGGTCGACGAATGGACAACCGGCACGAGCTGCGACTGAGGCAAAACGAGCAATAGCCTTTGCAATTTGCAATTTGCAATTTGCAATTTGCACCATATGCCCCCGGGGAAAAAGCAAAAGCGCCGACTCCTCTCCAAAACGAGAACCGCTGGAAAGCGTCTTCCGGCACGGAAAGTCGTGTGCATCGCATGCGAAGGCAAACGCACCGAGCCGAATTACTTCGCAAGACTTCGCGAAGCACGTGGACGAGCAAGCGGGGTGGTCATGCACATCAAAGCATTCGGTCAGGGCATGGTCGGCATGTATGAAGCCGCCGTAAATTGGGCTTCAGGCATAGATCACGACAAATTGTGGCTGGTATTTGACAAGGACCAGACCAGGGATGACATCTTCAATCGCAAGATAAAGCAGATGGAACAGGAAGGCCACGGTGCTGCCTGGTCCAATCCCTGCTTTGAGTATTGGCTATGTTTGCACTTCGATGAACCATCAAAGGTGTCTTGCAAGACAAGTAAAGAAATCCAAAACCGCTGGCGCAAAATTTGCCGAAACCACGGAGCAGATACAGGAAAAAAGCTTGACGATGCCCTTCTGAACGAGTTGATGCAGCGCCGACACACAGCTGCAAATCGCGCAAAAGAACAGATGGGACAATTCAGCCCGGAAATTCCGCCATCCAGATGCATTCCGGCAACCAACCTCTTTCGCCTGCTCGATTGGCTTCAAGCACACACCCAAACGGGGGGGTAGCGAGTCGCCTTTGAACGGTGATTTTGCATTGAGGTTGCGCGTCAAGAATGCAGGGTTGAGCGCATTTCGTTCTGACTGCCAGCCATTTACACCATCACCCGATTCCGCAGCCAAAAGCATCCATCCTCCATTGGCCATTGCCCTTCGCATGGAGAATCCTTCGACCTTTGCAGCAATATCGAAAATCATTTGACCACCGACGCTGCCCGGCAGGGCGCCGATGGCAGGTATTGTCTTTTGGGTTAATTTGGGCCCGACAAATGGAACCCCTGCTGCTCATACGCATCGGCTTTTTGCCCGTACGCATCTGGGATATCCTCGATATCCTGATCGTCACCTATTTCCTCTACAAGCTGTACCAGCTGTTGCGGGGCAGCATCGGGTTCCAGATCCTGCTGGGCGTAGTGGTCTTCTTCGTGGTGTGGTGGCTGGTGAGCATGCTGCAGATGAGCCTCACGGGCCTCATCCTCGAACAGTTTTTCAGCGTGGGCGTGCTGGCATTCATCATCATCTTCCAGCCGGAGGTGCGGCGCTTCCTGCTGTTGTTGGGCAGCACTACCTTTGGCCGACAGCCGGGTTGGCTGCAAGGCTGGATCGAAGTGGACGACAAGCAGGCCCCCGAACGCCTGCGCATCATCCAGGAAATCAAGTCGGCCATCCTGCGCATGAGCCGCAACAAGACGGGCAGCCTGATCGTGCTCTCACATGGCATCGCCCTGGAAAACATCACCACATCCTATGTGCCGCTCGACGCGCGCGTGTCGAGCGATTTGCTGGAAAGCATCTTTTTCAAGGACAATCCCTTGCACGACGGCGCCGTGGTGATCAGTCAGGGCCGGGTGGTGGCCGCCCGCTGTATCCTGCCCAACTCCGAACGCCCCGACCTGCCCAAAACGGCAGGCCTGCGGCATCGGGCAGCCGTCGGCGTCACCGAGCGCGCACAGGTGCTGGCCATCGTCACCTCGGAAGAGACCGGCTCCATCTCCTACGCCTGGCAGGGCGAATTGCATCGACGCATCAGTGAGGAACGCCTCACCGAGCTGCTGAATGAGCACGTGGATTGAGTGGAGCGAGGAAATGAAGAGTTGAGGCTTGAGCGCACTGAAAAAGTCCGTGACGACGTGACAACGTGTAGCTACAGATAACAAATTGGATTAAAATCAAAAACACATTTCGAATCATTTCGTCCCCGACTCTGGTCGGAGCCTGTCCCGGCCACCGGGAAC
Source organism: Saprospiraceae bacterium (assembly GCA_015490175.1). GTDB lineage: Bacteria > Bacteroidota > Bacteroidia > Chitinophagales > Saprospiraceae > WFYJ01. The sequence goes on along the minus strand of WFYJ01000221.1, from coordinate 11,610 downwards.
AAGCTGTTGCGTCCTCGACGTGTCGGGGCAAGCTTCCGATGACTCGGAACCTGTTTCCGAAGAGTCGGAACAAGCTCCGAAGCTTCGGGAACAAGTTTTCCGCTGGGCGGAACAGGTTTCCGAAGACTCGGAACAAGTTTTGCGCGAGATTTTGTTTTTCAGGGGATTCAAAATGTCCATCGTCTATCGTCCATCGTCAAAAATTCCCCAACCGGATTGCACCGGGCATAACTGAATGATCTTTCATAATCCATAAACAACCAACTAATGGAAAAGACGCAAGCATACATCGAGGCCCACAAACAGCGCTTCCTCGACGAGCTGCTGGAGCTGTTGCGCATCCCTTCGATCAGTGCCGATCCGGCCTATGCGGCCGAGGTGAAGCGCTGCGCGGAAAAGGTAGCCGACTTTCTGCGTGCGGCCGGCGCCGACAACGTGGAAGTGATTCCGACCAAAGGGCATCCCATCGTGTACGGCGAGAAAATCATCGACCCGGCCAGGCCCACCGTGCTGATCTATGGCCACTACGACGTGCAGCCCCCCGACCCGCTCGAGCTGTGGGACTCGCCGCCCTTCGAGCCGGTGATCAGGAAGACCGAGCTGCACCCCGACGGCGCCATCTTCGCGCGCGGTGCCTGCGACGACAAGGGTCAGATGTTCATGCACATCAAGGCCTTCGAGGCACTGCATGCCACGGGCGAGCTGCCCGTCAACGTCAAGTTCATGCTCGAGGGTGAGGAAGAGGTCGGCTCGGACAACCTGGGCATTTTTTGCGAAAGCAACAAGGAAAAGCTGGCCTGCGACTGCGTGCTGCTGTCCGACACCTCGATGATCGCCAACGACGTGCCTTCGATCACGGTGGGCCTGCGCGGCCTGAGTTACGTGGAAGTGGAAGTCACCGGCCCGAACCGCGACCTGCACTCGGGCGTGTACGGAGGCGCCGTGGCCAACCCCATCAACATTCTGGCCAAGATGATCGCCTCGCTGCACGACGAGGAAGGCCGCATCACTATCCCGGGCTTCTACGACGACGTGGAAGAGGTGGATCCCGAAGAGCGCGCCCTGCTCAACCAGGCCCCCTTCGACGTGGACGCCTACATGGCCGATCTGGACGTGCAAGCCCTCTTCGGCGAGCCCGACTACACGCCCATCGAACGCACCACGATCCGCCCCTCACTCGACGCCAACGGCATCTGGGGTGGCTACACGGGCGAAGGCGCCAAGACGGTATTGCCGTCCAAGGCTTACGCCAAAATCAGCATGCGTCTGGTGCCGCACCAGAAGTCCGACAAGATCACGAAGCTGTTCAGCGAGCACTTCGTCCGCATTGCTCCGCCTTCGGTAAAAGTCAAGGTAACGCCGCATCACGGAGGCGAACCGGCCGTGGTGCCACGCAACACGCCCGAATATCAGGCCGCCCACCATGCCATGAAGCAGACCTTCGGCAAGGATCCACTGCCCATGCGCAGCGGCGGCAGCATCCCCATCGTGGCCTTGTTCGAGCAGGTGCTGGGCGTGAAGAGCGTGCTGCTGGGCTTCGGCCTCGACAGCGACGCCATCCACTCGCCCAACGAGCACTACGGACTGTTCAACTTCTACAAAGGCATCGAGACCATTCCCTGGTTCCACAAGTACTACGCAGAGCTGAAGAAGTAAAACCAGACGCGTGTGCACGCTGCCCGCACCGGCGGCGTGCACCTTTTCCTCCCAAAAACACACGCGACCTCATGCCATTCATCGAAGTCATCCCGTACGAAAAAGCTGAAGGTGAACTGCGCCAGATCTACGACCAGCTCATCAAGGCGCGCGGCAAGCTGGCAGCCGTACACACCATCCAGAGCCTCAACCCGCCGACCATCATGGCGCACATGGACCTCTACATGAAGGTCATGTTCGGCAAGTCGCCGCTGCGCCGGTATCAGCGCGAGATGATGGCCGTCATCGTGTCGGCGGCCAACAACTGCCCCTACTGCGTGCGGCACCACGCCGAAGCGCTCAACTTCTACTGGAAAGACGAAGCGAAGGTGCACCAGCTCATCGACGACTACCGTCGCCTGCCCATGAACGAAGACGACCGCCTGCTGTGCGAGCTGGCCGAAAAGCTGACGCTCGACCCGGCCTTCGAAGGCAAGGAAAAGCTGCTCGACAAACTCAAGGTCATGGGCATGAGCGACCGCGCCATCCTCGACGCCACGCTCGTCATCGCCTATTTCAACTTCGTCAATCGCATCGTGCTGGGCCTGGGCGTCGAACTCGAAGAGGACGGAGGCAAAGGGTATAAATATTGAGGAACCGAGGATTGAGGCCCCTGAAAAAAGGCGAAAAATCATTCAGTTACACAGAGCGCCACTGAGCACACACTGATTTTCACAGAGTTGCAAAAACTGCGTCAAGCTGCGGTTTCAATGGATGAGGAACCGAGAAATCGAGGAACCGAGGATTTGACAAAAAGCTGGTAGTCAACAAGAAAAACGCTAAACGCTAAACCCTAAACTCCAAACCCTCAACCACTGCAACAGTATTTCTCAAACCACTTTGAAGTGCTTACAAACAGACTGCTTGGCCTGATGGTGCTGCTGTGGATCGCGGCGGGCGGTTGCCATCGAAACCCGTCTGCCACATCCATGGATGCACCTGCTTTCGACTGGCAGGGCCACCGCGGTGCGCGTGGTCTGCTGCCCGAGAACAGCGTTCCGGCTTTTCTGCGGGCGCTGGAGCTGGGCATGACCACGCTCGAACTCGACCTCGTGGTCAGTGCCGACAGCCAACTGGTCGTTTCGCACGAGCCCTGGCTTTCGCCAAAAATCTGCCGCACAGCCGACGGCACTCCCCTTTCGGAAAATGCCGAAGCATGGAACCTCTTCCGGATGCCCGCTGCCGCACTGGACAGCTTCGACTGCGGCAGTTGGGGCCATCCCGATTTTCCGCAGCAGCAGCCTATGCGCGTGCACAAACCGTTGCTCGACGAGGTGGTGGCGGCCGTGCGGCAGTGGTGCAGCGCACACGGGCGCGCGCTGCCCTGGTTCAACATCGAGCTGAAGACGCGGCCCGAGTGGGACGACCGCTTCACGCCACAGCCCGAGACCTTCGTCGCACTGGCGCTCGAGGCCTTGGATCGGCTCGGCCTGAAAGGCCACTGCAACATTCAATCGTTTGACATGCGGGTGCTGCGCATGCTGCACCGGCAAGCACCCGAGCTGCCGCTGGCCCTGCTGATCGACACCAGCGGCACGGTGTATCAGCAGGTCGAAGCGCTGGGTTTCACACCTGCCATCTACAGCCCCTATTATCGGCTCGTGACCGCCCGGACGGTGCGCGCCTGTCGCGAGCTGGGCATGCGCCTCATCCCTTGGACCGTCAACGAGTCCTCGGACATGTGCGCCCTCATCCGGCTCGGCGTGGACGGCATCATCACCGACTACCCTGACCGCGCAGCCGCCCTGGAGTGCAACTGAAGGCGCGGCCACATTTGGCGAAAGCCGGAATTACTGCCCGCCCGGCGCAGCGGCCTCCTCATTTTGCCAGTAGCGGATGAGCTCGCGGAAGTCGCGGATCACCTCGCCAAACGACCTTTCCGACATCTGGAAGCGGGCTTCCTCGTCGCCGATTTTCCAGTAGAAACTCGTGCGTTCTCCTTCGATATTGTCGGCATCGAATTCACCGCCGATGGTGATGCCCGCCGCCGCGCACGACACGACGAAGAAGCGCGGATCGTTGGCGCGGTCGGCTTCCTTCACATAGCTGAACACGTTGTTTGCGCAGGCAAACACCTCTTCGAATGCCGGTCGGGTGAGCACCACCTGTCCGCTTCGCTGCAAAAAAATGTACTGGCTGCTGTGGTGCCAGGCCGGCCGCAGGTCGAAAATGGTCCAACCCCATGTTTCACCAACCTTCTTGCGCGTGGCCTGTTCCACACCAATCCGGATAAACAGCAAGGTGTCGCCCCCTGCCACCCCGTACTGGCGAAACAGATCCATTTGCAGTTGGGCCACTTCACCGGAAAAAAGCGGCCTGAAGTTGGCGCGACGCGCCTCAACGTGCTCCATGACCACCTGAGCGTAGCCGGTAGCGGCCAGGCTCGTCAGAAGTGCGATAAGCAGTGCTGATGTTCTCATGGTTATTCAGTTTGAGGTTGAGAGAAAAATGCGTGTCGAAAGCCGGCCTCCTCAGCCAGTGCGTTGCTTGCGCGCCACCCAGGCCAGCGCCAGTTTGATTTTGGCATAATCCAGTTCGCCACCCAGCGCATCGTGGATCTCCTTGAGGCGCCAGGGCGGTTCGAGGGTGCGCAGCACTTCGAGTACGCGCTGCATCTCGCTGCGCGAGACGAAGCGGCGCAAGTCCACCTTCCGGCCCTCCTCATAGAGCTTCGCCAGATGAGTAATGATGGTATCGGGCTTGAGGTTACGCGCCTGCGCAATTTCATAGATGCTGAGGCCCTGGCAGTACAGCTCCCAGGTGCGCTCGAGGGTATCGACTTTTTTCGGGCCGGGGATGCGCACGGCCGTCTGCCCCCCCCGGCGTACCTGCAGCGCGATGCCCTTTTCCTTTGCCCACAGGTGGATGGCATCGAGAAATACCTGGCCGTATTCGGCCAGCTTTTTCTCCCCCACCCCACTCACCTGAGCCAGATCGGCGAGGGTGGCTGGACGCGCACTGGCCATTTCGCGAAGGGTGGCGTCGGAGAATACCATGTAGGGTGCGATGCCGCGCATGCGGGCCTGTTCGAGCCGCAACTGGCGCAGCCGCTCGAACAGCTCCGAAGATTCGTGATCGAGCTCGGCGGCACCGGCGCGGTGCTTCCTGGCGGCCTGCTCGCGTTGCTTGAGGGTGGCGGGCTGTACCAGCTCCACCTTTCGACGGCCCTTGAGCACGTCCCAGGCTGCGTCGGTGAGGCAGACGCGGTTTTGATCGTCGTAGGCGATCTCCACGAGGCCGAGTTGCAGCATCTGCTCGAGGTAGTGGCGCCAGTCGTAGAACGACAGGTCGCGCCCTGCGCCAAAAGTTTTGATCCGGTCATAGCCCCGCTTGCGCAAATAGCGCTTGCCCGCTCCACGCAACACGTCGATGAGGGTGGTCATGTCCACCTGTTCTTTGAGGCGCGCCACAGCTGAAAGGGCTTTCTGGGCCAGCACCGTGCCATCGAAGTAGCTGGGCGGGTTGAGGCACACGTCGCAATTGCCGCAGTTGTCGGTGCGCTGCTCGCCGAAGTAATTGAGCAGGATTTTGCGGCGGCAGATGGCCGAAGTGGCGTACTGCACCATGCGCTCCAGCTTGGCCAGTCGAATGTCGCGGATCTCGGGCGCCGAGTCGGCGAGGATGTCCTTCCAGACGGTCACATCGCGATAGCTGAAGAACAACAGGGTGTCGGCCGGGGCGCCGTCGCGACCGGCGCGGCCGATCTCCTGGTAGTAGCTTTCGATGTTCTGGGGCATGTTGTAGTGGATCACCCAGCGCACATTCGACTTGTCGATGCCCATGCCAAAGGCGACCGTAGCCACCACCACCTCGAGCTCGTCGCGGATGAAGGCGTCCTGCACGCGGCTGCGCTCCTCAGTGGTGCGGCCGGCATGGTAGTAGTCCACCCGCAATCCGGTAAGGGCGAGCGTAGCAGCGAGTTCTTCGGTGGCCTTGCGGCTCTGGCAGTAGATGATGCCCGATTCGCCGGGCCGCGCACGCAGGAAGCGCAAAATCTGCTCGCGTCGTTTCTGGCCGGGCCGCACCTCGAGCGACAGATTGGGCCGATCGAAAGAAGCCACGAAAATTCTGGGCGCTCGCAATCCCAACTGGCGCACGATGTCGCGCCGCGTGATCTTGTCGGCCGTAGCCGTGAGGGCCATTACGGGCACCGTGGGAAACTGCTTTTTCAAAAAGCGCAACTGGCCGTATTCGGGCCGGAAGTCGTGTCCCCAAGCCGAGATACAGTGTGCCTCGTCGATGGCGAACAGCGAGATGCGCGCCGCCTTCAACACCGGCAAAAACTCCTGAGAGACCAGCCGCTCGGGACTGACGTAGAGCAGCCGCAGCCGCCCCCGAAACAGGTCTTCTTCTACCTGGCGTTGCTCATTTGCCGAAAGGCTGCTGTTGAGAAAGGCCGCCTGGATGCCATTGGCGCGCAGGGCCTCCACCTGGTCGCGCATCAGGGAAATGAGCGGGGAGACGACGAGCACGGTGCCGTGGATGGTCAGCGCCGGCACCTGATAGCATATGGACTTGCCGCCCCCCGTAGGCATCAGCACGACCACATCGCGCCGGTCGTAAACGGCCTGGATGATTTCGGCCTGCATGGGCCGAAAGTGCCTGTAACCGAAGTATTTGTTCAGTGCCTGACGGGCCTGGTCGAGGGTCATGGCGTCCGGGCGGTTTGCTGATGAATGGATGCCGCTTTCGCAAAAATGGCAAAAAGTGGGCGGGTGAGTGCACACTGACCAAAATCATTGTGAATCACAGCGGACGTGGCGACATTCACAGGTGGTTGTCGCACACTGCAAACAGCCGGTTCGGGGTGTTTGCGTAATTTCGCCACACCGAGCCCTTTTGAAAAAACCAAAACAAACATGCCATGATCGTTCTGAAAATCCTGCTGATTGCGATTGCCGCAATTGCGGCATTGCTGGTGATTGCCTATTTCGTACAGCCGGCCCTGCTGACGTTTCCCTACACGTGGTTCGTCTCACTGTTCGTAAAAAACCCGCCCTTCGTAGATGTGTATGAATACTTCCTCAATGCCAGAAAGCTGGAAGCGCACTTCGAAGACATCCGCGCCGAGCTGGAGGAAGTGCTGAAAGAGGAAGACAAGGTGCCCAAGTTCCACGAGGTGGACGGCATCCAGCGCTTCATCTCGGCACGCGACGAAGTGCCCTGGCGCACCTTCATCATCAAGGCCTATGGCAAATGGATCGAGTCCAATGCCGAACGCGTACCCAAAACGGCGGCACTGCTGCGCGAGATGCCCGAGGTGACCACCGCCATGTTCTCAATTCTTGAAGGGGGCAAGCACATCCCGCCGCACATGGGCTTCTACCGCGGTGTATGGCGCTATCACCTCGCCCTCATCGTGCCCGACGATGCCCCCTGCTACATCATCGTAGGCGGCCAGAAATACCAGTGGAAAGAAGGCGAGAGCGTCCTGTTCGACGACACCTACATGCACGAAGTGTGGAACAAGAGCCAGAAGAAGCGGGTCGTACTCTTCTGCGACGTCTTCCGCGAGAAGTCGCTGCCCAAATGGCTGCGCCCCCTCAACCGCTGGCTCTACAACCTGCTGGCCAACAGCAAGCGCCTGCAACGCGCGGCCAAGCGCGCGGAAGTGCCCAAAAACGTGGAACCCCGGAAGCCGGAAGGATCGCCCGTCGAGGCCTGAGGGCCCGACGCCAGCGGCTCAGACCACTCTGGTCTGAGCCGTTGCATTAACCAATAAAAGAGCCTACTGAAAAAAGTCCGTGACGGCCCCGAAAGTCGGGGTAACGCGTGACGCGTGTTCACTATAGATAACATGTTGATTTAAAATAAAAAATACATCGCGAATCGTTGCGTCTTCCGGCTCGCCGGAAACAGGCTGTTGCGGCGTTGCGTGAGATTTTGGTTTTTTCAGGGGCCTCATAAAAACAAATTGCTTATGCCAAATGCCAAAATTGCAGGTCTGGGGTTTTACGTGCCCGAAAAGGTGGTGACCAACCACGACCTGGAAAAAGTGATGGACACCTCCGACGAGTGGATCCAGGAGCGCACCGGCATCAAGGAGCGCCGCTACGCGAAGAAATTCGAAGAAACGCCGACCACCATGGCCGCCCGCGCCGTCGAGATCGCGATCGAACGGGCAGGCATCACCAGGGAAGACATCGACTTCATCATCTTCGCTACGCTCAGCCCCGACTACTACTTTCCAGGCTGCGGCGTGCTGTTGCAGCGCGAGCTGGGCATCACCCACACCGGGATCGGCGCGCTCGACATCCGCAACCAGTGCTCGGGCTTCATCTATGGCCTGTCGGTAGCCGACCAGTTCGTGCGCACGGGCATGTACAAAAATGTGTTGCTGGTTGGCTCCGAGATGCACAGCATGGGCCTCGACTTCAGCACGCGTGGTCGTGCCGTGACCGTCATCTTCGGCGATGGGGCCGGCGCCGCCGTCATTCAACCCACCGAAGAGGAAGGCAAAGGCATCCTGACTACCAAGCTGCACAGCGATGGCACCTGGGCCGAAAAGCTGGCCATGATCAACCCGGGCTCGCACGGCGGGTACCACTATCGCAAGATGGGAGAAGCCGTCGATCTGGGTTACCCCGACGTGGAATACGGCGAAGCCTTCGTCACGCAAAAAATGTTCGACGATGGGCTGTTCTACCCCCAGATGGAAGGACAGTTCGTCTTCAAGCTGGCCGTACAAAAGTTTCCCGAAGTCATCCAGGAAGCACTTGACGAAGTGGGCCTCACCAAAGAAGACATCGACATGTTAGTGCCGCACCAGGCCAACCTGCGCATCAGCCAGTTCGTCCAACGCAGGCTGGGCCTGCGCGACGACCAGGTGTGGAACAACATCCAACGCTACGGCAACACCACGGCCGCATCCATCCCCATCGCACTCACCGAAGCATGGGAAGCAGGGAAAGTGAAAGAGGGCGATCTGGTTTGCCTCGCCGCCTTCGGCAGTGGCTTCACCTGGGGCTCGGCCCTCATCCGCTGGTGATCCGGCCGCGCGTCCGACATGGCAAAAACGAAAACGGCGTCCCTGCTCCGAGGGCGCCGTTTCTGTTTTTTGCGCAAGACAGGCAGACGCACTGCCGTGCGTCTCTACACTGCCGCTCCGCCTCAAAACGACCACTTCAGCGCAAGGGCCAGCCTGCGATACCAGATGCGGTCCACCGAATTTTCCCACCACCAGTCGATATGGCCTTCGCTGTACTGCCACATGGTGCCGGCCTCGAGTTGCAAACCTTTGTACCAGCGCTGTGGGAAGCGCAAGCCAACCACCGGCTGTACGAAGGCGCCGCCCATATAGGTGTAGCCGTCGTTGCCGTCGAAATACTCGGCAATGGGCAGGCCGTACCCCGCGCGTATGGCCGCATAGAGGGCGACGGATTTGCCGGCAGGCCGCTGCCAGCCCGCTTCTGCAAATACGGGCAGGAAAACGTTGTCGAGCAGGTTGAGCTGGACACCGCCGCCCAACTGCAGGCCGCTCGGAAACTGATACAGTCTGGCCACGGAAAAACCGACGCCCACGGTGGGCTCCCCGCCGAAGCCGTTGGCCGAGGCAGTGGTGCCGCCCAGCAGATGCATGCCTGCCGTCCACATGGCACCTCTGGCCAAAATGCGTTTGCCGGAAGGCAACAGACGCCATCGCGCCGCATCCATCTCCATGCGCCGGATGCGATCGGAAGGAATGGCCACCTCGATCCCTTCCGGCAACACGAGCACCACCTCGCCCGACCCGGCACGATCGGCCAACGTACCCGTCAGCACGGTTCCGCCATCGAGCTGTACGCGCCACAATTGAATGAACGCTTGATCCTGGGCAAACGCCACGCTGACAGCCAACCACCCTGAAAGGATCAGCATCGGGATGTGCTTCATGATATCCGGTTTTGCTTTATACCCAACGCAATTCGGTTTGGGAATTATTGACGATAGACGATGGACGATGGACGATGGGCATTTTTGATTGAGGAATCGAGTTACGAGCACACTGAAAAAGGCGCCATGGAAAAACCTGTGCTTTATGGTCTTACGGCCGATATTTTGCTTGAAGCATTGTAAATCAAATCTCTTTGCGCATCAATTTGAACGAACCGCAGCTTTCAGCCGCAGAGCGCCGCAGTTTGCACGCAGTTTTTACCTGCCGTTGAGGGTTGAGGATTTGCAAATCTGTGAAAATCAGTGTATTCTCAGTGACTCTCTGTGTAACTGAATGATCTTTTGGCCGCAGAAGACGCAGGTGGCGCGCAGTTTGCACAATCGGTCACTCCCGCTCTCTTCTCTCGGCTCGGTTGAGTATAAAACGACAGACCTCACCCCTCAGTCGGCCGGAATATGACTCAGCAACACCAGCTGTTCGGGATGGCTGTAGTCGAACTGGTAGAAGCCGTCTTGCCCGATCAGCAACAGAATCTTGCGGTCGCCGGGCAGTGCGATGACGTCATAGGCGTCCAGGTCCTTCACGTGGTCGCGCAGCTCCTTGTCGAGCTTCAGGGGGTCGGTCACGTCGAACACCTTCAATCCGTAGCTGCCCTCGCACAGGAACAGCAGGTCATCCTTGACGGCCAGTCCGTGGGGGTTGTCCATGGGGAACGACTTGACGAGTTTGGGGTTATACAGGTCCGCGATGTCGATGAGGTCGAGCTGGTTGGTGAAGCCCTCACAGAAGGAGCCGTTGCGCAGGGTGACGTAGGCATAGTCGCCATAGACGAAGACGGGATCGCAGGCCCGTGCATGGGCCAGGCTCGACAGGTACTGTGGCTGCAGCGGATCGCTCACGTCGTAGATGAACATGCCGTCGTTGGAGCCAATGAAAACCCTGTCGTTATCGTAGGGAAAGATGGTTTCGATGCCCCAGCCGATGTCTGCCGTGCCCACCATCGCCGGTTGGGTCGGCTGCGCCAGGTCGAACACGCGCAGACTCGAATGATCGACGATGTACAGCTTGTCGGACAGGATGGTAAAGCGCGCAAAGCTGCCCCCTACCCCGGTGCCGCCATTGCCGATAGAGGAATTGGTCAGGGCATCTGCAAACTGAGCCGTGGGGCCGCTGGCCAGCCAGAAGACGCCCCCGGTGTTGCGCAGCGTTTTGAACGTGTTGCAATCCATCACCTCCGTCACCTCTTCCTGCTCGTAGTACACCAGCACGCGCCCCTGATCGTCCACGTAGTCGCCCCAGGGCAGTGGAAAGGCATTTTCGACACGCCCCACAATGCGGGCGCCCTGCAGATCGGCAATGGCCACTGCCAGCAAATCGGCATAGCTGTTGGCGTACAACACGCCATTGCGGATGGCGATGTCTTCCACTCCCGGAATGCTCAGAAAGGCCACGGGCACGGGGTTTTCCGGATTGCTGTTGTCGAAAACATGCACGCCTTCGTGCAACTCATTGATGAACAGGTGATCGGCGTAGTAGTAGATCTTGCCCGGGTTTTCGAGCGGGCGGGGCTCCTCGCTGTGCACTTCCGTGTTGTGGAGCTCCTCCACGGTTTTGTAAACGGGCGTGAACTTGATGTAGGTCACTTCGCGCACACAACTGTCTTTGAAACATCCCTGCAGGCCAAACAGACCGAGCGCCACGATGCAGATAAACAGGTTTCTTTTCATTGCTTGCCGGTTTGGTTATACTCAACGCAATTCGGTTTGGGAATTTTTGACGATAGTCAATGGACGATAGACGATGGACATTTTTGATTGTGCAATCGAGGAACCGAGGAGTCGACAAAAAACTGATAGTCAATAAGAAAAACTTTAAACTTTAAACCCTGAACTCTAAACCCCTTCAAAAACTGCGTCAGCGCTGCGCTTTCTGCGGCCGAAGGCTGCGGTTTCAATGGATGAGGAACCGAGGAACCGAAGAACCGATCTTTTTACAAAAACATGATAATCAATAAGAAAAACATTAAACTCTAAACTCTAAAC
>WFYJ01000220.1 GCA_015490175.1 Saprospiraceae bacterium | reverse complement strand
TTCCGAGTCTTCGGAAACCTGTTCCGACTTGTCGGAAAGCTTGTCCCGGTAAACTGGGGCAGGCTCCGACCAAAGTCGGGAGCCCGTCCCCGGCAAACCGGGGCAGGCTCCGACTCAATTCGGGGACGCAACGATTCGCAATGTATTTTTTGTTTTAAATCAATATTTTATCTATAGTGGACGCGCGTCACAGCTTGCCCCCGGTAAACCGGGACAGGCTCCGAGCATCGGGGGCGTTACGGACTTTTTTCAGTAGGCTCTGAACTCTAAATCCTCAACACTACATCCTCGGCTTCTGCAACCGAGATTTCCCGGACCACCTGTAAGCGCACGTAATGGCCTTACGGCAAAAGATCGGCCGCAGGGGCCTCTACAAAATTCCGGCTTTCTTTTCGCCTGAACAAAAATTTGCAATGGGCAAACCGGTCGAATCGGTCAAATCGGCACAGGCCGGACGCACTGCCGTGCGTCACTACCCTGCGTCTCAACCTCAATCACTCCGTCTCTCCATCACTCCTCGCTCTTCACTTGGTCACTCCCTCACTCTGTCCCTCAGTCACCCATGCCGCATCCATTTCCATATTTCCTTGAAGCCCGCCTTCTTGCCATACATCAGGATGCCCACGCGGTAGATGCGCCCCGACAGCCAGATGAAGAACACGGCCGAGGCCATGAGGATGACCAGTGATGCGATGATTTCCCACAGGGGCGGGTTGAAGGGCAGGCGTGCCGGCATGACGATGGGCGAGAACAGCGGCACCAGCGACGACCAGGTGGCGAGGCTGCTCTCGGGGTTTTCGATCACGGCCATCATGATGTAGATGGCCAGGATGACGGGAATGGTAATGGGCAGGGTGAGTGTCTGGCTCTCGCCCAAGTCGTCGCCGACGGCCGAGCCGACGGCAGCGAAGAGCGAGGCGTAGATGAGGTAGCCGCCCAGGAAGTAGATGAGAAACAGCGGCACGATGAGCCACCAGTTGAGCTGACCGGCAGCCTGGAGCACCTGCATCAGCTCGTCCAGGTCGGTTTGCGGCATCTCTTTGCCCATCACGGCCGGCTGGCCGCTGCCGAGCGCATCGAGCGGCAGGAACAGCCCGGCGATCAGCATGAAAACCTGCAGCAGCACGATCCAGATGACGAACTGGGTGAGGCCCACGCCGCTCACGCCGATGATCTTGCCGAGCATGAGCTGGAAGGGCTTCACCGACGAGATGATGACCTCGACGATGCGGTTGATCTTCTCTTCCATAACCGAGCGCATGACCATGCTGCCGTAAATGAACAACACGATATAGATGACGAAACCCATGATCGTGCCCAGCACCGTGGCCACCACGCTGCTGCCCGTCTTGTCTTCCTCCACGACCTCACCCGTTTCGGTAAAAGCCAGCCCCCGCTCGAGGAGGTCCACTTTCGTTTCGAAGCTCTCGAGTATGGCCTTGTCGTAGCCCGATTGGGCTACCTTGTATTCGCGAAACTTGCGCGCCAGCTCGTCTTCGATGTACGACCGGGTGGACAGGGGCAATTGCTTGTCGGAATAGTACACCACGCTCACCGATTCGCCGATGCGGGGCAGCTTCGGGATGTGCAGCACGCCGTCGTAGCCGCGCTCCTTGTAGTGTCGCTTGAGCGTGTCGAGGGGCTCATCCACGATCTTGAAAAAGACCAGTTCGGAGTCTTTGAGTCCCTTGCCGACGATGCCCGACTCGTCCAGCACGGCCACGCGGGCCGTGGTCTGGGCCGCCTGAAAGATGAACACGACGACCACGCTGAGCAATACGAAAGCCAGGGGCGTAAGTATGGTGACGAGGATAAAGCTGCGGCGCTTGACGCGCACCAGATATTCCCGTTGGATGATGAGCCAGAGTTTTTGCATGGGCATGGCATTTTGAGGGTGCCAAATATAGGCAGGCAAATGATGGCTGATGCGTCCGATTCGATCAAAATGGGGACTTCTTCGCCCAGGCAAGAGCTGCTGTTCGTCCGGTGACGGCTGCCCTCCATCGCTTTTGTAGCGAGCAAAAGGCCGGAAATTGCCATTTTGGAGGCCGTGTAGCGGGTGACCGGCAGGTATGTACGCACGTCCCAATCGATGCCTGGACCGCGACCCTGATTTTTTCAACCTACAAAACAGAAGAAGTTATTTATGGACTGGTTATGGCATTTGCTTGCAGGCAGTGTGGCATTTTACGTTGGTGCACAATTGCTCAGCGGTGTGGAAATTCAGGGATTCACGCGTGCCGTGCTGCTTGCTGCGGTGTTCGGCTTGCTGAGCGCCACCGTAGGCGAAGTGCTCGACTTTCTCGCCACTCCGCTCAACTGGCTCACGCTGGGGCTGTTTCATCTCGTCATCGACGCCTTGCTCATCATGCTGGCCGACTGGTTGCTCAAGGGCGTGCGCGTGCGCAGTTTCTGGTGGGCGCTGGCGCTGGCTGCCGTCGTAGCCCTCGTCAACAGCCTCCTCTTCCGGATTTTCTGACTTTGAGAGCGGCTTTCGCCAAATGACACCCGGCCGGGCGCAACAGGAGTGCGTGGGGCCCCTTATCTTGTGCCCCAATCCAAAAAAACTGAGCCATGAAGTACCTGCGATGGAATCTGCTCGCGATGAGCGCGCTGGTGAGCGCCCTGGTCCTCGGGGGGTGCGGGCAGCCCACCCCTGAGCAGCATGCTGCGGCCGCCGGGCAGTCGGCCGAAGCACCTGCCGATGCCGATATCCGGCCACCTGCCAGCGCTGCACAGCAGGCTCGTGCGAAAGAGAAAGAGGACGTGCGCAGGGCGCAGACCCTTACCAATGGACTGAACAAAGACCTCAGCAATGTGGACGTGGCCTTGCCCATGGAGTGCCGGGGACAGGAGCCTTCCTGGCACCTGAGCCTGACCGAAGAGGCCATCACTCTGCGGCGCCTGGGCGAGCCCGTGCTCGTGTTCGAGCCCGCAACCTTCCGTCCCTCGGGCGGTGCCTTTCTCTTGTTCACCCGCAACAAAGACGGGCACAGCCTCAGCCTGATGCTGGTAGATGATGCCTGCACTGATCCCATGGACGGCACCAACTACCCCTACAGCGTCAAGATGACGGTGGATGGCAAGACCTATAAAGGATGCGCCCGCCCCGTACGCTGAGCAGCAAACAATTATCCCACTGATAAAAACCGGTTCATGAATCCGGTTTTTGGTAAAATGTCTTTGACATTGCCGCGAATATTGGATAAGTTTGCGAGCGAACGGTATCCACTCTTTCCCGAATTCCGATTACATACATGCGTGAGAAAAACGGCCGTGCGTCCGCCTCAATTCTTGTTGAGGGGGGCGGGCCGAGCGCTGTGCTTTGGCATATTTTTTTCTCCACAACCCGTTTGGTTGGTTGCGAGGGAAAGGCCAATTCCCTTGTATGGATGCCCCCGATAAATGCTACTGATAAATTGAAAAAGGCTAACGCCAGAATCCCATGAATCCCATGAAACGAATTGTCTTCCTGTTCCCCGTGCTGTGGTGGGTTGCGAGCTGCACTTCCGACACTTTCCTCGAACCCACACCCATAGACGTGCAACTGGAGCAAGCCTTGAAAGCTGCAGGCGACGGCACCCTCGACTACTGGAAACTGCCCGACCCGGACGATCTGGACAAGATACCCCAGGATCCGAAGAACCCGCTGACGCCCGAGAAGGTGCATCTGGGCAAGCTGCTCTTTTACGAGACCGGACTGGGACAACTGGCTCTCAGGCCCGAAGGCAAGGAAACTTTTTCCTGTGCCACGTGCCACGTGCCCGAGGCCGGCTTTACACCCAACAACATCCAGGGCGTGGCCGACGGTGCCGTCGGTTTCGGCAACCTCGGCGAGGGGCGCCACATGATGCCTACCTACCGGCCCGAGGAGGCCGATGTGCAGGGTACGCGTCCCCTGAGCGTGCTCAACGTGGCCTATGTGCAAAACACGCTGTGGAACGGCCAGTTTGGCGCCAACCACAACAACGTGGGCACCGAAGACCGCTGGGCCCTCGACTCGGCCACCTTGGTCAACTTCAAAGGATACTATGGCCTGGAAGCCCAGAATATCGAAGGCTTCAAACTGCACCGCATGGCCATCAATCATCCCAAGGTGCTCGACACCTTTGGCTACCGCCAGCTTTTCGACCTGGCCTTCCCCGACTGGCCCGAGGAAGAGCGCTATTCGCACGAAACGGGCAGCCTGGCCATTTCGGCCTACCTGCGCACCCTGCTGACCAATGACGCACCTTTCCAGCGCTGGCTCAAAGGCGAGCTGGATGCCATGACGCAGCAGGAGAAGCGCGGCGCACTGCTCTTCTTCACCGATGCGGGCTGCGCCAACTGCCATACCGGGCCGGCACTCAACAACAACGCCTATTTCGCCATCGGCGTCAAGGGTATTTACCAGACGTCGGCGCCGCTGGCTACCGATGTCAACGACAAGCGCAACCTGGGGCGGGGCGGCTTCACCGGCCGACCCGAGGACATGTACAAGTTCCAGGTGCCGCAGCTATACAACCTCAAGCATGCCGGTTTCTACTTCCACGGCGCCAGCAAGCGCAGCCTGCGCGAGGTGGTCGAATACTTCAATGAGGGCGTTCCCGAAAACCCCGACGTGCCGCTCAGCCAAATCGCACCCACTTTCAGGCCCTTGCACCTGACCGAGCAGGAGATCGAGGACCTGACGGCCTTCCTCGAAAATGCATTGTACGACCCCAATCTGGTGGAAAAGTACGTGCCCGATGCCGTGCTGTCGGGCTACTGCTTCCCCAACAACGATCCGGTATCACGCCAGGATCTGGGCTGCGAGTGAGGGCGGCATTTGCCGAAAGGCGGAGGAAAAGGGCGATCCCGAAAAAGGGGTGGCCCTTTTTCTTTCGGTGGAAGCGGTGAAACCGGTCAAACTGTGGCAAGCGGAACGGCCCGGACGAATTTCGCGCGGCCGTGCGTCTCAACCTTCGTCACTCCTCTCTCCATCTCTCCTCCCTCCATCTCTCTGTCTCAGACAGTTTATGAGGCATGGTACTTCTTCGTGCGCGCTGCAGCGAACGAGCCGATGACAAACGTCATCCCTGCCGCTGACGGATGGCATCGGTCTCAGGGAAGGCCTGCCTGTAGCTTTGTGATTGTCAATAGATTATGCCACCTCTAAAACTGGTAGTCATGAAGACTTACTCGATTGATTTTCGCACGACCATGCTTCGTTTCTACGGCATGATGGCCATCGTGTTCGTGGCATTCTTCCTTCACATTTACTGGCTGGCCGTGTTGGCCCTGCCCTTGTTGTTGAGCATCATGCTGGGCATCAGGTTCAAGGACGATGAGCCGGCCGGCGAAGGCCGTCATGTCCGGATGGGCGAACAAAAGAAGCAACCGCATACGCAGGCAAGCTGAGTCGCGCTCATTCCTGCATGAAATTCGCGATGAGGCGGTGAAAGTGGTGCACGGCTCGTTCCATGGTGGGTGAATAGCGGCCGCGATGGTAATAGCGCGAACGGATGCCGAGCTGCACGCTTTCAACGACCGCCTCATCTTCCATTTCCGTCTGTTCGAGGGCAAATTCCGATCGGTTGAATTGCGCTTCCGCAAAACGGTAGGTGCGGAAGTGCACGCGGCAGCGGGCCGGTCCCTGCGGCTCCACCACGTTCAGCGACAGTCCCCAGGGATAGAAGTTGAACATCAGGGTGGGAAACACGAAGAAGTACCAGGCATAGACGCGCTTGCCGTGGTCGGGGTGCCCTTCCGGCAGCTCGAAGCAGGGCTCGCCTTCCTTGGCCACACCCAGTTGGAGGCTGCACCAGTCGAACAGTTCGTATTCGTACTCGGGGAACTTGAGCGCCTTGTTCAGGGCGGGATGCACGAACGGTATGTGCAGCCCTTCGAGATAGTTTTCACAGTAGAGTGCCCAGTGCGCTTTCACTTCGAAGGTGTGCGAGGCTTCCGGCACGTAGCTGAGCGTGTCGAGTGGCAGGAAGCTTATCCGTTCCTGGATGGGTGCCACCATTTCGGCAAACGACACCCAGGGGGCCAGTCCTGTGAACCACATGCCCAACCACTGGTGAGCGGGCACGGCGCTGAGGTCATCGCGTCGGGAAGGGAAGTCTTCGGCGCCCTCGAAGGCGGGCATGCTCTTGAATGCCCCGTCGAGGGCGAAGCAGCGGCCGTGATAGCGGCAGCGCAATTGACGCAGGTTGCCCGGGGCCTCGACCACGATTTTGGCGCGATGCGTGCACACGTTGCTCAGGCAGCGCACCTGCCCGTGGTGGTCTTTGACGAGCACGAGGGGCTCGGCCAGCATTTCTTCGAGCAGGAAGAAGGGATACACGTCGCCCGGCTGGCGGACCACCTCGCTATCGGCCACGTAGTGCCAGGTGTGTGCAAAGATGCGCTCGGCCGAGCGCGCGTAGTGATGCGGGTCGGCGTAAAAGGCTGCCGGCAGCGTGAAGGCTTTGCGGATGTCGGGATCAATGTACCACTCGTCCATAGGCCATGCAGTTGTGTGCCGACAAGATACGGCATGGAGAGGCTCTGCGTTGTGCCTTCGCTTGCCGTGGTTTTGGTAGCTTTGCCCGACAAGGAATCATGGCCACCAATCAACGCATCAAGGCGACGTTGCGGCGTTTTCGTCGCCGCGAAATCAACGACCAGGGTTTTGGCATCAGCCTGACGGGCCCGGGCCGTCTGGTCAACAAGGACGGCACGTACAACATTCATCGGCGCGGGCGCCTGCAGGTGACGCCCTACCAGGCAATGGTGCTCATGTCGTGGCGCCGCTTCTGGCTGGTGGTGCTGGGCAGCTATTTTCTGCTCAACGCGCTGTTCACCTTCGCCTATGTGCTGGTGGGGGTCGAACAGATCGCAGGGATAGAGGCAAAGGGGTTCTGGGGCGAAGTGGAACAACTGTTTTTCTTCAGCGTGCAGACCATCACCACGGTGGGCTATGGGGCCATCCATCCGGTAGGGCAGGCAGCCAACCTGATCGCTTCGGTAGAAGCCCTGACGGGCTTTATCTTCTTTGGCATCTTTACGGGCATTTCGTTTGCGCGGGTGTCGCGCCCCATTGCGCTGATCCTGTTCAGCCGCCATGCGCTCATCGCGCCCTATCAGGGCATGGCCTCGCTCCAGTTTCGCCTTGCGGCAAAACACGACCACAAGCTCACCGACGTGGAGGCCACGGTCATCATGACGTGGGTCGAGGACGAAGACGGGCGCCGGGTGCGCCGCTTCCGCGGGCTCGAGCTGGAACGCTCCCGCATCCTCATGTTTCCGCTCAACTGGACAGTGGTGCACCCCATCGACCGGCAGAGCCCGCTGGCAGGGCTGTCGCCCGAGGATCTGCAAAGGATGCAGGCCGAGTTTCTGGTGTTCATCAAGGGCTACGACGAGACCTTCGCACAGACCGTCCATGCCAGTACCTCTTACCTGTGGGATGAGCTGAAATGGGGACGCCGCTTCCTGCCCATGTACGAGACGCTGCCCAACGGCCACATCGTCCTCGATCTCGAAGCCATAGATGCCTGTGCCGAGGCGCCCCTGCCCGAGTGATTGCGCGAAGGAAGGTTGTGGGTTCAGAGTTTAGGGCTTAGCGTTTTTCATGTTGATTATCAGTTTTTTTGTCGAATCCTCGGTTCTTCGATTCCTCGGTCAAAAACCGCAGCCTTCGGCCGCAGAGAAACGCAGTTTGCACGCAGCTTTTGATCAGGTTGAGCGTTTAGGGTTGAGCGTTTAGGGTTTAAAGTTTTTGCATTGACTATCAGTATTTTGTCAAATCCTCGATTCTTCGGTTCCTCGCTTCCTCACTCATAGCAAACGCCGTCTTCGGCCGCCGGAGACGCAGTTTTTCAACGATTCGCCGGATGGCATCTCACCGCTGGTGTGCGGGCAGATTTTTGCTGCAGACAATTAAACCCTCGTTCATTACGTGTATCTCAGTACCGGTTCGCGAGCCTGCAGGGCGATAATCCGGCGAAGCCGGGGAGACAACGACGCAAAACGAGCGGATGAATCCTTCAGCGACAACCGACGCACACATCGTGGAGCTGCTGCGCAGCCCTGCCCATGCCGAGCAAGGCTTGCGGCTACTGATGGAAAAGTATCAGGAGCGGCTCTACTGGCTGATCCGTCAGATGGTGGGCAACCACGAGGATGCCAACGACCTGTTGCAGGAGGTGTTCATCAAGGTGTACCGGCATGCCGGCTCGTTCGAAGGACGCTCGGGCTTGTACACGTGGCTGTACCGCATCGCCACCAACGAGGCGCTCGGCTTTTTGCGCAAGCAAAAGCGGCGGCGCAGCTACTCGATGGACGACGCGGACAACGGCCTGGCCAACCGCCTCGAGGCCGACACCTGGTTCGACGGCGAAGGGGCACGCCGGGCGTTGGCTGAAGCCATCGAGCGGCTGCCCGACAAGCAGCGACAGGTGTTCCAGTTGCGGTACTTCGACGAGATGAGTTACAAGGACATGTCGGAGCTGCTGGGCACTTCGGTGGGAGCGCTGAAGGCGTCTTTTCACCACGCCGTGAAAAAAGTGGAAGCGCACCTGCGGGCCACGCAGACGATGTGAACCGGGTATCATTTGCCGAAAGGCGAAAACACTGGAAAGATGAGTAAAAACCAGGACTTGAGACAGGAGCTGGAACGGCTGGCGCCGAGCTTGCATCGGCTCAAGCAGGCCGAACCGACGCCGCCACCGCCGGGCTATTTCGAGGGATTGCCCGACGAGGTGCTGCGCCGCATCCGGGCCGAAGAGGCATCGGGTCTGTTGCGCCGCGAAGGGCCTGCCGCGCAACGAGTGTCGAAGCCGTGGTATGGCTGGCTGATGGATTGGCTGTGGCGGCCGGCATGGGCTCTGGCCGTGATCGCCGTGTTGGCGGTGGCGCTGCAGCAGTGGTGGCATCACCGCGATGCGCCTGCTGCCGGTTCGCTGGCCGGGCTGTCGGCCGAAGAACTGCAAACCTATGTGGAAGGGCGCCTCGACGAGTTTGGCGAAGAGCTGCTGATCGAGCTGTCGCCCGAAGACGAACTCTCGCTCACCCTGCCCCTCGACGAGGGCGCCCTCGACGCCATTGACGAGGAGTTGCTCGATGAGATGAGCGTGGATGAGCTCGAACAACTGCTATGACAACGTATCAATAACCTGTCAAACAACCTTTGAAGCGATGAAAAAAGCAATAGTGAGTACTGTAATGATTTTTGGGCTGATAGCCGGGGCCACGGCCCAGCGTGAGGCGGGCGCCGAGCGTATCGAAGCGTTCAAGGTGGCGTTTTTCACGCAAAAACTGCAACTGACGACGGAAGAAGCACAGGCCTTCTGGCCACTCTACAACGAGTACGAACGCAAGCGCGAGGAGCTGCGCAAGGCGATGAAGCCCGACACGCGACCCGAGCTGATGTCGGACGAAGAGCTGCGGGCCCATCTGTACAAGCAACTCGATACCGAAGCGCAACTGGTTGCCCTGCGGCGCGCGTATTTCGAAAAGTTCATGGAGGTCTTGCCGTTGCGCAAGGTGGCCATGATCCCGCAGGCCGAGCAGCAATTCAAGCGCAGGCTGCTGGAAGAGTTGCGCAGGCGGCGTGCAGCGAATCGCTCGCAGCGCGATCGTCCCAACCCGCGCAGCCGCTTCTGAAAATGGTTCGCGTTGACCCCGCGAGCACCATCGGGGCAGCTTATCGGCGGTGCCGGTGCCACAGGTCCAGTACCTTGTCGATGGGCAAAGCCTCGATGGTGCGTTTTTTATGGCCCGTCATGGTGCGGGCCATGAACAGCGAATTGAGGATGGCCTCTTCAGTGGCTTCGATGGCAGCCAGGAACAGGGGCGAGAGAAAGTCGTTGTGCAGTACGCGCTGCTCCAGCAAGGGGCCGTCGGGCTGGTAGGGCACGCGCAGTGCCGGATCGGTGGAAAAGGCGATGACGTAGTCGCCCGAGCCGTTGGAGGCGATGCCGCCGGTGCGGGCCAGCCCCAGCATGGCGCGTTTGGCGAGGCGCTCGAGGTTGCGCGCATCCAGCGGCGCGTCGGTGGCCACCACGATCATGCAGGAGCCGTCGGCGCCGTCTTCGAGCATGCGGCTCATGTAGTACCTGCCCAGCATTTTGCCGACCGGCAAGCCGTCTATTTGCAAAACCCCGCCGAAATTGGTCTGTACGAGCACGCCTACGGTGTAACCGCCCGCCGCTTCGGGCAGGCGCCGCGAGGCCGTGCCGATGCCGCCTTTCCATCCGAAGCATACGGTACCCGTGCCGGCACCCACATTGCCTTCGGCCACGGGGCCGTCGGTGGCGGCGGCGATGGCCTGCAGCACGTGGGCTTCGGTGACGTGCCGGCCCCGGATGTCGTTGAGGCGGCCGTCGTTGGTTTCGCCCACCACGGCGTTGACGGAGCGCACGTCTGCGTTTCCCGGAAGGGAAAGCGTGTAGTCAATGAGTGCCTTTACGGCCACGGGCACGCTGAGCGTGTTGGTGAGCACGATGGGCGTCTCGATGGTGCCCAACTCGCGCACCTGCGTGTAGCCGGCCAGCTTGCCGAAGCCGTTGCCCACGTAGATGGCTGCGGGCACCTTTTGTTGAAAGATATTGCCGCCATGTGGCAGGATGGCCGTCACGCCCGTGCGGATGCTGTCGCCCTCGATGAGCGTGATGTGGCCCACGCGCACGCCGGCCACGTCGGTGATGGCGTTGAGCGGGCCGGGAGGCAGCACGCCCGGCGCGATGCCGAAATCGCGCAGCCGGCCACGCGCCTGCTGACTCATCCCCTGTACGGCACAGAGCAGGGCGGCCAAAGTGAAGAGCAGGATGGGTTTCATGTTGATGGAGGTTTGACGGCAGGTTGGCAAAGCATGGGAGGCAAACGGGCCAATCTGCTTACTTCGGGGCAAAGTTTGCCTTGAGCGAGCGATTGGAAAATTCATTCAGGTGCGTCCATGCTATTCCGATGTGGTTTTCTTTGAGATAATGTTTTTTGCGCGAGGACCACGACTTGACGCGGTCCACGATCAAATCCTCGTCAAGGGTCAGCTCCTGTTCCTGAGCTTCCTTTCGGATGTAGTCGATCGTGGAAAGCAACTCGAGTCCATAGTCGTTTTCGAAGCCTTCCAGCAACTGGAACAGCGCTTCCAGTCTTTGCCACTGTTGGGGGCCCAATTTTGTTTGCATCCACTTGTCCAGTTGCGAGCGCTTCGAATAGTTCAATCGGATATGCTCGAAAGGTTTGATTTCCTTCTGTTCGAGCCCTGTAAGCCACGTACCGTTCAGTTTGTAGAGCAGGTGCTTGATCGCATGGGCATAGGGGCCGTAATGGAGGGGCTCGAAGCGGAGCTTGAGGTTTTCGCCCAAGCGTTGGAGAAACCACGCCATTTTGTTTGCGGCAAAAAGCGTCGCATCGCCTCCACGGCGTTCGTATTCGAACAGGGCATACAGCAGCATCGCCCGAGCGGGAGTAAGGCTGTCGGATGCATCTTGCGGACTTTTGCACTGCAATTGCTTCTTGATTTCGGGATTGGGCTGAAATACTTCATAGGTACATGTTGCCGGTTCGAGGTACTTTTCAAGCAGTGCTTTCACCCTCTTCCATTCGAGCTTTCCATTGCCGCAGCCCAGAGGAGGAACGGCAACATTCCGCCATCCATATTCCTTTTGCAGGAGAATCAGTTCTTTGAGGCCCTTTTCGATATACTCGTACCGAGAGGGATTGCGCCAGTGTTTTTTGGTGGGAAAGTTGACGATATGGACTTCCCGTCCATCGGGATGCCGATCCTTTACGACCAGCAGCCTTCCCGGTTGCAGGGTGCCGGCTTCACAGGCTTTTCTGTATTCCTTGAAATTGTTCGGGAATCGCTCCCGGAACTGCAGGGCAATTCCTTTTCCCATTACCCCTACCGTGTTTACGGTGTTTACGAGCGCCTCGGCATGGCTGTCCAGCAGGTCGCCTGTCTTCCATTCGATCATGGTGCCAGTTTTTCAAGTTGATGATCAGCCGTCAAGCTCAGAAATAAAACCTTTTGTAAAAGCGTCCGTTCGTGGGGTTGGTCCACACTTCGATATGGGGAAAGTTTGATTCTGAAACAAGGGCTTTCACTTTTTTTGCTGTAGCCCTGTCGTAAACCACAATGTGACGTATACAATGCACAGGCACTTCACCTTTTACGAGCAATTCGGCCTGCTTGCGCCTTTTTCTGTCCGGGTCGTCTTCCGTGTTGCGCCATTCCGATGACAATATGATTTCCCAATCGAGTTCGCCCAAATCCTCTTTACGCTGGTAAAATGAAGTCAACTTTGAATAAGCATGTCCGTCGGTAAACACATAGGGCAATCCGTTGCTTTCGATTTCCCGAAAGGGAACACACAGATAGATGATCTCTTGTGGGGCATAGGAGCCATTGTCGGGGTGTGTGATCTTGTACAGGATGGGCGAGCATGGCCCGAGGTAAAACCCCACATAGTCTGTAAAGTCGCCATACGGTGGAGCCTGAATCTGTCGTGCCCGTCGGCGGGATGTAAGATCCTGGTCGCCGATAAATGTATAACCTTCCAACGGGCGCGATGGTGGAGGCAGTACGCCCAGCGTCAGGATCAGCTCGAGGTTGTCTATGTGAGTGATGCGAAAGAGCAGTATTTTGTCTTCGGGCGGTTGCATACATGCCGGATGGAGCGTCTGCCGCGCGTGCGCACGCGCGGCAGACGGTTTTTGCCTACTTCATCAATCCGCGCTTCTTCATGTCGCGTTCGATGATGATGGGTAGTTGATGTGTTTTGAGGTTTTTGCCGATGAGGATGCGGTCGGGATTGAGCACGTACATCTCGGGCGTGATGTCGACGTAGTATTTGGCGTAGATGGCGCGGTTGGTGGGGTCGAAGACGTTGACCCACGGCATGTGGTTCTTTTCGATGTACTGGACCCACTCGTCGTGGTTGGTGTCCAGCGCGATGCCGAACACATCGACGCCGCGGTCTTTCCACTCGTGGTAGAATTTGACCAGCTTGGGCGTTTCTACGGCGCAGTGCTCACAGGTGGGGTTGTACATGTAGACGATGATGTAGGGCGCCTTGAGGTCGTAGAGCGAGTACATCTTGCCGTCGGGGCCCGGGGCGGTGACGTTGGGCCCTTTCTGGCCCAGCAGGCTGCCCGACATTTCGTAGGCGCGCTGCTGCAGGCCGTACACCTCGACCGAGTCGGCCCAGAAGACGCGGTCGTAGGTGAAGTACTTCTGGATCATGCGCACGAAGATCTTTTCCGAGTCCATGACCGTCGA
Source organism: Saprospiraceae bacterium (assembly GCA_015490175.1). Classification (GTDB taxonomy): domain Bacteria; phylum Bacteroidota; class Bacteroidia; order Chitinophagales; family Saprospiraceae; genus WFYJ01. Next base: position 5,020 of record WFYJ01000220.1, on the reverse strand, counting down.
TTCCTTGGGATCGTATTGCAGCACGATCCAGTTGACGAAGTACTTGTAGTACTCCGGGTCGTAGTTGGGCCACTTGAGCAGCTTTTCGTCCACGAGGTAATAGGCGGCGTTGAGGATGGAATCGGGGTTCTGGGGTGTGAGTTCGGTGATGTAGCGCTTGAGCTTGTTGGAGATGACGGGCGTGTAGAGCAGGCGCTTGTCGCTGAAATCTACGTCGTCCCAGAAGGCGCGGCGGTAGAGCCAGGCGTAGCGTGCGGTGTCGAGCGTGTAGCCGTCGGCCTTGGTGATGTAGCGGATGTCGGGGTTCTGGCCTGCCTTTTTGAAGGTGGTGAAAAAGCTGTGCGGATACTTGTCGAACAGCTCTTGCAGGTAGGCCTTGCGCTTGTCCATGAGGGCATAGCGCTCTTCGATGAGCTGCTTGTAGCGGGGCGAGCCGGGCGTTTCGTTTTGCAACTCGCGGGCGATGCGCGCCATGTCGGGCTGCTGTTGCTGATCGAAGCGCAGCGACTCGTAGAGCAGTTGGTTGTCGAGGCTGCCTGTGACCTGCATGGTGCCCGTCAGGTCGCTCTTGTCGGCCTTGAGGGTGAAGGTCTGGTCTTTGTCCACCAGCATCTGGACGGTGGTGCGGTCGGGGTAAAGGGCGAACAGCATGCCGGGCTGGTAGGGCTCGTCGCGCTGGAAGACGACGCGGCCCGAGGCGTCGGCCATGGCCGAGTCGGCCTTGTAGTACTGCCCTTCGAAGATGCCGATGAGGTTGACCGTGCCGGCCGGAGCGCCCTGCAGCTCGATGACGATGTGGGGCGATTCGGCGCCTTCGGTCGAAGCATTGTTGTTGGCGCCGGTGGTGATCATTGCCCTGGCCTTGCCCGCGTTGGAGTCGTTGCCGCAGGCGGCAAGGGCCAGTGCCATGGCCAGCAAGGATATGTACCAGTAGTTTTTCATGATTCTCAGGTTTTGTTCATGGATGGGATGAAAATTTCTGTTCAAGATGGTGGCAATCGGTCAAACCGGTTGTATACTCAATGCAATTCGGTACAGAAATTTTTGACGATAGACGATAGACAATGGACGATGGACATTTTTGATTGAGCAATCGAGGATCTGATTCAAGAGCCTGCTGAAAAAGTCGAAAAATCATTCAGTTACACAGAGAGCCACTGAGCATTCGCTGATTTTCACAGAGTTGTAAACTCCAAACGCTGAACCACTGCAACAGGGTTTCCCACACCACTTTTACTTGAGTATCATCGGCCAAATCGGTGCAGCGAACACCCGCACTCCTCACTCTGTCACTTCCTTTCCCACATCATCTGTGGTCCGCTCCGGGTTCAGGCCATGGCGGTACCGACGGGTTCTTTTTTCTTCTTGCCAATGACATAATACATGTCGAGCTGTCCTTTGTTTTTCACTTCGATCTTGCCGCGGTATGTACATTCAAAGCTGTATTTGACGAGGCGGTAGGTGGTTTCCGAGATGTTGACCTTGCCGGGCTCGCTGGCCGACTCCATGCGTGCGGCGATGTTGACGGTGTCGCCCCAGATGTCGTAGGCGAACTTGCGCACGCCCACCACGCCGGCCACCACGGGGCCGGTATGCAGCCCGATGCGTGCCTCGAACCAGGGCAGCCCTTTTGCTTTGCGCTGCTCGGCCAGCTCGGCGAGGAACTCCTGCATTTCGAGCGCAGCATTGACGATGTTGAGGGGGAAGCGCTTGCGGTCGTCGAGGCCGGAAGCGCACATGTAGGCATCGCCGATGGTCTTGATTTTTTCGATGTCGTCGTATTGGCCGATGATGTGGTCGAAGCCTTTGAAGATGTAGTCAATTTCGGCGACGAGCTGTTCGGGGCTGAGGCGTTCGGCCACTTTCGTGAAATTGCGGAAGTCGGCAAAGAGGATGGTGGCCTGCTCGTAGCGGCGGGCCGTGGCTTTGCCCTTTTCCTTGAGTTCGGTGGCGATGGGTGCCGGCAGGATGTTGAGCAGCAGCTCGTCGGAGCGCTTGCGCTCTTCCTCGATCTGTCGGTTTTTTTCGGCCAGTTGGCGGGCGGTGCGTTGCTTGGCGCGCAGGCGGAAGAAGAAGGTGGCGGCGAGGATGAGCACGATGAAGGCCAGGGCGGCCAGCAGCAGGAACAGGTAGCGCGTGCGCTCGTTGGCCAGGCGCGTGTTTTCGAGTTGCATGCGCGTTTGCACGAGGGTGAGGCTGTCCAGCTCGCGGGCCAGCTGGAGGGCGTCGATCTGTTTTTTGCGCAAGCGGGCCACGTATTCGGCCTGTTGCTTCTGTCGGGCTACCTCTTCGATCTGCTGTTCTTTTTCGGTGATGGCCTCTTCCACCTGTTCGACCTGTTGTTCGAGCTGTTGGCTGCGTTCGGCCAGTTGGGTCTTGTCGGCGCTGAGGCGGTCGCGCTCGCGGCGCAGGGCTTCGAGCTGGGCTTCGAGGGCCTTGCGTTCGCGTTCGTAGCGGGCCAGTATGCGTTCGTTTTCGCGGTCCATCTCGCTGATGCTGTTGCCGCGCGACTTGAAGTAGTTGAAGGCTTCCTGGTTGATCTGATAGGCACGCCGGTAGTTGCGGTCTTTCACTGCCAGCTTGCTGCGCGCTTCCACGCTCTTGATGATGAGGTCGGCGTCGCGGGCCTGCTTGGCAAAGGTCAGGGCGCTCTTGTACCACACCTCGGCATTGCGGTAGTCGCGCTTGCGCTCGTAGATGCGCCCCAGCAGGAAGCTGGCCTGGGCCGACATGCCCGCATTGCCCAGGTCTACGGCCAGTTGGTTGGCCATTTTGGCGTGTCGGATGGCTTGGTCGAAGTTTTTGCGGCTGTTGGTGCGGAAGAGGGCTTCGGCCAGGTCGAGGTGCAGGTTCATCTTTTCCCGCTCGGTGGTGGCCTGCTCGAGTTCCTTGCGCAGGGAGGCCACTGAGGGAGCCTGGGCAGGCAGCAGCGTGGGCAGCAAAAGCAGCAAGAGACAGTAGCAAAACGGGCGTGCCGACATGTGGGAAGGGCTGTTTGTCCTCGAAACCGTGCAAAAATACCATTTGCCGGGCGCTTGGCCGGGCAGGGGACGGTCTTTTTGGTTAAACAGACGTTAAAAGCGCGGCCTGCATGGCAAGCGCCCGCCTTCTGAAGTCGTTTGCCCTGAGCCGATTAAGGATTGGTTAAAAAGTGGTCAGGGGTGGTGCCGGCTGTAACTTCGGGCAGATGAGCCGAGTCGAAAGGGCAGCGCGGGGCGATAATTTGATAATTTTGGCACGCTACACAACGACAGCATTTTTCTATCAATCACCACAAAAGAATTGACGATGCTCAGAAAATCACTCCTTGCCGCATGTATGCTTCTGGCCTTTTGGAGCACGATGCAAGCCCAGCGCACGGCCTACGTGGACATGCAGCGGATTCTGGACCATATCGAGGAATACAAGGCCGCCGAGAAGCAGCTCGACCAACTGGCTGCAAAGTGGCAGCAGGAGATCGAGCAGCGCTACGACGAGATCAAGGGCCTGTACAACCGCTATCAGGCCGAGCAGGTGTTGCTCAGCGACGAACAGCGCCGCCAGCGCGAAGAGGAAATCATGGCCAAAGAGCGGGAGGTGCGCGAACTGCAAAAGCGCTACTTCGGACCGGAGGGTGAGCTCTTCAAACGGCGCGAGGAGCTGGTGCGCCCCATCCAGGAACGCGTCTATGCGGCGGTCGAGGCCTATGCCAAGGACCGAGGCTTCGACTTCATCATCGACATCAGCACGGCGCCCCACGTGATCTATTACAATCCCGAGTACGACAAGACCGACGACATCATGGACCAGTTGCGCCGACAGTGAGCGGAGGGCACTGTGTCCAACGATGCATTATTGCTATTTTTGCGCGCCTTTTCGGATGAGCCCTGGCGTGGGGCCTCATTTTGCGCAAGCGCTATTTTTTGAATCAAATCAGAAATTCGCAACGACATGAAGTATTCGATCAAACTGGGCGGGCTGTTGTTTGCCTTCATGCTGCTCGCTGCAGGTGTGCAGGCTCAGAAGTACGGCTACCTGAACTCGGCAGCCATCCTGTCAGAGATGCCCGAGGTGAAGCAGATGCAGTCGAACCTGCAGGCCCTGCAAACACAACTGCAGAAAAAAGGCCAGCAAATGGTACAGGAGTACCAGCAGAAAGAACAGGATGTGATCACGCGCAAGGAGCGCGGCGAGCTCTCGCCCAAGCAAGAGGAGGAAATGCTGGCCGAGCTGCAAAAAATGCAGCAGGACATCATGAACTTCCAGCAGGAGATGCAGCGCACCCTGGCCGAGAAGGAGCAAGAGCTCATGCAACCCATCTACGAAAAGATCCAGAAAGCAATCGAAGAGGTGGCCAAAGAGCACGGCTACACCATGATCTTCGATGCTGCCGCGTTGCTCTACGCTGAGGAGTCGGCCGACGTGAGCGAGCTGGTGAAAGCCAGGCTGGGGATGTAATCCGTCGGGATGCTGCCATGCCTTGTCTCACCTTGTCTCGCCGCCTGGCGGCACTGCATGCGCGGTGCTCTTGGCCAGAGGACGAAGTGAGGCATTTTTTTTCAGGCTCGCAGCCTGCTGAAAAAGTCGAAAGATTATTCAGTGACACAGAGCGCACTGAGCACACACTGATTTTCACAGAGTTGAAAGAAAACTGCGTGCAAACTGCGGCCATCTGCGGCTGAAAGCTGCGGTTTCAATGACTGAGGAACCGAGGAACCGAAGAACCGAGGATTTGAGTGAGGTTGAGACCGCTGCGCGGATGTTGATTCCGACAGGTGGGATCCTGTCCCGGATACGGGAACAGGTGCCCGGCTGCGCCGGCTTGTTGAGATGCCGCTCATCCGGCAATGTTGAGATGGCCTCATCATGATGAATGAGGAAGCGAGGAATGAGCGCACTGAAAAAAGTCCGTAACAACCCCGACTTTGGTCGCATACGCATCAAACTAACTTTTTATAATGCAAATCCATTTGATTATCTGTTTCATACATGTATAATGATTCCATAAAGTTTGATCTATCTCGTCGTTTATCGTATAGGC
>WFYJ01000219.1 GCA_015490175.1 Saprospiraceae bacterium | reverse complement strand
GTAGAGACGTTGCGTGCGACGTAGAGACGTTGCATGCAACGTCTCTACACATCATCGCAACATGTCATCGCAATCAATGGCACATCGGAATGTCCCGTGCTTCCTGCCAGAAGCGGAAATCGGTCGGAAGGTCGAAATGGAGGCCGCGCATGATGAGCCATACGGCCATGGCGGCCATGAAGAAGGGCACGACGCGATAGAGGCGGGTGCGCCATTGCCCCTGTATGGCCTTGCCGGCAAAAGCGGTGGCGGCCATCAGCGGCACGGTGCCCAGGCCGAAGCCCGCCATGTAGAGGGCACCTCCCGCGACCGAGCCCGTATTGACGGCGCCGAGGATGGCCAGATAGACCAGGCCGCAGGGCAAGAGGCCATTCAGGATGCCCGTGTAGAAATGGGCGGCCATGCCGTGTCGCGACAACTGGCGCCCCAGCGCACCGCGCAGCCGCATGTAGGCCCGGCTCAGCCAGGGCCATTGTAGCAGCCGCTGTTCCACGCTCACCGCCCCCAGCACGACGACCAGCAGCAGCACGCCGGCACCTATGGAGAGCCACGACTGCAGACCGGCGAGGAAAAAGCCCTTGCCCGCCAGTCCGATGACCAGACCGAGCAGCATGTAGGTGATTATGCGGCCCGCATTGTAGAGCATGACGGCCCACACGCGTTGCAGCCTGTCGGCCAGGCCGGCGGCCGGCAGGGCCAGCGCAATGGGCCCGCACATGCCCACGCAGTGCAGGCTGCCCAGCAAGCCGATGGTAAATGCTGCCCAGAGGGTCGTCATGTGTCCGGATTTGAGCGATTGCAATCGGGAATCATCACAAAATCAGCGTCGTCTCGGTGTAGTACTCCTTTCCGTCGGCCTGCCAATCCACCTTGACGCGCCAGAAGCCGGCCGCCAGTGCGTCGAAGGGCACGCGCATCTTGCCCGACGCGTCCACCCGGATGTCGAACGTCTTGTCGAGTCGCTTGTCGGAAGGCCGGAAGAACAGCACCTTGCCCGAAGGCGTGCCCACCTCATCGGGAAAATCGAGTATGACCTCGCCTTTCTGGCGGTCGGCCAGGATGCTCAGGTTGTGCTTGAGCGAGGCGGCATTGGCCAGCTTCTCGTAGTGCTGCTGATAGGCCAAGTCCTGGGCGTAGTAGTCGTCGGCTACCAGCGTGTGATCGACCGACTTGCTCTTGATTACGAGCGCCACCATCACCACGACGAAAGTGGTGTACACGATGGCGATACCCCAGCCCCAGTGAAATTTCATGGCTCCTTGATTTTGAGTGTGAAAGAATCGTCCATCGTTTGCGCAGGCCACATGTCGCATTTTTCGGCCACCTTGCGCATTTTCTGGCCGTCACCTCATTCAAAACTTGAACGGCCCAAGGAAATTGGTCTTCACCTTGTCCACGCGGCGGTCGCCGCTGACCACCTCGATGAAGATCTTCTTCGACTTGCCGCTCATGGCCTCTTTGGGCAGCTCGATCATGAGGTTGCCCTCGGCCATGTCGCCGGCGGGCACTACGAGCGTGGAATCCACCCCTACGACCCGGATGACGGCCTCATCCTCGTTGAGCAGGCGAAAGTCTATGGGCATGTCGTCGGTGGTCTTGTTATAGACCTTGAACTGGTAGAGGTTCATCAGCTTGCCGTCGGCAGTTTCTTTGTAGGTGAAGCCCGGCTGCCGCAAAATGACGGCTTCGCCGATGCCGCGCGTGGCCAGCAGCACGATATTGGCCACGATCAGCAGGGCCAGCACGACGGTGTAGCCGATGACGCGCGGCGTCCAGATGGTTTTTCGCCCTTCGACGATGCCGTTGTAGCTGTCGTAGCGGATGAGCCCGCGCGGCTTTTTGATTTTGTCCATCACGGCATCGCAGGCATCCATGCAGGCCGTGCAGTTGATGCATTCGAGCTGGGTGCCGTTGCGAATGTCGATGCCGGTAGGACATACCTGTACGCACAGCTTGCAGTCGATGCAGTCGCCCTGCAGCCTGAGCGGTTTTTCTTCAGGGGTTGACTCGAGCTGTTTGGCTGCCAGCTCTTTGCTGACGTTTTCCTGGATGGCCCGGACGGGATCGGGCTTTTTGCGGTTTTTGCGCAGCTTGCCCCGGGGCTCGCCCCGCACGAAGTCGTAGATGACGACGATGGAGTTGTCGTCGAGCAGTACGCCCTGCAAGCGCCCATACGGGCAAATGGCCACACACACCTGCTCGCGCAGGTAGCTGAATACGAAAAAGAAAGCCCCCGAAAACAGGAGCATGGCCGTAAAACCGGCCTTGTGCTGAGCAATGGGTTCGCTGGCGATCCGGATCACTTGGTCCACACCGATGATCCATGCCAAAAAGGTGTTGGCCACCAGCACGGCAATGGCGAAGAAGATGCCGTACTTGAGCACCCGCTTGCGAATCTTCTCGGCATTCCACGGCATTTGCGCCAGCTTGCGTTGCTGGTTGGCATCGCCGTCGATCCAGTACTCGATTTTGCGGAAGACCATTTCCATGAAAATGGTCTGCGGGCACACCCAGCCGCAAAAGAGCCTGCCCCACACCACGGTGAACAGAATGATGAACACCACGAGGGTGAGCATGGCCAGCACGAACAGGTGGAAGTCCTGCGGCATGAAGGGAATGCCGAAGAGGATGAACTTCCGTTCCAGCACGTTGAACAGAAACATCGGCTCGCCGTGGATCTTGATAAAGGGCGCGCCGAACAGGAAGGCCAGCAGCACCCAGCTCACGTACGTCCGCCACCGGTAGTAGTGTCCTTTCGGCTTTTTGGGATAGATCCACACGCGCTTTCCCGACTCATCGACCGTGGCGATGCGATCGCGGAAGGCTTCCTTTTCCTGTGGGGTCATCTGTGCACTCATTTTCCAAGAGTTTTGCGGAGGTGGACGGACAGTAAAAACAACACATACTCAGCGCAATCCGGTCTCGGGAATTTTTGACGATGGTCAATTTTTCGAGATGGAGTGAGGAGAGATAGCGTGAGGGGGTGACCCACTAAGCATGCACTGATTTTCACAGAGTTGCAAACTAAACCCTCAACCATACACCCTCAACCATTGCAACAGAATTTCCCGAACCACTTTGAAGTGAGTATAAACATGTCATCAGGCCACTACGACAACGGGGATGTTGCCATCCGCCCGGGCACGGGCGGCCATCAAGGGCCGCCCGTGAAGCCAGGCAGATCAGTTCATGCCTACCTCGTCGCCGGAAACTTCGGTGGCCTCGGACCCACCATCTTCCATGGCCTGCGGCTGGCATTTTTCGCCCTCGGGCGCTTTGCCCTCCTTGTTGGTGCCTGCCAGCTTGACGAGGATATAACTGGCCACGCGCTGGATGTCCTTCGGCCGCAACTGGGTCTTCCAGGGAATCATGCCTTTTTCGGGCACTCCTTCCGATATGATGTGGAACACGTCTTTGATCGTGCAGCCGTGGATCCAGAACTCGTCGGTAAGGTTGGGCCCGATATTGCCCGAGCCATCGGGTTGGTGGCAGGCCGCACAGTTGGTCTCAAAGATGGTCTGGCCGACCGACAGCTCCTGCTCGTCGGTCAGGATGGTCGCTGTGTTTTCGTCCACTGCAGCGCCCATCTGGGCCTTGTAGGCTGCCACGGCTTTCTTGGCCTGTTCCATTTCCATCCGGAACTCCTCAGCCGAGCTGGGGCCGTATCCGAGGAAATGGTAGTAGCTCAGATACACCACTCCGAAGATGATGGTCACGTAGAAGAGGGCCACCCACCAGGGCGGCAGGCTGTTGTCCAGCTCGCGAATGCCGTCGTACTCGTGATCGAACATCACCTCTTCTTCGCGCTCCACGGGCACGGCTTTGGTCATGCGCTTCATGAAGCGCTCCCACCACGAGGTCTTTTCCTTTTTTTCGAGGTACTCCGACACGTCTACCCCCTGCTGCTTGAGGTACTCCAGCTCCTGCATGCGCGTCACGAGGGTAAACAGGCGCACAATGGTGTAGAAAGCCATGATGACGACCACGGCACCAAGGGCGATGATGATGTTGGTCATCAGGCGGTCGAGATAGTGGGGGTCGGCCGCGGCGCCGCCCTGGTCTTGCGCCACGAGTAAGCCGCCCAGCAGGGTCGCCCCTACGGCAAGGGCTATCCGGATGGTTGTTTTATGCTTCATTTCGATTTGCTTTTTCTGGTTCGGAATCGTCGAGCGGCAGCGATGCCATGTGATCGTAAAAAGCGCGGTCGCGCGTGAGCACCAGCCAGATGGCCATGACGAAGATGGTGAAGAAGGTCACCAGCGCGAAAATGGCCATCCAGTTCAGGTCACCGCTCTGGGATTGAATGATGTATTTGAACATGATGTACTATTTTTTTGAAAACGGGGGCAGGGATGTTCCCCACCCCCAGGATTCGACTATTTCTCTGCTTGCTGCTGTACCTTGATATCGGTGCCAAGGCGCTGCAGGTACGCGATTACGGCGATGATCTCCTTGTTTTCGAGGCCTTCGTAATCGATGCCGTTCTGGCGCAGCTCGTCGGCGATCATTTTTGCCTGAAGCTTGAGATCCTCTTCGGCAATGTCCTCGTAGCCCGCTTCATAAGGGGTGCCAAGGCTGCGCAGTACGCGGATCTTGTCCTTGATCAGCGAGTAATCCAGGTCGTTTTCGGCCAACCACGGATAGGGCGGCATGATCGAGCCCGGCGAGGTGGAAGTCGGATCGACCAGGTGGTTGAAGTGCCATGCGTGGTTGTACTTGCCACCTACGCGGTGCAGATCCGGCCCCGTGCGCTTCGAGCCCCACAGGAAGGGACGGTCGTAGACGAACTCACCCGACTTGGAGTAATCGCCATAGCGCTCTACTTCCGATCGGAAAGGACGTACCATCTGGGAGTGACACCCCAGGCAGCCCTCGCGGATGTAGATGTCGCGGCCGGCCAGTTCGAGCGGCGTGTAGGGCTTGACCGACTCGATGCGCGGCACGTTGCTGTCGATGGTAAACATGGGAATGATCTCGACCAGGCCACCGATGAGGACGAGTACCAGGCTGACCAACAGCATCTGGATGGGACGGCGCTCGATCCAGCGGTGCCAGTAGCCATCGCTGTGGCCGGCCACGCGGACGCGGGCTGGCGCTTCGGCAGCCTCGTTGGCCACGAACGAGCCTTCCACCATCGTCCTGGCCAGGTTGTAAACCATCATCAATACGCCGGTCAGATACAGCGTACCGCCAAAGGCACGCATGGCGTACATCGGCAGGATCTGGGTGACCGTATCGAGGAAGTTGGGGTACTTCAGCAGGCCATCGGGCAGGAACTGCTTCCACATCAGGCTCTGCGTCCAGCCGGCCCAGTACAGGGGGATGACATAAAAGAGAATACCCAGCGTGGCGATCCAGAAGTGGGTGTTGGCCAACTTGACCGAGTAGAGCTTCGTGCGGTACAGGCGCGGGATCAGCCAGTACAGCACGCCAAAGGTGAGCATGCCGTTCCAGCCCAGCGTGCCCACGTGTACGTGGCCGATGGTCCAGTCGGTGTAGTGGCTGATGGCGTTCACGCTCTTGACCGAGAGCATGGGCCCTTCAAAGGTGGCCATGCCATAGGCCGTCACGGCCACCACCATGAACTTCAGGATGGGATCCTGGCGCACGCGGTCCCAGGCGCCGCGCAGCGTCAGCAGACCGTTCAGCATACCACCCCACGAAGGCGCGATCAGCATGACCGAGAACACCGTGCCCAGCGATTGCGCCCAGTCGGGCAGTGCCGTGTAGAGCAGGTGGTGCGGACCAGCCCAGATGTAGATGAAGATCAGTGCCCAGAAGTGGATGATCGACAGCTTGTAGCTGTACACCGGCCGGTTGGCGGCCTTGGGCACGAAGTAGTACATCAGCCCCAGGTAGGGCGTCGTGAGGAAGAAGGCCACGGCGTTGTGACCGTACCACCACTGCACCAGGGCATCCTGAACGCCGGCAAAGACCGGATAGCTCTTCCACAGGCTCACCGGCACCTCGATGTTGTTGCCGATGTGCAACATGGTCACCGTCACCCAGGTGGCGATGTAGAACCAGATGGCCACATACAGGTGCTCCTCACGGCGCTTGAGGATGGTGCCGAACATGTTGATACCGAAGATCACCCACACCAGCGCGATGAGGATGTCGATCGGCCATTCCAGCTCGGCGTACTCGTGCGCGCTGGTAATGCCCAGCGGCAGCGTCAGCGCCGCCAGCACGATGATGAGCTGCCACCCCCAGAAGTGGAGATTGCTCAACAGATCGCTGTACATGCGCGTCTTGAGCAGACGCTGCAGCGAGTAGTACACACCCATGAAGATGCCGTTGCCCACGAAGGCGAAAATGGCGGCATTGGTGTGTAGCGGGCGAATGCGACCAAAGGTGGTGTAGGGAATACCGAGGTTGAGGTCGGGAAAGATCAGTTGGAAGGCAAGGATCAACCCGACCAGCATCCCTATCACGCCCCAGAACGTCGTCGCAATGGCAAACTTGCGGACGATCGCGTTGTCGTAGGCAAATTTTTCTACCTGGCTCATAAGGACTGGTTTTTAATTGGACTGTTTTGTTTCGATGTCAGCAGAGGGCGTGTCTTCGTCGTCCAGCAGGATCCGCATGGACGGCGTGTAGTCGTCGTCAAATTGACCAGAGCGCACCGCCCAGATAAAGGCACCCAGAAAGATGAGTGCGATCAGCAGGCTGGCGCCAATCAGGAAGATCATGATGTTCATCGCTTCAGAATTTTCAGCAAAAAAGGGCCGATGTGGGCCGGTGATCCGATGAGTCACCTCAGCAAGCATGCTGACATTTGTCACTGACGTGTAGGGTTGAGGGTTGAGAGTTGAGGGTTGTTGAATCCAATTAAGTCGTACTAACTCTGAGTCCGAAAAAGTCGTATCAACTTTATGGGTACCCCCTCGATCGGCTCGTACTTCCACCCCAAGCCCGGCCTGCGAAGAGAGGTGGCCGATGCACTTCAGCAGCCGACGGT
>WFYJ01000218.1 GCA_015490175.1 Saprospiraceae bacterium | reverse complement strand
CGACATGTCGATGACGCTGTAGCGCAGCTGGGGGTTGCCAAAGGAAAAGGGCACAGGAAGGTCGGCCAATGGCAAATGGAACAGCCAGTAAACGGAATCGTGCTGGGGCAGGGGCAAAGCGAGCACGGATTGCGCAGGAAAGTAGTTGATCAGGCTCTGGTTGCACAGGTAATCCCATGTTTCGTTGAAGTTGATGCTGTCGCCCCCGAGCATGATTTCGTCCAGGGCATTGAAGATGTGGCAGCCGTTCGTATAGAACTGCAACTGTCCGTTGGAATCACTGATGGCTGTAGCCACATTGGCGAAATCTCCCCCCAGATTCCGCCGCGTGATGTCCAACTGCCCGCCGTTGAAGTCCAGGATGGTCTCGCCGAAGTAGGGCTGGTAATTGCCCGTGCCATACCCGAACACCCAGATGTAGTCGTGTCGGGCCTGGGCATGCAGTCGGGCGGGGGCCAGCAGGGCAAGGCATGCAAGAAAAGCTATGAGTCGTTTCATGGTATTTTTATTGGAAAATTGAAAAATCGGGCGGGAGTCGGGATCCGACTCCTGCCCGTTCGGGAAGCGGGTTGTCTAACGGACAATCAGAAAACGCTGATGTGCAAGGTTTTGCCCTGAAACATTGCGAATGGAAAGGTGGTACAGGCCGGCAGGCAATTCGGGCAAAAGCAAGGTCCAGATGCGCTGCCCGCTTTCCAGTTTCTCAAGCACCACCTCCACACCGGTGGCATCCACGATCACGGCTTCTACCCGATCCTCCGGTACGCGGTCTGTTTCCAGCACGAGTACTTCGTCGGTGGGGTTGGGCCAAATTTTCAGACCGAGGGTGGCAGTCGTTTCGGCGGGGGCCGGCAGGGCAAACTGCTGCTGGGTACTCTGGCAAAGTGCCGCATCGTCGTACTGCAGAGTGTCGCTCAGCAGGGCGCGCGCCTGATAAACGGCCTCGCCGCCGCGCAGGGGGCACTGGTAGGCGATGGCGAGCAGGGTGTCGCGCTCGGCCGGACCGAGCGAATCGGTTTCGCCGAGCAGGTGGTCAATGAGGATTCGGTTGACTTTCCGGCGGTTGTCGGCGGGCAGCGTGGTGGGCACCACGGCATCGTTGAGGGCGTGCAGTGCGGCCACCTCGCTTTCCTTGCCCGAGCGCCAGTCGTCGTAAATGGTCTGCAGGGCAAGTGCGCGGCTGTTCATCTCGCCCAGCAGGCTGTCGCGCTGCTGTACCAGAGCGATACTGTCCTGGGGAGAGGCGGGCTGCTGTAGCTGCTGCCAAACTCCCTGCAATTGTCCGAACAGGGTGTCCAGCTCGTTCCACGCAGTTTGCAATTGCGCTTTTTCCGCTGCACTTAGATCGAAGAAATCCTCCATGGCGCTGCGCACAGCTTCGAGCCGTCCGATGTCGGCGGTGCTTTTTTCGGTATGGAAGCTTTGGAGCAGGGGCTCCCCCTCCAGCAGGGTGCTGTCGGTGGCCAGCCTGCGATACAGGTGGGCCTGCGCTGTCCAGCGCTGCTCGTCGGGGAAGTTGGGCAGGCTCCAGGTGCCGGCCGCAATTTCCCGATCCTCTGCACTTACGCCTTCCGGCATCGCCGGAGGACTTTCCGGCACGGCGGCGCAGGGTTCGGCACAGGTGAAAGGCGTGCCCTCTTCCTGGACGAACCAGAGCTGCTCACAATTGTCGCAGTTGGGCGTCTCCACCAGGGGGTGGTAAATGGTGCCCTGCGGGGTGTGGACGGTAAACCGGGACTTCTGGACTTCATTCTGACCTATTGCCACATTGATGCCGCCGAGCATGTCGGGGAAGTTCCAGGTGTTGCCGGCGTGGGGTTGGGGCCCGATGACGGAGACGAGGGGCATGCCGGGCACGTCCAGGCCGAGCTGGAGGCCGACTACATGCTGGCCGAAGCTGTTGCCCCGGAGCATGAGGTCGTGGTTGTCGTCAAAGGAAAAGAGGCCGTAGGCGGTGCCGTCGGTGCAATTGCAACTCAGGGTGCTTTTTGGCGAAAGCCGCACATCCATGGCGCTGGTGGCTGAAACCACAAGGAGCGAATGAAAGCTGTTCTGCTCGATGCGGCTTTCAGGGCTGTAGCTCATTTTCAAGGCGTTGCCGCCCTGGTGCAGCAACACGGCATTGGCCACTACCTCGGACTGCGCGGCACTCTGCAGTTCGATACCCGTGTCGAAGTCGTACATGTCCACGCGGTTCTCGTAGAGGCGATGACGGGCGGCGTCCAGATGGCCCAGGCCGCGCACCAGGATGCCGCGGGCGGCAAGGCCGTCGCCGGCAATGTGCAGCTCGTTGTTGCTCGCCGTCAGTCCGGTAGTGAGCGGAGAAGTGTTGTAGCGCATGTCCACCCCGTATCGTCGGGCATCGATGCGGTTGTTGTCGATGAGGACGTACTTGTTCCAGGTCAGCCATGCACTTACGCCCGTGGGCACCTTGGTCATTCCGTTTTTCCGGATATGGGCGAAGGTGTTCGTCAGGGCTATGGCCGTCGAGCCGGTAGCGATGATGTTGTCCTCGTCGCTGCCCGTTCCGCTCTGGTACAAGAGGCTGTTCTGGGCGTTGATGGCCGAGCCATCCATGTTTGTCCAGTAGCTGTGCACGTCGGCAGCAAGGCCGTCCAACATCAGCAGACCGGTATACATGTCGCGGTAGTCGTTGCGGTACAGGGCGACGAGTGCCTCGGTGCCCCGCAATTCCACCCCCGTATGGGTGGAAAGCGATACGGCGGGATCGCGCAAGGGCCCGCCCATAAAGTGATTGTCGTGGATTACGCGCGGCGCGTAGTGGCCTTCGAGCTTCCGGATGACGATGTTGCGATGGTTTTGCTTGAAATCGTTCCGGGCGCCAATGTCAAAAAGGGCCTGCTCGCCAATGGTTACCGCCGTACGGGCGTCTTTGACGATGGAATATTCCACCTGCAGCATCTCGTCATCATAGACCTCGATGCCTTCCCACATCCGGCTCAGGCACCCCTGCAGCAGGGCTTTGCGAATGAACAGCGTATCCTGTGATCCCGGGTCCGCGTGCTGCACCACGATGCGGGCGCCCGGATCGAAGAATATCCGACTGGGAGAATTGAAGCGATAAGTGGTGTCGATAACGAGAGTACCGCGCAGCCAGAAAGAAAGTCCGAAGTTGTTGGTCTGGGCGGGCGTGAGCAATTGGCCGGGCGGGGGGGGGTGTTGGTATTGCTCACGGCAATGTCGGAAAGGTAAATGGTATCGGTGGGCAATTGTCCGATTTCGTTCAGATAGGTCGGGATGATTTTTCCAAAAAACAGCGTGTCGGTGGGGTCGCACCCCGCGGCCAGCCAGGCGTGCGGATGCACCATATTTTTGAAAAATCCGGGATTATTGAAGAAAATCGTGTCCTGCTTTACGCGAAAACATATGGTCTTCGTTTGCCCTTCCGGATCGTCTGTGGAACCGGACACGTCGGTCACCCACGTGTGCGCTCTGCCCGTGGTGGATTCATACTGGAACGTACCCGGATTTGTGGGAATCATGAGCGTGTCCACGCGGAAACGCAATTGATCGTGCATGACTTCGTCAGACAGGAAGACAACCCGGATTTCATAACAGACTTCCGAACAGGCCGTGTAAAAACCCGTCGTAAATAAGGTTCCGTCGAAACTCAGTGTGTCGTCATTGACAAACACCCTTCGGCTGGCCACTTCGTCAATCAGCGCGCAGTTCTGGCCTTTCCCGATCGCAAAAAAGGCGAGCAGAAATAACAATAAAAATACTAATCGGGGGGGGCAAACAGCGTCTCGGTACGTGCGGGCGCCGCACGGCGGGATTGGTGTTTGAAGATCATGGCAAAAAAGTTTGGGTTAACAAAAAAACATCAGGTTCAAATTTTATTTGAGCGCAATTCAAAAATACATAACTCTACTTGCTGATTTGTTTGCAAAACCCCCGTGTGCATCCGTTTTGTCAATCGGATTGCAAATTTTCCGAAAGCGTCCCCCTGATGAAATGATTGGCGAGCTTGCTGTTCTTGTCCAGACGATGGACGATGGTCTATGGACGATAGACGAAGGATGAACTGCCTCCATTTGCAGGCCGAAGCCTGCGGTTTCAATGGCTGAGGAACCGAGGAATGAGGCTACTGAAAAAAGTCCGTGACAACGTGACAACGTGACAACGTGACAACGTGTCCACTATAGATAACATATTGATTTTAAATAAAAAATACATTACGAATCGTTGCGTTCCCGATACTCGGGACAGGCTTTTGCGTTCCCGACTGGCGTCGGAGCCTGTCCCGGTTTACCGGGAACAAGCTTTCCGACAAGTCGGAACAGGTTTCCGAAGACTCGGAACAGGTTTCCGAAGACTCGGAACAGGTTTTGCGCGAGACTATGGTTTTTTTCAGGGGGCTCAGGAATCGAAGAACCAAGCACCTAATAACACACTGATAGTCAACAAGAAAAACTTTAAACTTTAAACTTTAAACTTTAAACCCTACACGCAACACCTTTTGCGGCCGGTCCATTTTCGGGATGCGCGATCATCTGTTCAAGGACATCACCAAAAATTCTCAACCACAGCTCGAAGCGGCACACCACTTCGCGCGCTGTTGCCCCTGTCCCCCCGGAAAAGCCGAACGGCAATGCTTCGAATCAAAGCCCCCTACTTTACATAAAGTCGCTGACCGGGCAGGAGCACTTCGCCCTTGCGCAGGTTGTTGATCTCGAGCAGCTCTTCGAGCTTCATGTCGTAGCGCGTGGCGATCTCGTAGAGCGTCTCCCCTTCGCTGACGATGTGGATGCGGAATTTGGTGTAGTCCATTTTTGGGGTTGCTGCGGGGTAGGCCATTACGGGAGCCTGTTCGTAGGGCACGGGCTCGGTTCGATAGCCGCCTCCCTTGGGGCGCTGGTCGTCCTGCGAGGTGGCCGGTGCCGCAAGGAGCTGACAATCGGTAGTGCGCAACCGCATGCCCGGATAGATGTGCATGTCCGGGTCCAGGTCGTTCATCCAGCGGAAACGCGCTTCGGTGTAGCCGTACTTTTCGGCGATCCGGGCCACTGTTTCGCCGGGTTGGACGATGTGATAGGCCGGCGGGTTGACCCAGGCGGGCAGCGTTTCTTCGGGCTCGGCGGCGGGCGGGTCGGCTGCCGGCGGGCGCGTCTCCACTCCGCGCGCCGTGTAGCGCGGTTGGCGGGTTTCGGGTTCAGGTTCAGGCACGCGCTCGGCAGGGCGGCGCTGCACGGGCGGCGCAACGACCAGCTCCATGCCCGGCTTGATGACGTGGGATGTGAGCCCGTTCCATCGAATGAAGTCTTGCAGATCAATGCCGTATTTGCGGGCAATGCCGTAAAGCGTCTCGCCCGGTTGCACCACGTGCACGGGAGCCGTCGCAGCAGCAGGTTGCGCGGGCTGTCCGTAGGTCGTCGGCGCCGGCTCGGCGGCACTCTTGCTCATCCGGCCATACGCATTGACCTGCCGCAGGGCACAGCGCTCCTGCAGGAAATGGTCGAAGATGGCGCCATTGACCAGCTTGAGGCCGTATTCGGCATTGCCGCCCGCTTTCTCCACGATGCCGATCTCGGGCACCAAGCGGAACTCTTTGACTACGCTCGGGTTGGATCGCGACGTTTTGCGAAAAGCATAGCCGGAAAAACAACCATATCGGGTGCGCCCCGTGAACCACACACTCGTTCTGGAATCGGGCAGGGCCAGATCGCGCCCCGAGGCCGGCGCCGACGGATCGAAGCGGAAGTGCGTATCGGCCCCGTAGAACTCGATCTGTCCCCCTTTCGGGAAATAGTAATAGGCCTTGTTGATGCGATACAGCACGTAGCCTTTTCCATCGGGCCGTGCGATGTACAGCTCGGTGCTATGGTCGTTGATGCGCTGCACGAGGCGCAGCGCCACGGTCAGACTGCCGCACTCGGTGAGCAGCCGCGGCTTCGAGCTGAGGCGCTGCCCGGCGTCGGCACCTGCCTCCAACACCACGCGCTCGGTAGCCGACAGGGTGTGCGGCGAAAAGCTGAGCAAGCGGATCGAGCCCGACGGATTGCGGTATTCGTACATGTCCATGCAGGAAGGATCGTACTCGAGGATGATGGTCTCTGCACGGCTCGCAAAAGCAACGAGCAGCAGGGAAAACAGCAGGCCGATGTGTTTCATAAGTTCGCCTTGTTGGTTCGGACAAGTATGTGGGTGGCAAGCATGCCGGCACTGCCCCCACTAACGACAAGCACACGCAAATTGTTGGGCAAGATAACCAGATTGGCGCCCTCCATGCCCCCTCAATATGCCGCCTTTCGGGCAAAAAGGCAAAAATCGCCCTGCGCCCACCCGTGCGCATCCGGCCAGGCTGCGGGCCGCATTTGGCGAAAGCCGAATGCACACATTTAAAAAATTACTAATTCGTTTGGCACGATTTTCGAGAGTGCTCCAAACGACAGTTGAGGCCTTTTGACGATAGATACGAGCCTCACGGTCAAATTTGGCGAAAGCGAAACAATCGTAATCGGAACGGCCCTCAGGGCCGCCGCAGGGCGAAAAGCGGATCCTCCCGGTCTGCCCTTTTCGCAAAAACAAAAACCCGTTCGGTACGCGTGGCCCCACCCACCCGTGGCAGGAAGGCCTCTCCCTGTCGCGCAGGGCGCGGCATGCCCGAACGAAAAAACCGCACCCATGAACAGAAAGGCGCTCCTCATCTGGCTGACCGGCATGGCGCTGTTGTGGATGGTGCCGGCCCGCGCCGGAAGCATCCTGCAAGCCGATACCGTTGTGGTGCAGACGTTCAACTGCGATGCGCCGACGGCTGTCTGCCTCGACCTGCCCATGACCATGCTGAACCAGTTGCTCATCTTCAGCGACGGGCTCCCCTACGACGGCACCATCGAAGGCTGCAACTACGACACGCTCGTGACCTATACCTACAACACCCTCTTTGGCCAGGGCAACATGGGGCCCTACCAGCTCGAGAGCTGGGAAGTGAACGGGGTGACCTACTCGGCCCAGTTCGACGATATTGACCAACTGGTGTCGTTGATGAATATGTGGGACCCTGCCGGCAACTGGACGCATGACCCTTCGATGCTCATGATTGCCGGCGGGTCGCCATCCAACACCTACTCCGACATGGTGATCACGGCGCTGAGCAACAACACCATGTCGATCGTGGGCATGAACTTCGGACTCGACGCCCAAGGCATGTCGCTGCAGTTCGCCACCGGCACGCATCAGGTAATTTTCTACGACACCGGGCAGGCCATCAGCGATACGGTGGCCATCATCGTCGAGTGCCTGCCCATGCCGCAGAATTCGGAAGTGTACGACACCCTCACGGTCAACGGCGTGGGCCTGTTCTGCCTGGACACCACCGACTTGCCCGGCAACGTGGTGAGCGCGACCAATGTCTGCGCCGACCAGTCGGGCACCTTCGTCAGCTTTTACATCGGCGATGACTACTGCGTCAAGTATCAGGGATTGAAGTGCGGCGGCACGGAAACGGCCTGTATCGTGCTGTGCGACGACATGGGCTTTTGCGATACCACCTGGCTGCACATCACCGTGGACGAGACGGTGTGCAGTATGGAATCGGATAAAATCGTCGATACGCTCATCATCAACTTCGACGGCACGTGGTGCCTCGACACCACCGAGCTGCCCGGCCAGATCGTCGGCATCGAAAACGCCTGCCCCGACCAGTCGGGCACGAGCGTGGACTTCGAGCTGGACGGCGCCACCTGGTGCGTCACCGGCCTGGCCATCAACCCCGGCACCGACACGGCCTGCGTGGTGCTGCGCGACGAATTCGGCAATACCGACACCACTTTTCTGTGCATCACGGTCATCATGCCGCCCACCGACTGCATCTACGACACCATCCAGGTAGGACAGACGCGCACCTGGTGCCCCGACATGTCGCAGCTTGCAGCCATGCCCGTCAGCATACACAATGCCTGCACGGCCTCGAGTGGCCATTCCACGCTGTTCGAGGTGGATACGACGACCTTTTGCGTGACGGGCAAGGGGCTGGCGCCCGGCACCGACACGGCCTGCATCGTCATCTGCGATGCCTACGGCGTGTGCGACACCACCTGCCTCGTGGTCGAAACGATCAGCAGCAGCCCCTGCACCGACCAGGACGTGCCGCTGGCCCAGGACGACGAGGCCACCACCCAGAAGAACACGCCCGTGCTCATCGCTGTGCTCGACAACGACCAGCTCAGCTCCTGCAGTCCGCCCGTCATCTACGTGCTCGACCCCTCGAGCGGCGGCATCGGCCCGACCAACGGCTCGGCCATGGTCAACAACGCCAACCAGATCGAATACACGCCCGATGCCGGCTTCTGCGGCACCGATCCTTTCCAATACGTGTTGTGCAATGCCGCCGGTTGCGATACGGCCAGCGTGCTGGTGACCGTGGAATGCACCAGCGGCAACCTCGTGGTGTACAACGGCTTTTCGCCCAATGGCGATGGCACCAACGACACTTTTGTCATCCGAAATCTGGAACAGTATCCCGAAAACAGACTGGTGATCTACAACCGCTGGGGCGAAATGGTCTTCCAGGCGGAAAACTACCAGAACGACTGGGACGGTAGCTGGAAGAACAAAAAAGTGCCCGACGGCACCTACTTCTACCTGCTCGAGGTGGACACCAACGAAACGACCGTGGAAAAACTGAGCGGATACCTGCAGATCAGGCGTTGAGTACTGATGATGGACGATGGACGTCGTCAATTGCCTGTGGCCGTCGCCAATTCGGCGAAAACGCGTATCAAACCAGTGACAAACACATCACATTTGGAGGATATGTATATTTTTCCCCGAGTTAGCACAGTTTTTGACCTTTCGAGGGCGGAGCCCGGTGCTTTGCCTTTGATCTTTGCCCCCCGCCAACGGCCCGAACACCTGGCGCTCCTGTTTTTCAACACAAAAAATCGGAAAAGAGCATGAAAAAAATCTGGACGACGCTGCTGGTGAGTGCCGCCTGTCTGAGCGTGGCGCTGGGGCAACAGGACCCGATGTTCACCAAGTACATGTTCAACAGTCTGGTGTTCAACCCGGGCTATGCCGGCTCGCGCGATCACATGAGCATCGGATTGCTGCACCGCACCCAGTGGTACGAGATCAACGGGGCGCCGCAGACGCAATCCTTCACCCTGCACACCCCGCTGCGCAACGAGCGCGTGGCCGTGGGCCTGAGCATCGTCAACGACAAGATCGGCCCGACCAACACGCTGGGCGGCAACCTCATCTACGCCTACCGCATCCCCATGGGTGCGGGCAAGCTGTCGTTCGGCCTGCAGGCCGGCATCGAGCAATACCGCGCCGACTGGTCGAAGCTCAACATCGAAAAACCCGATGAGGCCTTCGACGGCCAGGAAAACCGCATCCTGCCCAACTTCGGCGCCGGTATCTACTACTACTCGAAGCACTTTTACATCGGCGCCTCCTCGCCCTTCCTCGTCGAATACGACCTGCGCGACAGCGCCACCACCGGCATCTATGCGCGGCAGGCGCGCCACTACTACTTCATGACCGGCGTGGTCATTCCCGTGCAGGGCGACTTCATCCTGTTCAAGCCCTCGCTGCTCATCAAGAACGTGGGCCTGTTCTCTTCCAGATCGGCCCTGCAATCGTTCAAAGACATCGGCGCACCGACCGAATTCGACATCGATCTGTCGCTGCTGTTTTACGAGAGCCTCTGGGTGGGCGCCTCGTTCCGCTCGGCTATCGAAGCCTTTACCGACAAGTCGAGCTCGTTCGACTCGGCCGACATCTGGATCTCCTATGTCATGGAAAACGGACTGCGCGTGGGTGCCGCCTACGACTATCCGCTCAGCAAACTGTCGAACGTCACCAGCGGCGCCTTCGAGGTCATGATCGGGTATGAGTTCAACTTCAAGACCAAGAAGGCGGCTACGCCGAGGTATTTTTGATGAGAAATCGAGGATTTGAGGAATGAGGCCCCTGAAAAAACCCATAGTCTCGCGCAAAACCTGTTCCGAGTCTTCGGAAACCTGTTCCGAGTCTTCGGAAACCTGTTCCGAGTCTTCGGAAACCTGTTCCGACTTGTCGGAAAGCTTGTTCCCGGTAAACCGGGACAGGCTCCGACGCCAGTCGGGGACGCAACAGCCTGTCCCGACACAAGTCGGGGACGCAACGACACGCAATGTGTTTTTAATTTTAAATCAATTTGTTGCAAGTTAATCATACCTACCATATGTTACGTCGTTGCGTTGTTACGGACTTTTTTCAGTGCGCTCAGGAATCGGGGCCACTGAAAATGGTGATGCGCAGCAACTTGAACTTTACGGCCAGACGTCTGGCGTCTGTTTGAAAAGCAGCAAATCAATTATTTGTTAAAAATTAAAAAAAATTACATCTTTCAGTCGTAGATAGACGCAGTGTGAACGCAGCTTCTACAACACTCTGTGAAACTCAGTGAACGCTCTGTGAATACTCTGTGTAATTGAATGTTTTTCAACAGGCTTGAAAGCCGGGATATCGGAAGCAACAAAGCTACTGAGCCCGAGGCATCCGGCGTGCCGCGTTTTTACAAGCAAAAAGCAACAGCATCATGCGTAGCCATACCCTCCAACTACTGATTACGTGCCTGTGTGTGGCGCTCATCGGCATGCAGCAGGCATCGGCCCAGGCCGCCAAACTCAAGCGTGCCCGCATGTACATGGAAGCGCTCGACTACGTCGAAGCCATCAAGATGTACAACCTGATCCTCGAAGACCACGACGTGGCCGAAGCCAAAATCAATCTGGCGGAGGCCTATCGCAAGGTCAACGACACGGGCAATGCCGAGTTCTGGTACGGGCAGGTGGTGCGTCTGCCCGAAGCCACCCCCTACCACAAGCTGTACTACGGCATGATGCTCCAGCGCAACGGCAAGTGCGAGCTGGCGCGCGAATGGTACCGGCAGTTCGTCGAGGCGGTGCCCGACGACTTGCGCGGCCAGTATCTGCTGCGCGCCTGCGACTACGAGGAAGAGCTGATGAAGAAAAACGCCGACATCTACGAGGTGGAACACTGCGACTTCAACAGCGACCTGGACGACTTCGGTCCGGCCTTTTACAAGGACGGGCTCGTCTTTGCCTCCGAGCGCGACCGCAACCCGGTGGTGCGCCGCGAGCACATGTGGACGGGCAATCCCTTTCTCGAGCTGTATTACGTGCCCGTCAAGGAAATGGAACCCGGCGAAAACGGCGCCTGCGGCATCTTCATGTACGGCCGCCCCGACAAATTCAGCAACACGCTCAACAGCAAATTCCACGACGCCACTGTGGCCTTCACGCGCGACTATTCAGAGATCTACTTCACGCGCAACAACCTCATCAACGGCAAAGTGGGCACCGACGACGAAGGCATCATCCGCCTGAAAATTTTCTACGCCAAGAGCCTGGGCGAAGGGCAGTGGGGCGAGATGCAGAGCCTCCCCTTCAACTCCGACGAGTATTCGGTGGCCCACCCCACCCTCTCGCCCGACGGCAACAAGCTCTACTTCGCTTCCGACATGCCGGGCGGCTTCGGCGGCATGGATCTGTACGTGTCGGAGCGCGAGTCGGGCCGCTGGGGGCCGCCCATGAACCTCGGCCCCGACATCAACACCGAGGGCCATGAAGTCTTCCCCTACTACTCGGCTGCCGACGGCCGCCTCTACTTCGCTTCCGACGGACACATCGGCCTGGGCGGCCTCGACATCTTCTACGTCGAGGACAAGGGCAACGGCACCTGGTCCGAGCCCGTCAACCTGGGTTACCCCATCAACACCAATGCCGACGATTTCTCGATCACCTTCAACGAAAACGGCACCTGCGGCTACTTCGCTTCCGATCGCGCAGGCGGTGCCGGCCGCGACGACATCTACTTCTTCCGCAAGGTGGCCACGCCGGTCGAGGTGTTCGTCTATGACGCCAGGACGCAACAGGCCATCGAAGGCGCTCAGGTGTATCTCGACTGCAAGGACGTGACCCTGACTACCGGCTATACCGGCAAATTTTCCGTGGATCTGAAGCTCAACGAGTGCTGCAACTTTTTGGCGAAAGCCGAAGGATACGAGCCGGCCAACGTGCAGGGCTGTACCCACAACATCACCCTGGGCCAGAAGGTGGTGCTCGAAATTCCGATGATGCCCGCCACCGACTTCGAGCTGATGGGTACCGTCTATGACGACGCCACCGGCCTGCCCATGGAAGGGGCCGTAGTGACCCTCGAAAACGACTGCGGACAGCCGGCCGCCGAGCCCCTCGTCACCGACATCGACGGGCGTTTCTACTTCAAGCTCGACAAGGACTGCTGCTACAAAGTCAAGGCCGTCAAGGACAAATACCTGGCCGCCGTGGAAGAGGGCATCTGCACACGCGGCAAGGAAGAGTCGGAGACCTTCAAGGTCGTGCTGCACATGCAGCCCACGGTGATGGTGCCTTCCGACGACATCACGCAGCGCTCGCCCCAGAACGAAACCGAATACACCTATCGCGACCTGACCAACGGCCTGTGGATCGACAAGGACACCCAACTGCCGGCCGAAGGTGTCTATCCCGACGGGCGCGAATACAGCAAGGGCGAGCTGCTCACCGGCAACGAGACCTTCGCCCAGAGCCCCACGCCCATCAACGAAACCTATGAAGAGGGGCAACCGCAGCCCGTGCCCTATCTGCTGCACATCTATTACGACTTCGACGACTATCACCTGCGCGACGACGCCATCCCCGAGCTGGAGAAGCTGCTCAAGATGCTGCAGGAAAACCCCGACTACATCGTCGAGGTAGCCTCACACACCGACGCCCGCGGCTCCAAACGCTACAACCTCAAGCTTTCGCAAAAACGCGCCAACGAAGTGGTCAAGTGGCTGGTGGCGCACGGCATCGATCGCGACCGCCTCGTGCCGCGCGGCTACGGCGAGAGCAAACCCGTCAACGACTGCGCCGACTACGTGCCCTGCAACGAGCGCGATCACCAACTCAACCGCCGCACCGAGTTTCGCATCATCGGCTGCCGCAGTTGCGTGGACCCGGCCAAGGCCCTGCTCTCCAGGCCCAACGAACAGGTGCGCGTGGACGAGTGCAAGCATTGTCCTTTCTGATTTTGTCATACGATTTTTTCGCTTTCGCAAAAAAGGCTGCCCCGGCGGCCTTTTTGTCTTTTTGCTCCGCGCAATGCAGCCCGGAGTTTTGAGCCTTCTGAAAGAAAAAGTCGGAAAATCATTCAGTTACACAGAGCGCCACTGAGCACGCACTGATTTTCACAGAGTTGTGAATCCTGAACCCTGGCACGCCCAACCCTCAACCTGTTATTTAGCGCGAGGTTGTGTATTTTTCGAGCGCAACCACAAGTCACGCTACATGAGCAGCCCGTATCACGCCATTTGTCCATTGGGTGTCGTGCCGGTACGCGCCGGTGCCCATCATCGCAGCGAGCTGCTCAGTCAGTTGCTGTTTGGCGAGCTGGTGGAGCTCATTGACCGCAAGGGCGCCCGGTGGTGCAAGGTGCGCTGTACCCGGGACGAAGTGACGGGCTGGGTGCCTGCCGAGCAGTTGCAACCTATCACGCCTTCCGAGTATGACCGCTACCGGCAACACTACGCCATTTGCCTGGACCTGCTGCAGCCGGTAATGAGCCACACGCGCCAGATACCCGTGCCCATCGGCTCGCGCCTGCCGGCTTTCGACGGATTGCGCTTCGAGCTGGCCGGCGAATGGTGGACCTACAGCGGTCAGGCCGTTTTTCCTCAGGATCTGGCGCCGCGTGCCGAGCTGCTCATCAAGATTGCCCGGCGCTACCTGTCGGCGCCTTTCCTGCAGGGCGGGCGCTCGCCTCTTGGCCTCGACAGCGGAGCGCTGGTGCAACTGGCTTTTGATGCCATCGGCATCACCTTGCCACGCCAGCCTGCGGCCCAGGTGATGGAAGGCGAGGAAGTGGACTTCTTCGACGAGTACCGCCCCGGCGACATTGCTTTTTTCGAAAACCACAAGGGGCAGCTCACCCATGCCGGCATTCTTTTGCCGGAAGGCCAGATCCTGCACTGCCACGACTGCGTGCGCATCGACCGCGTCGATCACTTCGGCATCTTCGACCCGCAACGCAAAAAATACCTGTGGCAGTTGCGCGTCATCCGGCGGGTGCTGCCGCCCGAAGCCTCCCGCGAAGCGCCCCGGGCACAGAAAACGCAAGCCACCGACTCCACGCCCCCTGCCCTTACCCTTTTCTGAAAAAAAGTGGTGCCCTTGAACAGATGATCGCGCATCCCGAAAATGAACCGGCTGCAAAAAGGTGTTGCGTGTAGG
>WFYJ01000217.1 GCA_015490175.1 Saprospiraceae bacterium | reverse complement strand
GCCTTCAGGCTCAGCACGAGCGCAGGTATCGAAATCAGGATCGAGCCAAAGACGAAAAGCGGCAGCTCGAATGCCACGCCAAAGATGATGGCCAGACAAGCCGCCATGCCCAGTCCCCAGGCCCAACGGAGCAGCTTTATTCCTTTTTTCATGTGGCAGTGCATTTGGATGCGGGCGCGTCGCCATGGGCGTTTTGAGTGGACACCTGCCCACACTTTTTCGAAGCTTCAAGGTAAGCATACTCAGTGAGGAGTCCACAGATTTCACAGAGTTCACAGATTTCACAGAGTTCACAGATCAGACCGATTCAACAATACGGGCATTTTGTCTTTGAAAACCGTAATTGTGCCGGTTGCCGGGTTCCTGCCTGATCAGCGCATGTTGTTACCTTCGCTGGGCCATCTCCTTCCAGTGATTTTTATCACTTGTCTTTCCTGCCAGATTCAAGTCCACCCAGTTTTTATCTTTGCGCGTCTGACGACCGGGGCCCTTCTGGATGCAGGCGGGTAACGGTTTGAAGGCCAGGTTGTTGAGGTGTTTCACAGCCATGCAAAAGGAAAAACCACACAAGATCGTCGAGGATGAAAAACGGCAAGCTGCGTTCTGTCCTTTCTCTGCTTCTGCTTGTTTGCGGCCCTTCGCTGTTCGCACAGGCCGGATCTGCTGACAACAATTCTTTCGTCACCATTCTGGTTGCAGTCGTCGTGCTGCTGGCATTCTTTGCCCTCATTCAGGTGTCGGACAACCTGCTGAAGCTGGAAGCGCGCCAGTTGGGTGTGGCCGACAAGATCGGCGAGGTTTCCATTCTGCCCGGCCTGAGCGACCTGTTCCGACCCAGAGTGCCGGCTTACGCCAAAAATCACACCTTGCTGGAAATCAAGCGCGGTGCCGATCTGCCTGTGGCCGGGGAGGCGCGCAAGGAGGTGCGCGATGCCCAGGTGACCCGCTTTGCGGTGCAGCCGCCCAACTGGCGTGGCCTGGCCCCCATCCCGCGCCTGCTCGTGCAGGTGGGCGACGCGGTGAAAGCCGGCGACCCGCTATTCGAAGACAAGAAGCGTCCGGAGATGAAGTTCGTCTCGCCCGTCAGTGGCGAGGTCATCGCCATCAATCGCGGTGCCAAGCGCGCCATCACCGAGGTGGTCATTCTGGCCGACAAGGATCAGCAGTATCGCGAAGTGACAGCCCCCGACTTGGGCAAAGCAGCTCGTGAGGAGCTGGTCGAGTTCCTTCTGGAAACGGGCGGCTGGATGCTGTTGCGCGAGCGCCCCTATGACCGCATTCCCGACTGGAACGACACGCCCAAGTCCATCTTCGTAAGCACCTTCGACACGGCCCCCCTGGCTCCCGACAGCAACCTCGTAGTGGAAGGCAAGGGCGAGGCATTCCAGAAAGGCCTCGAAGTGCTGAACCGTCTGAGTGGCGGCAAAGTGTATCTGGGGCTGGATGCCCGTGGCGAGGAGCCGCCTTCCGCGGTTTTCACCGAAGCTCAGGGCGTAGAGAAGTTCTGGGTGCGCGGTCCGCACCCGGCAGGTAACGTCGGCGTGCACATCCACCACATCGATCCCATTGGCCCCGGCGACAAGGTGTGGACGATGGGCGTTCAGGAGGTGATCACCCTGGGCAGCCTGTGGACCGAAGGTCGCTTCAAGGCCGAGCGCGTGATAGCGCTTACGGGCAGCAAGCTCAACGACCCGCATTACGTGCGCACCCTTGCCGGCGCCAACATCGGTGAGCTGCTCAAGGACAACTACAATCCCGAGGAAGACCTGCGCTTCATCTCGGGCGACGTGCTCAGCGGCGAGGCCAAAAAGCCCGAAAACTTCCTCAACTTCTACGACGACCAGGTGACGGTCATCGCCGAAGGGCGCTACTACGAGCTCTTCGGCTGGCTGCTGCCGCTCAAGCCGCGCATCTCGCTGTCGCGCACCTTCCCCAACTTCCTGTTCAAAAACGTCAAGTACGATGTGGATACCAACACGCATGGCGAAAAGCGCGCCTTCGTGGTGACCGGTCAATACGAGGAAGTGTTGCCGATGGATATCTACCCGCAGCACCTGATGAAGGCCATCCTGACAAACGATTACGAGCGCATGGAAGGGCTGGGCATCTACGAGCTGATCGAAGAAGACATCGCCCTGGCCGAATTTGCCTGCACCTCCAAGCAGCCCCTGCAACAGATCCTGCGTCGCGGTCTCGACATGATGTGGGAGCAAGGGTGATGCATGCCGACGAACTGATTGCATTCTGAAAATCTGCCTGTCAGAAGGCGAAAAACATAATCCGCACAAATGAAAGGCCTGCTCAACTTCATGAAGCGCATCGAACCGGACAAGGAGAAGCGTCCGGTGCTGCATACCTTCTACGATGCGGTGTTCACGTTCTTCTTCGTGCCGGCTCATGTCACTTCGGGCAAGGGCGTGCACATCCGCGACGGCATGGACCTCAAGCGCCTGATGGTGCACGTGGTACTGGCCCTGCAACTGTGCTACCTGTTCGGCACCTACAACATCGGGCACCAGCACTTTCTCGCCATCGGCGAGCACACCGGTTTCCTCGAAGGCATCCACCTGAAGCTCGCTTTCGGCCTGATCCAGATCCTGCCCATTTTCATCGTCACCCACATTGTGGGCCTGGGCATCGAAATCATCTACGCCGCCAAGCGCGGCCATGGCGTGGAGGAAGGCTTCCTGGTGACGGGAGCCCTCATCCCGCTCATCATGCCGCCGGATATTCCGCTGTGGATCCTCGCCGTGGCCGTGGCCTTCGCCGTGGTTTTTGGCAAGGAAGCCTTCGGCGGCACGGGCATGAACGTGCTCAACATCGCCTTGCTGGCGCGCGCCTTTGTCTTCTTCGCCTATCCGACCACGATCTCCGGCGACGAGGTGTGGGTTGCCGGCCTCAGCGATACGGATGCCGGCTCGGCCGTGGCCTATGGCTGGGCGCACCTCAATCTGTTCAATCCGCTGTTCGAGTCGCTGGGCTGGTCCACCTTCGACGCCTCGGCCACCGTGGTTGATGGCTTTACGGGCGCTACGCCGCTGGCGCTGGCCGCCAAAGGCGGTTGGGACGCGGTGACCGAAGTGTACAGCCCGGCCGCCATGTGGTGGGGCACCATTCCCGGCTCGGTGGGCGAGACGATGAAGCCCTTCATCATCGTGGGCGCCCTGTTCCTCGCATTTACGAAAGTGGCGAGCTGGCGCGTCATGGTCGGCATGACGCTGGGCACCATCTTCACGGGCCTGCTGCTCAACGCCTGGGGCGCCACGCCCTTCATGGAGGTGCCCTGGTACTACCAGCTCTACATGGGCGGCTTCTGGTTTGCCATGGCGTTCATGGCCACCGACCCCGTGACGGCCGCCTCGACCAACGTGGGCAAGTGGATCTACGGCTTTTTCATCGGTTTCTTCGGAATGGTGATCCGCGTGCTCAACCCCGCCTATCCCGAGGGCTGGATGCTGGCCATCCTCTTCATGAACGTATGGGCTTCGCTGATCGATTACGTGGTACTGCAACGCAACATCAATCGCCGTATGGCACGTACCGCAGCAAATGCCTGAGTGGCATTTGCCGAAAGGCAAAAAAACAAAGGAAGCATAGAATTGTCATACATACCAAAACGCGGTAGTTGTGGAAAGCAATAGCCAGATCATAAAATTCATGCTCGTGCTCACGTCGGTGGTGGCCCTCGGCCTGACGGCACTGCGCCAGGTGACCGAGCCCGTGGCCCGGCTCAACGAAGAGATCTTCGAGAAACGCGCCATCCTGCTGGCCATCGAAGATTATCTGGGTGGCAAGACGGTGGACCAGCTCACCGACGAAGAGGTGCTGCAAATCTTCGACAATCAGGTGCAGCAGCTCGTCGTCGATGCCGAGGGTAACGTGATCGAAGGCCTCAAGGCCGATGACGTCGATTTCGCCCAGGAGCGCAAAAAGCCGGCCGACCAGCGCAAGTACCCTATCTGGGTTTATTCGAACGGCCAGGACAAACTCTATATCGTGGCCGTGCGCGGCAATGGTCTGTGGGATGAAATCTGGGGCTATGTCGCCCTCAAGTCGGATCTGAACACGGTGGCCGGCGTAGCTTTCGACCACAAAGGCGAGACGCCCGGCCTCGGGGCCGAAATCAAGGACAATCCGGCCTTCCGGGCCCAGTTCAAGGGCAAGCGCATCCTCGATGATCAGGGTAACTTCGTAGGCATCATCGTGCGCAAGGGCGGCGCCCGCGATCCGGAGCATGAAGTGGATGCCATCAGCGGCGCCACCATCACCTCGAACGGCGTGACCAACATGCTGATCGAAGGCCTGAAGGCCTACGAGCCTTATTTTGCGAAGCTGCGCAATGCCGGCTGAGGGAGAGGACGAGGGATGGAGAGATGGAGTGAAAGAGAGACGGAGAGAAGGAGTGATGGGGTGAGGCGTTGCGCAAAACGATATACGATCAACTGTTTGTTGCACAGGAACGCATACCTGCATTTTTGCCGGAAGGCGAAAACACACAAATCTGATTTGTCATGGCTGAAACGAAAGTAGCCCAGGTCGAAAAGAAGAAGGAGCCGCTCTTCGGCAAAAAGGAACGCAAGCTCCTCGTCGATCCGCTCAACGACAACAACCCCATCACCGTACAGGTACTGGGCATCTGCTCGGCCCTGGCCGTGACCTCGCTGGTGTATCCCTCGCTGGTGATGGCCATTTCGGTGATCTTCGTCACGGCGTTTTCGAGTCTGTTCACCTCGATGCTGCGCCAGTACATTCCCAAGTCGGTGCGCATGATCGCGCAGCTCGTCATCATTGCCTCGCTGGTGACGGTGGTCGAGCTGTCGCTCAAGGCACTCAACTATCCGGTGTACAAGCAGCTTTCGGTGTACATCGGCCTGATCATCACCAACTGCATCGTGATGGGCCGCCTCGAGGCCTTTGCCATGGCCAACAAGCCCTGGCGCTCGTTTCTCGACGGCATCGGCAACGGCCTCGGCTATGGCGCCATCCTGCTCATCGTGGGTTTCACGCGCGAGCTCTTCGGCAAGGGCACGCTCTTTGCCGGCAGCCCGCTCGAGTGGAAGATCGTCGGTCCGTCGGCCGAGTACCTGATCAATACGGCCGGCACGGGCTACATGAACAACAACCTCATGGTACTGCCCGCCGCGGCCATGTTCGTAATCGGTGTGATCATCTGGATTCAGCGCTCCTGGAACAAGAAACTGATCGACGTGAGCTGATCGGGGAAGGTCCGGTTTTTCGGCTTTCGCCAAACAGGAATTATCAGACGACAAAAATTTCCGTCATGGAATACATCAATATCTTCATCAAGTCGGCCTTCATCGAGAACATGGTGCTGGCGTACTTCCTCGGCATGTGTTCCTACCTGGCCGTGTCGAAGAGCGTGAAGACAGCCTTTGGCCTGGGGCTGGCCGTGATCTTCGTGCTGGGCATCACCATACCGATCAACTGGGTCATTGATCATTACCTGCTTTCGGAAAACGGTCTGTTGGGCATTGACCTGACGTTCCTGCGCCTCATCCTGTTCATCGCAGTGATCGCTTCGATGGTGCAGCTCGTCGAGATGGTGGTCGAGAAATATTCGCCGGCCCTCTATGCCGCGCTGGGTATCTTCCTGCCGCTCATCACGGTCAACTGTGCCATTCTGGGTGGCTCGCTCTTCATGGTGTCGCGCGAGTACTCCTTTGGCGAGAGCGTGGCCTTCGGTCTGGGTGGCGGCTTCGGCTGGTTCCTGGCCATTGTGGCCATTGCCGCCATTCGCGAGCGCATCCGCTATTCGGCCATTCCTGCCCCGCTGCGCGGGCTGGGCATCGCCTTCATCCTCACGGGCCTGATGGGCATTGCCTTCATGAGCCTGATGGGCATTGATCCGGCGGCCTTCGTGGCAGGCAAGTAATATCATGCCTTTCGGCAAAATTTGCATAAAGAAACAAGCAAACAGTCATGATACTTCTCTTTGATGTGCAAGTGTTGATCGTGGCGGTGGTGGTGTTCAGCCTGGTCATTCTGGCCCTGTCGTTCATGCTGATCGCCGCCAAGAAGCGCCTCGTGCCACAGGGCAAGGTGAAAATCATCATCAACGGCCGCGAGGACGAACCCCTCCTGGTGCAGCCCGGCACATCGCTGCTGGCCGCCCTGGCCGACAACAACATCTTTCTGCCCTCGGCATGCGGGGGCGGCGGCACCTGCGCCATGTGCAAGTGCAAGGTGGACGAAGGCGGCGGCGAGGTGCTGCCCACCGAGCTGAACCACCTCACGCGCCGCGACGTGGCCGAGCACGTGCGCCTGGCCTGCCAGGTAAAGGTGCGCCAGGATATGAAGATCCGGATCCCGGAAGAGATCTTCGGCATCAAGAAGTGGACCTGCACCGTCAAGTCGAACTACAACGTGGCCACCTTCATCAAGGAATTTGTCCTGCAGCTCCCCGAAGGCGAACACCTCAACTTCGAACCCGGGGGCTACATCCAGGTCGATGTGCCGCCCATCACGGTGGACTTCAAGGATATGGACATCACCGCTCATCCCAAGTACCACAAGGATCCCAAGACCTTCCAGGCCGAATGGGACAAGTACGACATGTGGTCGCTGCGCATGGTGAATGAAGAGCCGCAGTTCCGCGCCTACTCGATGGCCAACCACCCGGCCGAGGGCGACATCGTAATGCTGAACATTCGTATCGCCACGCCCCCATGGGACCGCAAGAACAACAAGTGGATGCCCGTCAACCCGGGTGTGTGCTCGAGCTACATCTTCAGCCGCAAGCCCGGCGACAAGGTCACCATCTCGGGCCCCTACGGCGAATTCTTCATCAAGCCCACCAACCGCGAGATGGTGTACATCGGCGGGGGTGCCGGCATGGCGCCGCTGCGCTCGCACATCTTCCACCTGTTCCACACCCTCAAGACCACGCGCAAGGTGTCGTACTGGTACGGCGGCCGCTCGCTGCGCGAGCTCTTCTATACCGAGGACTTCCGCGAGATCGAGAAGAAGTTTCCCAACTTCTCGTACCACATCGCCCTCTCCGAGCCGCGCCCCGAAGACAACTGGGACGGCCCCGTAGGCTTTATTCACCAGGTGGTGTACGACAACTACCTCAAGAACCATCCCGAGCCCGAAGAGATCGAGTACTACCTTTGCGGTCCGCCCCTCATGCTGCAGGCCGTACTCAAGATGCTCGACGAGCTGGGCGTACCCGAAGAAAACATCGCTTTCGACGACTTCGGAAGCTGATCCAATCAG
>WFYJ01000216.1 GCA_015490175.1 Saprospiraceae bacterium | reverse complement strand
AAATAGAGAGGGGCAACTCGCATTTTTAGAACAAATTATTTCTAATAATAAAGATTTGTTTTCGCTTCCAATGCGGAAATTATTAAAAAAATATACACATGTTGGTGGACGTTCTAAGCAGTTTTTTCAGGATGTTGATAAAATAGGGAAATTCAAAAAAAGATGCTTAAAGTCATTTAGGAAAAACAGGGATAAAATTTTAATAAAATATTGGGGTAATTTTATTACTTATGCCTATAAATCGGCAAATATAATGGAAAGCAAAGCAATAAAAAGGCAGGTTCGTAATCATTGGAAGATATTGCATAGAGAACTTGATAAGGATAAGAACTTGTATGTAAGCATTATTGGGAGGCAGCAAAATGAATTCCAGTAATGAACATATTTAATTTATTTCTTTTTTTTGTGTTATTGCGTGATGTTTGTAGTTTTTTCGATAGGCCTATATATGATTTATTTGAGTAGCAAAGGCGCCGCGATGAACTACGGCGCCTTTGCTTTTTTCCTGTTGCAGCCCATTGCTACCATTTGATCTCCACCGGCTCCGTTTCCTTGAAGAGCGGCATGGTCAGTTGGTTGACCTGGTCTTTGAAGTCATTGTAAGGCCCTTTCAGGAAGTCGTTCACCTGCTGCACGGCTTCAGCCGTCTTCTTGCGCGCCAGTTCCATGCTGATACGTGCATTTTGGTTGGGCGGGCCGTCGGAGGCTTCGATGTAGCGCGCGGCCCGCCACAGGAAGGTCACCACGGTCTCGGGCTGGCGGTTGATGCCTTTTTGCTGTTTCGGCCCGACGAACAGGACCTCGAGCGAATCGAGCTTTTCGTTCAGGGACTTGATTTCCTTGCCCAGTTCTTTTTTCGTGCTGTCGGGCAGGAAGCTGATGCTTTCCTTCACCACGCCGAGCGATTTGCGGGCATCGCCGATGCGCTTCCAGGCGTCGTTGGCCGTTTCGGCCACCGCTTTGAGTTGCATGTATGCTTCGAGCTGGGCTTCTTTGCGTGCGCGGTCGTAGGGCAGGCGCGGGTCGGGATGGACCGTCACGGTGGTCGAGTCGCGCCATTTGCGGAAGCTGATGAGGACCTTGTAGGTGCCCGGCAGCACTTCGGGGCCGGAAGGCGTGCCGTGGTTGCGGGCGCGCTCGGCTTCGGAGCGCCGCGAGGGGTATTCCACGCCGTCGCGCCGCAGATTCCAGGTGATGCGGTTCATGCCGGTATCCACGCGTGCCTCGAAGGTGCGAATGGTGTCGCCGGCGGCGTTGAGGATTTGCACCTTTGCACGCAGGGGGCGCCTGGGCTTCTTGCCCTTCTTTTTGGCGGAAGCCTGCTGAAGTGCATCCCCGGGCTTATCCTTTCCGGCTTCTTTCTTCACATAGACCGAATCCTTGTTCAGCCATACGGTAATCAGGGCGCCCGAAGGTCGGTTGTCACCTGTGAACATGCCGTCGCCCGTGAAGCGCACGCCTTCCACCGAGCGGTATTGGGCCAGCCAGGCATCAGGTGCTTCGAAGGTGGCCAAGGCCTTTTCGAGCACTTTGCCGCGCGTGCGCGCGATTTTCCGCAGGGGGCGAATGTCGTCGAAAATCCATGCGGCACGCCCGAAGGTGCCGATGATCAGGTCGCCCTCGCGCGGATGGATCTGCAGGTCGGACACCTGCACGCTGGGGAAGCCCTTGTCCCACTTCTGCCAGTGCTTGCCAAAGTCGAGGCTGAAGTACAGGCCGTCGTCGGCGCCAAGGAAGAGCAACTCGGGCACGACGGGATCCTGCACGATGGACAGCACGAAGCTGCCGATCTGGCTTTCATCGGCGATGCGGGTGAAGGTGGCGCCGTAGTCGTTGGTGTAGTATGCCATGGGCCGCCAGTCGTTGCGGCGGTAGTTGTTGACGACCACGAAGGCTTCGGCAGGGTTGTAGGTCGAAGCGCGGATCTGCGGGATCCAGCTACCGGGCGGGCAGTCGGGCAGGCGATCGGCCAGGTTGGTCCAGGTCTGGCCGCCGTCGCGCGTGAGTTGCAGGTTGCCGTCGTCGGTGCCTACCCAGATCAGGTTGCTGTCGAGCGGACCGGGCGCAATGGCGGTGATGGTGGTGAAGTTTTCCGCATGGGTGACGTCGGGGGTGAGACCGCCCGAGTTGCGGCTTTCGCGTTGCTTGATCGTGTCGTTGGTGGTCAGGTCGGGCGAAATGATCTTCCAGCTATCTCCGCAGTCGGACGAGTAGTGCAGGAACTGGCTGCCGAAGTACACGCCGCACGGATGGAAGGGGTCCTGCGCGATGCCGGCGTTCCAGTTGAAGCGCAGCTCGATACCGTCGGGGTGGACGGGCTTGATGAACTTCGTCTTGCCGGTGATGCGGTCAATGAAGGCCACGTTGCCGCCCTGCGACATGGCATAGACGTAGCGGCTGTCGTCGGGCTTGAAGACCACGTCGAACCCGTCGCCGAAGAACACTTCCTGCCAGTCGGCATTTCGGATGCCCCCGCGCTTCCACACCTGGCCAGGGCCTACCCACGAGCCGTTGTCTTGCATGCCGCCGGCCACGTGATAGGGGATGTCGTTGTCCACGCTGATGTGGTAGAACTGTGCCAGCGGCAAGTTGTCGATGAACTCCCAGTGCTGGCCGCCATCACGCGTGATGGCCAGGCCGCCGTCGTTGCCTTCGATGATGTAATCGGGATCGTCGGGGTGGATCCAGAAGGCGTGGTGGTCCGGGTGGATCTTCCAGCCGAGAAACTGTTGCCAGTCTTCGCCGCCATCCTGCGACCAGTTGATCACCGAGAAGAGGCTCCAGACGCGGTTTTCGTTTTTCGGATCGACGAAGATGTCGGAGTAGTAGAACGGTCGGTTGCCGATGTTTTTCGTGGCCGTTTTTTTCCAGGTGTGGCCGCCATCGGTGCTCTTGTAAAAGGCGTTTTCTTCAGCTTCGATGATGGCATACACGATGTGGGGTTTGGAGGGCGCAATGGCCAGGCCGATGCGCCCCAGCGGGCCTTTCGGCAAACCGTCTTTTTCGGTGATGCGCACCCAGGTCTCACCGGCGTCGTAGCTGCGGTACAGGCCCGAGCCTTCGCCGCCCGAGTGAAAGGTCCAGGGCTTGCGCTGGTACTCCCACATGGCAGCAAAAAACTTGTCGGGATTCTGCGGATCCACGACCAGGTCGGCGCAGCCCGTCCGCTCGTTCACGTAGAGCACCTTGCGCCACGTCTTGCCGCCGTCGGTGGTTTTGTACACGCCGCGCGCTTCGTTGGGGCCCCAGGCCGAGCCGAGGGCGGCCACCAGCACGGTGTTGGGATCATCGCGATGGATGATGATGCGGTGGATGGCCTTCGTGTCTTCGAGGCCGACGCGCTTCCAGGTGCGGCCGCCGTCAATCGTTTTGTACAGGCCGTTGCCGCTGTTTTGCGAGTTGCGGGGGTTGCCCTCGCCGGTGCCCACCCAGATCTCGTCGGGGTTCTTCTGGTTGATGGCGATGGCGCCCACGGACTGGGTGCCGGCCTCGTCGAAGACGGGCTCCCAGTCGATGCCGCCGCTGGTGGAGCGCCACACGCCGCCCGAGGCCGTACCCACGTAAATGATGTCGGGATCGGCCAGCACCACGTCAATGGCCGTCACGCGGCCGCTCATGCCGGCAGGTCCGATGTTGCGGATCCTGATCTTCCTGAACTGGTTCAGGTCGAGCTGCTGGGCCGAAAGGGGGGGCAGAAAGCACAGTGCGGCCAGCCAGAGGATGAGGCAGTTTTTCAGTTGCATGGCATTTGTGTTTTGAGAAAAACAATCGGGTGACGGGCGAAGATACCGAAAGCAGGTCATCAGCCGCATCGCGCGGCTGAGTGGTGGTTTGCCT
The DNA here is from genome assembly GCA_015490175.1 of Saprospiraceae bacterium. GTDB lineage: Bacteria > Bacteroidota > Bacteroidia > Chitinophagales > Saprospiraceae > WFYJ01. Next base: position 11,935 of record WFYJ01000216.1, on the reverse strand, counting down.
GTGTGGCTGCAGGTTGGCGCTTTTCTTTCTGATGCGGTACCGCGTGACGGGCGCGTCGGGGAGGGCAAAGGCCGGATGACAAGGCCTTTTTGGTTTTGAAAAAGCTTGTTAACTTCGAGCAATTCAGTTCCGCCATTCCTTTTTTGCCTGTTTATCCATTGATTATTCCTGTTCAAGCGGACAGACGGGTTTGTGCTGCATCGAAAGCCCTTGATTGCCTACCACACACCCCAAAGAACCAGTTCCCCACAGACTGATGAAAACAAATGTGTATGTGGCACTTGTACACTCCGCTTTCGTTGCTTGCGCTGATGATGTGTCTGCCGGCCGACGATTTCCTGTTTTCGCATGCCGACTCCTCCTGGTTGCCGGCCGACGCCACCTTTTACCTCGAGGGCCGCACCGAGGCCCGCTTCGAGCTGCCGCAACCGACCGATGAAATGACGGTTCGCCTCTGCGACCTGCATCCGGGCCATCAATACCGGCTGTGGGTGACGGGGCCGCGCGCGGCGGCATTTGCCGGAAGGCTGTTTTTGCAAAAGCAAAGTGCACCCACCGGCATGCTGCCCGGCAACCGGCCTTCCGGCAAATGGTGGGGCCGCTACCACAGGTTCGTGGCGGAAGGGAAATGCCTCGAGCTGGCCGTGCGGGGCTACGCGGAAAAACTGAAGGGGCGGCCGCTGGTCGTGAGCATTCAGTGCACCGACTGTGCCGGCGGCAGGCACAGAGAAAAGGGGGGCGACCAGCCCGAGCTGCCTGTACTCTCTGTGTTCAACCAGTCGGCTGCCTATCTGATAGAAAACGTCCTGGTGAGTGGCGGCTGCTTCAGCATCTCGGGCGTCACACCCATTGGCCCTTCGGGCGGGCGGGGCGAATTTTTCAACGGCCTTTCCTCGGTGGGCTTCGATCACGGCGTCATTCTCGAATCGGGCAGCATCTTCAATGCGCCCGGCCCCAACAATTCCGACGAGGCCGGCAATGATTTGTTCGCTCCGGGCGATCCCGACCTCGACGACCTCAATGTGGCCATGGGCGGGTTCCCCAACGACGTGTACGATGCGGTGGGCATCGAGTTCGACTTTACGCCTACCATTGATACCATTACCTTCAACTACGTGTTTGCTTCTGAAGAGTATTGCGAATACGTAGGCTCGCAGTTCAACGACGTGTTCGGCTTTTTCATCAGCGGGCCGGGCATTAATGGCGGGTTTACGTTCAATGGCGAAAACATCGCACTGGTGCCCGGCACGGGCCAATACGTGGCCATCAATACGGTCAACCACCTGCAAAACCAGATCTGGTTCAACCCCAACCAGAGCAACTGCGGGAGCACCACCAACATGACCGACATCCAGTTTGACGGCTACACCGCCATCCTCACCGCTACGGCCGTGGTCATCCCCTGCGAAACCTACCACATCCGCCTCGTAGTGGGCGACGTGGGCGACGGCATTTACGACAGTGCGGTCTTTCTCGAGGCCAACAGCTTTACGCCGGGCAATGCTGTAGAGGCCAACGTCGTGACCCTCGCCGGCCCGTCGGGCACCAACGCCACTATCTACGAAGGGTGTACGGGCAATTTTATCGTCTTCGAACGGCAAAACCCCGACAACAGCCAGCCGCTCGATGTGACCTACACCATCTCGCCCTCGAGTACGGCTACGCCCGGTACCGACTACGACCCTCTGCCCACTACCGTGACCATTCCGGCCGGGCAGGACACCATCATGGTGCCCTTTACGGCCTTTGCCGACGGCATTCCCGAGGGCATCGAAACCGTCATCATCGAGCTGGACAACCCCTGCACCTGCTCCACCAATACCGTGACCATCCAGATCGAGGACGTGGATCTGCAAGTGAGCATGCCCGACGTGACGGGCTGCGGCGCCAGCCCCGTCACGCTCACGCCCACCGTCTCGGGCGCACCGGAGCCGTATTCCTACAACTGGAGCACCGGCGCCACCACGCCTTCCATCACGGTGGCGCCTACGCCCGGCGTGCCCACTACCTATACCGTCACCGTGACCGACGCCTGCGGCGATACCCAGACGGCTACCGCCACCGTCACGCTCGACCTCCCGCCTACGGCCATCCTTTCGGGAAATGGGGCCGTGTGCGGCACGGGCACTACCTCCGTGGACGTCACGGTCAATTTCACCGGCAACGGCCCGTGGGTGTTCGTGTACACCGTGGATGGCGTGGCACAGGCGCCCGTCACCACCTCGAGCAATCCCTACACCTTTACGGTAAATGGCGTCAGTGCCGGCACGGTGATCGGGCTGCTCAGCGTGGACTATGCCAACAACAGTTGCCCCGGCGCCGTAAACGGCACGGTGACGATCACCCAGGTCGATCTGCAGGTGACGGCCACACCCACCGACGTGCAATGCGCCGGCGCGGGCGACGGTCAGATCACGGTCAGCGTTACGGGCGGTTCGGGCAACTACACCTACCAGTGGAGTGGGGGACTGCCGCCGGTGCCCAACCCCACGGGCGTGCCGCCGGGCACCTACACAGTCACCGTCACCGATGTGGATCAGAACTGCGACGGCACGGCCACAGTGACCGTCAATGAACCGTCTCCGCTCAACGTGTCTGTGAGTGCCACCCCGGCCAACTGCAACGGCGGCGGCAGTGCCACGGTCAGCGTCAGCGGCGGCACGCCCGCCTATACCTACACCTGGACCGGCGGCATCAGCGGCGCCAATCCCACGGGTATTCCGGCGGGCACCTACGACCTGACCGTCACCGACGCCAACGGCTGCACTCAGACGGCCTCAGTGACCATTGCGGAAGACCTCACGCCACCCACCGCCGTCGCTTCCGCAAACGGAACCATCACCTGCGCCAATCCCGAGCTGACCCTTTCCGGCGCGGGCTCTTCTTCGGGTAGCAATTTTACCTACCAGTGGAGCGGCCCGGGCATCGTGTCGGGCGCCAACACGCTGAACCCGACAATCAATGCGGGCGGCACCTACACTCTCACCGTGACCAACACGGAAAACGGCTGTACGGCTACGGCTTCGGTCACCGTGCCCGAAAACACCACGCCACCCATAGCCACGGGCAGCGGCGGCACCGTGACCTGCTACAATCCCCTCATTACCATCAGCGGGGTGGGCAGCAGCACCGGCAGCCAGTACACCTACCAGTGGAGCGGTCCGGGCATCGTGTCGGGAGCCAACACCCTGACTCCCACCGTCAATGCGGGCGGCACCTATACGCTGACCGTCACCGACACCAACAACGGCTGTACGGCCACGGCCGACGTGACCGTCTTCGAAAATACGACGCCCCCGCAGGTCAACCTCAATGCTCCCGACATCACCTGCGCCAACCCCGAAGTGACCATCAGCGGCGCCGGATCGAGCGTGGGAGCCAATTTTACCTACGAGTGGAGCGGTCCGGGCATCGTATCAGGCGCCAACGGCCTGTTCCCGACAGTGAACCAGCCGGGCACGTACGCTCTGACGGTGACCAACACCGCCAATGGCTGCACGACCACCGCTTCGGTCACCGTCGGCGAAAACACCACGCCGCCACAGGCCGTCATTTTGCCCCCCGCGCCGCTCGACTGCCTGAATCCCACACTGACACTCAGCGGCAGCGGCTCCAGCGCGGGGCATCATTCCTACCAGTGGAGTGGCCCGGGTATCGTGGCGGGTGCCAATACGCTCAGCCCCACCGTAGATGCCGCGGGCACCTACACACTCGTCGTCACGGACAACGTCAATGGTTGCACCGACACGGCTTCGGTGACTGTAGTGGACAACAGCAATCCGCCGACGGCCGTGGCGGGTGTGTCCAACAACCTCGACTGTACGCATGCCACGGCTACGCTCTTCAGCTCCGGCTCCACCACGGGGCCCGGCATCCAGTACACCTGGACGGGGCCGGGCATCGTCAGCGGCCAGTTCAGTCCCACCGCCGTGGTGGATCAGGCGGGCACCTACGTGCTGTCGGTCTATGACAGCAACAACGGTTGCACCAGCTCGGCTGCGGTGGTCGTACAGGCCACCTACGACTACCCCGAGGTGGATGCCGGTCCCGATCAAATGCTCACCTGTACGACCAGTGAAGTGATGCTCGACGGCACCGGCTCGGCGCCCGGGCCGCACGTGGCGATACAATGGACCGCCCTTGCCGGAAATATCCTGTCGGGGGCCCAGACGCTCACACCGCTCGTCAACGAGCCCGGCACTTACGTCCTCACGCTTGCCGATACGCTTACGGGTTGCAGTGCCGCCGACACAGCCGTCGTCAGTGTGGATGCGGCAGTGCCCGTAGCCGATGCCGGCCCCGACCGCACTCTCACCTGTGCCACCGGCCCTTCGATCACGCTCGATGCCTCGGCTTCTTCCTCAGGGCCGGAATACAGCTACAGTTGGTCCACGACCGACGGCTACATCCTCAGCGGCGACAGTACCCTGTCCCCGCTCGTCGGCGGTCCGGGCACCTACCAGCTCGTGGTGACCAATCTGATCAACGGCTGTACCGCTTATTCCTCGGTGCAGGTGAGCGAGGACTACACCGCACCCACACCCTCGATTGCGGTTTCGGGCCTCATCAGCTGCCAGCAGAGCACCGTCTGGCTCGATGCTTCCGCTTCCGCAAATGCTGACGCCTTTGCATGGAGCACGCCCGATGGCCTCATCCTGTCCGATCCGGCGCTGCCGCAGATCGAGGTGGGCACGGGCGGCACCTACGTGCTGACGCTCACCAACGGCGCCACTGGCTGCAGTTCAGCCGATACCGTACAGGTGGCAGAAGACTTTACCATGCCGCTTCCGCAAATAGCGCCTCCGCTGCCCCTCACCTGCGCCGCCGACGCCCGGATGCTCGATGCCACCGCCTCGGTGGTGGACAGCCTCACGAACATCGCTTGGTCCACCCTCGACGGCCATATCGCCTCGGGCGACAGCACCTTGCAGCCCGTGGTGGATGCCCCGGGCCAGTACACGCTCGTGCTGACCCATGAGCTGAGCGGATGCATCGGCACGGCCGTCGTCACCGTCACCCGGGATACCACGCCGCCCGCCGTTGATGCCGGTCCGCCGCTGACGCTCGACTGCACCTTGCCCCAAGGCCTGCTGCAAGGCCAGGCCGAGGCGGGCACCCTCGTCTGGTGGACCACACCGGATGGCCATATTGCCTCGGGCGACAGCACGCTGACCCCCACCGTGGATGCGCCGGGCGCCTACCTGCTGCACGCCTTGAATCCGGCCAACGGCTGCACGGCCACCGATACCGTGGAGGTGATCCATGCCGGGGAGCTTCCGCAAATAGCCATTGCGGCCCCTCCGCCGCTTACCTGTGCGCTTCCGCAAATTGCGCTGGATGCTTCAGCTTCCGAGTTCGACAGCACCTTCACCCTCGACTGGCAAACGACTGACGGCCATTTCGTCGGCGGCACCGACGGACTCACGCCCCTCGTCGATGCTCCGGGCACGTACACCCTCAGCATCACCAATACGGCCAATGGCTGTACCAGCACGCAGAGCGTCGTCGTCGTGGCTGATACCGCGGCACCTGTGCCGCTCATCGAGCCCCCGGCACTGATGGGCTGCAATCTGCCGGCGCAACAGTTGCAGGCTTCCGTGGCAGGGAGCGGCCCCGATCTGATCTTCCAGTGGAGCACGCCCGACGGCCTGATCCTTTCCGGTGCGGACAGCCTCCAGCCGTTGGTAGGCAGCGGGGGTACCTATGTGCTCGAAGTGCTCGACCCGGCCAACGGCTGTTCGGCCCGCGACACGGTCGTCGTGATCCAGGATCTCACGGCGCCGCAGGTGGCACTTGGCCCCGACCTGGTGTTCAACTGCGCCACCGACTCGCTCGTCGTCCAGGCCCAGGTCAGCGGACACCCCGACCATTTGCAGTACACCTGGCAAACGGCGGATGGTTTGTTGCTCGGCCAGCAAGGCCCTGTCGCTCACCTCGGCACGGCCGGCACCTACGTGCTGCAGGTCATTGATACGGTCAATTTTTGCGAAAGCACAGATACTCTCGTCGTGCAGGCCGACGACACGCCGCCCGAGGTGACCATCGCCGCGCCACAGGCCCTGACCTGTGCCCTCGCCCAGGTCGTGCTCGACGGCTCGGCCTCGGCCGCCGGACCGGAATACGCCTATTCGTGGAGCACACCCGACGGACTGCTGCTCGGCGATACCACGCTTCCGGTGGTCACGGCTGCCGCGCCGGGCACCTACCAGCTCACCGTCTTCAACGCCGACAACCAGTGTTTCGCCACGGCCACGGTGACCGTGGAAGCCGATACCCTTGCTCCCGAGGCGTCCGTCTTGCCGCCGCAGGTGCTCACGTGCAATCTGCCCCAGCAGACGCTGTCGGGCGTGGTCAACACGCCGTGGCCCTATACGGTACAGTGGCAGGCCGCCAATGGCGGTCACATCGTCGCCGATGCGCAGTCACTCACGCCCCTCGTGGACAGCCCGGGCACCTACACCATGACCGTGACACATACCGGCAATGGTTGCAGCACCACCGTCAGCGTGGAGGTCGCCGGCGATTTCCAGGTGCCGCAGCCGCAGATTGCACCGCCGGACATGCTGACCTGCCTCGTGACGAGCACGACGCTCGATGCCTCGGCTTCTTTTGGCGACAGCCTCGCCTTTGCCTGGACCACAAATGACGGGTTGCTGCTCGGCGGTACCCAGGCTCCGGTGGCCACCGCCGGCGCGCCCGGAACCTATTGGCTCACCCTCACCGACCTGTCCAACGGCTGCAGCCAGACCACATCCGTCGTGGTGCAGCAAGACGTGACGCCACCGATGGCGCAGGCCCAGGCATCGGGCGCCATCACCTGCGCCCAGAGCGCGGTCAGCCTGACCAGTGCCGGCTCCTCCGCGGGGCCGCAGTTCGCCTACCTGTGGACGACGCCGGACGGCCTCATCCTTTCGGGAAATCAGGCACCCACGGCTACGGTCGGCGCGCCGGGCACCTATCAGTTGCAGGTGACCAACAACGAAAACGGCTGCAGCACCACAACCGAGGTAGCCGTAGCGGTGGATACCGTGGCGCCGCCATTGTCCATCGCGGCGTCCGGTTCCCTCACATGTGCCCAGCCGCAGCTCAGCCTTTCGGCAAATACCACCCTGGCGCCGGGCAGCTGGACGGTGCAATGGACGACGCCCGACGGCCATATCGTGGCCGGCGCACAGCAACCCGTGGTGATCGTTGATGCCGGCGGCACCTACGTGGCCCAACTGACGAACCTCGCCAACGGATGCAGCAGTACCGCTTCGGCAGTCGTTCAGGCCGACACGCTTGCACCCCAGGTCAGCCTTTCGGCAAATGGCGCCCTGACCTGCACGCAGGATGCCGTCCTGCTCACGGCAGCGCTCGACGTGCCGCCGCCGGCAACGGCGGTCGAGTGGACGGGCCCCGATGGTCAGCCTTTGCCCGCTTCCGGGCTGACTTTCGAGGCGGACCAGCCCGGCACCTACCAGATCGCGGTGACCAACCTCGGCAATGGTTGCCAAGGCACGGCGACAGCTACTGTGGAGGATGCGCGCGTCTGGCCGGAAATCACCATCGCACCGCCGGAGCCGCTCACCTGCCTGACCGATCAGGTCGCCCTCGAAGTACAGGTGGAGCCGGCCGCTGGCCTGACTTCGCTGCAGTGGACGACCACGGACGGCCACATCGCGGCCGGCGATCAGAGCCTTACGCCCCTCGTCGATGCTCCGGGCACCTATCAACTCACTGCCACGCACGCGGCCTCGGGCTGTACGGCCACGGCTTCGGTGCAGGTGCTTGAAGACCGCGATGCGCCACTGGTGGATGCCGGACCGGACAAGGTGCTCGACTGCCACCACACAGAAGTTGTACTCGAGGGGCAGGCTGCAGGTGCTGATTTGCAGATCCTCTGGCTGAGTGAGCACGGCCAGATCGCAGCCGGGCAAACCACCCTCACACCGGTAGTGGATGCTCCGGGCACCTACGTGCTGCAGGTCACCGATGCGGGCAATGGCTGCACCGCCACCGACGAGGTCGAGGTGATCCGCGTGGTGCCGGAAGAACTGCTCGTCGAGGTGCTCGATCCCCTCTGCCACGGCATGACGGGCGCTATCAGTGTGCTCGAGGTGGAAGGCGGCATGCCGCCCTACAGCTATTCGCTCGACGGCGAAGACTTTACGCTCAACCCCCTTTTCACCGGCGTGCCGCCGGGCGAGTATGCCGTACTGGCCCTCGACGCCAACGGCTGTGTCGTAGCCGACACCGTCGAGGTGATCGAGCCCGAGGCCATCGAGCTGTGGGTCGCACCCGTTGATGTTTTGCATTTTGGCGACAGCCTGCTGCTCGAAGCCCATACCAATCTGCGGCCCCACCAGATCGCGTCCGTCCAGTGGACGCCCGTGGAAGGGCTGAGCTGCGACACCTGCCTGGTCACCTGGGCCCAACCCTACGAGTCGAACTGGTACAGCGTCCTGCTGGTAGACCTCAACGGGTGCAGTGCCGAGGAAACGGTCTTCCTGCGCGTGGACAAGCGGCCGGCCATCTACGTGCCCAATGCCTTCAGCCCCAACGGCGACGGCAACAACGACCGCTTCTACATCTTCGCCAAACCGGGCGTGGTGCGCGAGATCCGCGAGTTCCTCATATTCGACCGCTGGGGCGAGGCCGTGTACCGCTACGAACACTTCCAGCCCAACGATCCGGCCAGCGGATGGGACGGCACCCACCGCGGCCGGCCCATGAATCCGCAGGTGCTGGTCTGGCACGCCGTCGTGGAACTCGTAGACGGCCGTGTGGTCACGCTCAAGGGCGACGTCACACTGGTGCGGTAGTCGGGACGCGTGAGGGGCTTTATACGCGCATCCGTGTGGTTTGGGAAATCCGGTTGCAAGGGTTTAGAGTTCAGGGTTTACAACTCTGTGAAAACCAGTGCCTACTCAGTGATGCTCAGTGTAGCTGCATGATCTTTCGGGCTTTTTTCACCAGGTTTATCTCGGTTTCCAAAAACTGCCTGGTGTCCATTGTCCATTGTCCATAGACCATCGTCTATCGACAGCCTTGCGCCCGAAATCGGATTGACTGCAAATGAGCGTCGTTCGCTACTTTTGCCGGCCAAACGGGGAACACCATTTTTCACCTGAAAAAATTCCAAGCCAATGGCAAGAGTCCTGATCATCGGCGCCGGTGGAGTAGGGCGCGTGACCACCTTCAAGTGTGCCATGCATCCGGAAGTGTTTTCGGACATCATGCTGGCCAGCCGCACCAAAAGCAAATGCGATGCAATTGCCGAGGACGCGCGCAAAGCCACGGGCCATCAGCGCATTCAAACCGCCCGGGTGGATGCCGAAAACGTGCCCGAGCTGGTGGAGCTCATCCGGCAGTTTCAGCCCGACATCGTGATCCACGTGGCCCTGCCGTATCAGGACCTGACGATCATGGAGGCCTGTTGCGAAACGGGCGTGCATTACCTCGACACGGCCAACTACGAACCCAGGGACGTAGCCAAATTCGAGTATAGCTGGCAGTGGGCCTGGCACGACCGCTTCAAGGAAAAAGGCATCATGGCCGTGCTGGGCTGTGGCTTCGACCCGGGGGTGACCAATATTTTCACGGCGCGTGCAGCCAAGCACCATTTCGACGAAATCCACTATCTCGACATCGTAGACTGCAATGCCGGCGACCACGGCAAGCCCTTCGCCACCAACTTCAACCCGGAAATCAACATCCGCGAGATCACGCAGAAAGGCCGCTACTACGAGAACGGCAAATGGATCGAGACGGAGCCGCACGAGATCTGCATGGAGCTGACCTATCCCGAGATCGGGCCGCGCAAATCGTATCTCATCTACCACGAAGAGCTGGAATCGCTGGTCAAGCATTTTCCCGGCATCCGGCGCGCCCGCTTCTGGATGACCTTCGGCGACGAGTACCTCACCCACCTGCGCGTGATCCAGAACATCGGCATGGCCAGCATCGAGCCGGTCAAGTACAAGGGCGTGGACATCGTGCCGCTCGAATTCCTCAAGGCTGTGCTGCCCGACCCGGGCGAGCTGGGTGAAAACTACAAGGGCCAGACCAGCATCGGCTGTCGTATCCGTGGAGTCAAGGACGGAAAAGAGCGCACCTGCTACATCTGGAACAACTGCAGCCACGAGGCCGCTTATCGCGAAACGGGCGCTCAGGGCGTGTCGTACACCACAGGTGTGCCCGCCATGCTGGGCGCCAAGATGGTACTGGAAGGCAAATGGACGGGAGCCGGCGTCTTCAATGTCGAGCAATTCGACCCCGATCCGTTCCTCGCCGAGCTGGGCGAAAATGGCCTGCCCTGGCACGAAGCCTTCGACCTCGATCTCGAAGTGGACGATCCCTCGAAGAAGTGCAAGTGATCGCCATGGTTTCGGGAAATGGGTGTTGGGGGGTGTTGAATAGATGATCGCGCATCCCGAAAATGGACCGGCTGCAGAAAGGTGTTGTGTGTAGGGTTTAGAGTTTAAAGTTTAAGGTTTAAGGTTTAAAGTTTTTCTTGTTGACTATCAGTTTTTTTGTAAAATTCTCGGTTCCTCGGTTCTTCGATTCCTCACTCATTGAAACCGCAGCCTTCGGCCGCAGAAAACGCAATCTGAAATCAGTTAATCAGGGACACTACCAAATAGGTGTTGTTCGAATGATTACGAAGCTGGAAACCATTTATAAAGCTCTTTATTAGATAGGTCTATGACAACAGTTCTTACGTTTTTTTGATAAAATTTTCCAAATCCCACGATGTATATCTTGTCCCATTCTGGGAAATATTTTTTTGCCTTTCTTTTACTTCTAAAATTCAATAGCTTTATAAGAATGTAGACGTTTCCTTCCTCATCCTTCAATCCAATATACTGCCTGTTATACCTCCAGAACTTCCTCTTTACATTTTTTATCTTCCACCCATATTCTTTTTTGATATATTTAGCATATTTTTCAAAAAATATTTTTTCAGCGGCAATAATATCAGATTCAGTTGGTGCAAATACCGAATATTTGTCCGGAATCAATATTGGGATATGGCATTTTCCTGTAAAAACAATTGCTTCACCTCTGAACAATTCAGGATTTTCATACCGGTAATAGCAACTATCCTGGCTTTTTGCAAGAGTGCATAGCAATAGATACAGCAAAACAAAAGTGTTCAAGCGCATTTTATTCAATTTTCAGGATACACAATTGGAATCGAAATTCTATTGATTTGCCAGATGAGATCTGTTGCATTGATTCGGGTTCCCTCCACAATCAACCTTCCCACACCTCTTCCATTTTCCACGGCTTGATATTCGCGCAAGGGGATTCCATTTTCTGCCCTCACCATATTTTCAACATGACTCGCAAATTTTTCCGCATTTGTTATAATTTCATTGCCGATCTGAAACCATGGTGCCTCATCAACCTTTCCGTCATCCCAATCCAAGGCATGAGCCAATTCATGAGCCAGTCCAATGAAAGCAGGTCGTCTTCTTGACCCATCTTCGTTGAGTCCGCCAAGAGTTTCGTTGGGATTAAATGTAATCAGGCGTCCGACAGTATAATTTCTACTTCCTTTTCTAATGACATAGAAATCACTGTCATTTTGAAGCATTTTCACTAATCCTTTTCCAACAGGCCCACCTGTACTGATTTTGTCCAATGAAGAAACGGTAGCTTTCAAAAATCATCTTAGCTTAACTGAACCATCCTTTCTAATCTTCACACCTACACCATCATATTGACTTCCATCCCGGTTATACAGTTTTCCATCATAATAGATCGCAACATTCTTTTTATTCACTCTTATGGCTATGCTATCTCCATTGACATCAACAAACATGACCGGGTTATTAGCTCGACTTTACCATTTTTCCCCCGGCTCAGGCGACGGCTTGAGTCACCAGGAACCTTAGATACCGGATTCGCTCCCGATAATTTTCAATAAGGTTCTTTTGGGGCCTTATTG
>WFYJ01000215.1 GCA_015490175.1 Saprospiraceae bacterium | reverse complement strand
GTCGGAGCCTGCCCCAGTTTACCGGGACAAGCTTTCCGACAAGTCGGAACAAGCTCCGGCTCGCCGGGGGCAAGCTTTCCGACAAGTCGGAACAGGTTTCCGAAGACTCGGAACAAGTTTTGCGCGAGATTTGGGGTTTTTTCAGTGGCCTCAACTCTGTGAAAATCAGTGCGCGCTCAGTGGTTCTCTGTGTAACTGAATGATTTTTCGACTTTTTCAGCAGGCTCATACCTCGGTTCCTCGATTGCTCAATCAAAAATGTCCATAGTCCATAGACCATCGTCCATTGACTATCGTCAATAATTCCCAAACCGAATTGCGTTGAGAATATTCCTTCCGCATCCCTTACCGCAAAACCAGTCCGACCATGATCAGTGCCCTGACCGACTTTCAAAAAGCCATCCTCGAAGGCATCCCCGACGAGCTGCCGCCGGCCAGGCCGCACGACCCGAACGTGAGTCATGCACCGCGCCGCGTGATCGAAGGCGTGCTCAGCCGCGAGGAGAAAAAGCTGGCCGTGGCCAATGCCCTGCGCTACTTCCCGAAAAAGTGGCACGAGGTGCTGGCCCCTGAATTTGCCGAAGAGCTGGAGCAGTACGGCCGCATCTACATGTATCGCTTCCGGCCCGACTACCCGATGTATGCCCGCCCCATCGAAGAATACCCGGCCCGCTCGAAGCAGGCCGCAGCCATCATGCTCATGATCCAGAACAACCTCGACCCCAAGGTGGCCAAGCACCCCCACGAGCTGATCACCTATGGCGGCAACGGCGCCGTATTCCAGAACTGGGCCCAGTATCGGCTGACGATGAAATACCTGGCCGAAATGACCGACGAGCAAACGCTGGTGCTCTATTCGGGCCACCCGCTGGGCCTGTTCCCCAGCCACAAAGAGGCGCCGCGCGTGGTGGTGACCAACGGCATGATGGTGCCCAACTACTCCAGGAAGGAAGACTGGAACCGCTTCAACGCGCTGGGCGTGACGCAGTACGGCCAGATGACGGCCGGCTCGTTCATGTACATCGGGCCGCAGGGCATCGTGCACGGCACGACCATCACCCTGCTCAACGCGGGGCGCCTGCGCGGCCTCGGCCAGGACGACCTGCGCGGCAAGGTGTTCGTCACCTCTGGTCTGGGCGGCATGTCGGGTGCCCAAGCACGCGCCGCCGTCATCACGGGGGCCGTGGGCGTCATCGCCGAGGTGGATCCCGACGCCATCCGCCAGCGCATCACCGACGGCTACATCCGCGAAGAGCTCGTCTTCCGCGACCTCGACGAACTGCTGCGCGCCATCGGGCACTATCGCCACAAGCGCGAAGGGGTGGCCCTCATCTATCACGGCAACGTGGTCGATCTGTGGGAAAAACTGGTAGCCGAAAACGTGCCGGTAGAGCTGGGATCCGACCAGACCAGCCTGCACAACATCGACGACCTGGGCTACTGCCCGGCAGGCTACACCTTCGAAGAAGCCAAAGAGCTGCTGGCACGCGACCACGACAAGTTCATGGAGGAGGTACGTGCCACACTGCGTCGCCACGTGGCCGCCATCAACACCATGGCCGAGCGCGGCATGTATTTCTGGGACTACGGCAACGCCTTCCTGCTCGAAGCCGGCCATGCCGGCGCCGACATCTGGGCCGACGAGCCGGGCGGCCGCTTCCGCTATCCGTCCTATGTCGAAGACATCATGGGCCCCATGTGCTTCGACTACGGCTTCGGCCCCTTCCGCTGGGTGTGCTGCTCGGGCCGCATGGAAGACCTCGAGCGCACCGACGCCATCGCCGCCCGCGTCATCGAGGAGCTGATTGCCGAAGCGCCCGACGAAATCAAACCGCAGTTGCGCGACAACCTGCACTGGATCCGCGACGCCCACAAGAACATCCCCGTGGTGGGCTCACTGGCCCGCATCCTCTACACCGATGCCGAGGGGCGCATCCGCATTGCGCGCGCTTTCAACGAGGCCATCGCCCGCGGCGACCTGCACGGCCCCGTCGTGCTGGGGCGCGACCACCACGACGTGTCCGGCACCGACAGCCCCTTCCGCGAAACAGCCAATATTTACGACGGCTCGCGCTATACGGCCGACATGGCGGTACACAACTTCGTGGGCGACGCCTTCCGCGGCGCCACCTGGGTCAGTCTGCACAACGGCGGCGGCGTGGGCTGGGGCGAAGCCATCAACGGCGGCTTCGGCATGGTGCTCGACGGCACGCCCGAGGCCGACCGCCGGCTCGAGCAGATGCTCTTCTGGGACGTCAACAACGGCATCGCGCGGCGCTCTTGGGCCCGCAACCCCCACGCCATGTCCACGGCCCGGCGCACCATGCAACGCCATCCCGAGCTGCGCATCACCATGCCCAACCTGGTGGACGACCAACTGCTCGACGGCCTTTTCTGACGACACCTGAACACCTGTCATGCTCCGCAAACGACTGACCCTCGCCGGCCTGACCATGATTGCCGTAGGCAGTTGCATCGGCTCGGGCATCTTCGTCACGCCCTACGAAGTGGTGCGCGCCGTACCGCACCACCTGCTCGTCCTGCTGGTGTGGGCACTGGGTGGTCTCATCGCCCTGACGGGTGCCCTCACCTTTGCCGAGCTGGGCGGCATGTTCCACCGGGCCGGCGGGGTCTATGTCTTTTTGCGCGAAGCCTATGGCGAGCTGATGGGCTTCCTCTACGGCTGGGTCATCCTGCTGGTCATCAATACGGGAGCGCTGGCCGCGCTGGGCGTGGCCTTTGCCGAGTACATGCGCTTTTTCTTCCCCGACATGAATCAGGCGGCCAAAAGTGCGCTGGCCATCGGCACCATCCTTGGGCTCACAGGGCTCAACATAGCCGGGGTGCACATCAGTCAGGCTTTCGCCAAAACCTTTACGGGCCTGAAGCTGGCCGCCATCGGCGCCATTATCGCCGCTGCCCTGTGGTGGCACGCCCCCGAGGCGGTGCCCCTGCACTTCGACCTGCACGAGGGCGTGCCCGACAACCTGGTGCAGGCGCTGCTCGTGGCCCTCATCGGCGTGCTGTGGTCGTTTGGCGGCTGGCACCACGCCACCTACGTGGCCGGCGAAGCCATCGAACCGCAGCGCACCGTGCCGCGCGCCATGGTGCTGGGCGCCCTCATCGTCACGCTGACCTACGTGCTCGTCAACCTGGCCTACATGCTGCTGTTGCCTATCGAAGCCATCGCCGCCTCGGAGCGCGTCGCCGGCGACGCCATCGCCACCATCGTGCCCTGGGGCGGCAAGCTGGTAGCCGTGGCCATTGCCCTCTCCATCTTCGGCACCATCGGCATCTACACCATGACGGCGCCGCGCATCTACTACGCCATGGCGCGCGACGGCCTTTTCTTTCGGCGGTTGGCCGAGGTGCACCCGCGCTGGCGCACGCCCGTATGGGCCATGGCCACCCAAGCCGCCTGGGCCGTCGTGGTGCTGCTGTTCTGGGGCGGCTTTTTCGGCAAGATCATCACCTACGTCACCTTCATGGACATCGCCTTCATGACGCTGGCCGGCGCCTCCGTGTTCGTATTGCGCCGCAAACGCCCCGACCACCCGCGCCCCTATCGCGTGTGGGGCTACCCCTTTACGCCGCTCTTCTTCGTGCTCATATCGGGCGCCTTCGTGCTCAACACCCTCATCGCACGCCCCGTGCAGGCATGGGCCGGCCTCGCACTGCTCGGCCCGGGTGTGCTTGCCTTTTTTCGCTTTCGCAAAATGCGTGACGCCCCCGAGGTTCGGGGCAGGCTGTGACGGCCAATGCGGAATGTTCCGCTTCACATACCCTTGGCGGCGGTTCCGACCTTTCGCCCCATTTGCTTACCTTGCGTGAAGCAAAGCCCACCCAAAACCGACGCCTATGTCCGTCATGCTCGATGTCGTCATTGGACTGATTTTTCTGTTTCTGCTGTTCAGCCTGCTGGCCACGACTGTCATGGAGCTCATCGCCGGCTTTCTGGCCCTGCGCGGCCGTTTGCTCGAAAGAGCCATCGAAAAAATCCTGACCACGGGCTACCTGACGCGCATGCGGCCCTTGTGGCAGGAGCTGCTCAACCGGCTCACCTTCGGGCTGGCTTTTCGCGAAAAGCGGCCCGACCCCGACGAGCTGACGCGCGCCTTGGCGGCTCAGATCCCC
>WFYJ01000214.1 GCA_015490175.1 Saprospiraceae bacterium | reverse complement strand
GTAGTAGTCTTCCGTGTCGGGTGGGTCGGTGAAGTAAGTGAGTACGCGTGCCATGTCGTTGCCGTCAAATTCCACCACCACGCTGTCGATGGGCACCACGGGCAGCAGGCGCGTGCGCGCGCGGATGGTGCGGCCGTCTTTGAGGCGGATGTCGAGCTCGAAGTCGCCTTCGTAGTCGGCCGGCACCGGTGCGGGATGGTAGTAGTTGAACACCTTGAAGGTGGCCGGATTGGCGCCGAGGGTGTTTTGCAGCTCGTAGGTGGTGCCGTTGTGGCGGATGACGACCTCGGCGCTGTCTTCGAGGATGCCGGTGAGGAATTCCAGATCGTCTTGCGGGAAGGGAGCGAAGTAGCTGGTCGAGCGGGTGAGCAGCAGGGTGAAGGGCTTGCCCGGCTCGAGGTAGCACTCTACCACCGGTACCGACTCGTGGGCCGGCAGTTCGATTTCGATTTCCCGTTCGAGGTTGCAGGCGGCTGCGCTGAGCAGCACCAGCAGGCAGAGCCACAGGTTTTGCGAAAGCGGGTGTATGCGCGTCATTTCTTCGCGGTTTTTCATGGGGTATTCAGAATTTGAAGTTCCAGGTGATGGCCGGCAGGATGGGGAACAGGGAGACCTGCCTGGCGGCGATGCGCTCGGGCACGCGGATGAGGTCGCCGTCGGGCGTGGTGGCCTCGTTGAACACCGGTTCGAGGTAGATGAAAAAGGCGTTGCGGCGGTCGGTAGCGTTGAAGACGTTGATGGTCAGGTCGCTCTCGCCCCATTTCGGGAAAAACTTGATGACCAGGCCGGCGTCGAGGCGGAAGAAGTAGGGCAGTCGGAAGTTGTTGCGGTCGCCGAAGTAGGGCACTACCGGCTCGAACTGCTCGCCGTACACGTCCTGAAACACGAAGCGGCCGGTGGGCAGCCACGCCAGGTCGCCCGAGCCGTAGACGGCCGTGGCGGTGAGCGTCAGGCGGCGGCTCAGCTCGTATATGGCTACCACCGACAGGTCGTGGCGGCGGTCGTAGCGAGGAGCGAAGTAGCGGCCGTCCATGATGTCGCGCTTGATGCCGCGGAAGTTGCCTTTGCGCACGAAGGCCAGCGTGTAGCCGATCCAGCCCGTGAGCTTGCCTTCCTTTTTTTCGATGCTCAGCTCCACGCCCCAGGCATAGCCATCGCCAAAGGCAAACTCCTCTTCGAGACGCTCGTTGGCAAAGAGCTGGGCGCCGTCGATGAAGTCCACCTGGTTGTACAGCCACTTGTAGTAGTATTCGTTGGTGAGCAGCCAGCCGTCGGCAACCAGCATGGAAAAGCCGGCGGCCACCTGGTCCGAGACCTGGGGCTTGACGTTGCGGGTGGATGGGTACCACACGTCGGTGGGCAGCGCAATGCCCGAGCTCGACACCAGGTGCAGGTACTGCCGCATGCGCGCGTAGCTGGCTTTGAGCGACATGCGCTTCGACAGGCTGTATTTTGCCGCCAGGCGCGGCTCGAGGCCGGCGTAGGTGGTGCTGTCGTTGACGAAGGCGCTGAGGCGCAGCCCACCTTGCACCGTCAGTGCCGGGCTGAGGACCCACTCGTCGGCCAGATAGGCCCCCAGCTCGGTGCCGTAGTAGCGCTGCCCTGCCGAGAACGACACCTCGCCATCGTCGCTGCCGGCCTTGAGGCGCCCCACGTCGAAGCGGTGGAAGGTAGCGGCCGCGCCGTAGCGCAGGGTGTGCTTGCTGTCGGGCGTATGGTAGAAGTCGAGCTTGAGGTTGATGTCGCGGATCTCCGAGCCGATGTCGAAGGAAAAGCCCGTCACCTTGTTGCTGATGTTGTACTGGTAGTCGCTGATGGTGAAGGTGAGGTTGGAAAACAGTCGGGGCGAATAGACGTGGTTCCAGCGGGCCGTGCCCGTGGCGTTGCCCCAGTCGAAGTTGAAATCGAAAAACTCCCCGTCGAAACCGAACACGTCGCGGCCGAAGTAGCCACTCAGATAGAGGCGGTCGCGGTCGCTGAACGTGTGGTTCACTTTGGTGTTGAGGTCGTAGAAGTAGTAGTCGGGGATGGGCGTGAAGTTTTCCTTGCCTTCATTGGCCTTGTTGATGCGGCGCGTGATGAGGTCGGCATAGGTGCGGCGCCCCGACACGATGAAGCTGGTGCGTTCGCCCCCGATGGGGCCTTCCAGCGTCAGTCGCGACGAGATGAGCCCGATGCCTCCCGTGCCCGAAAACTTCTTGTTGTTGCCTTCCTTCATCCGGATGTCGATGACCGACGAGAGGCGTCCCCCATACCGGGCCGGGAAGCCGCCCTTGTAGAGCTTCAGGTCTTTGACGGCATCGGTATTGAAGGTGCTGAAGAAGCCAAAGAGGTGATTGGCGTTGTACACCACGGCTTCGTCCAGCACGATGAGGTTCTGGTCGGTGCCGCCCCCCCGCACGTAAATGCCGGTGGTGCCTTCCGAACCCGAGGGGATGCCGGGCTTGAGCTGGATGGTCTTGATGATGTCGCTCTCGCCCAGCAGGGCAGGGATGACCTTCACTTCGCGCGTGGTGATGTTTTCCACACTCATCTCCGTGGAGCGCAATTGCTCTTCGTAGCTGTTCGACTTCACTACCACTTCTTGCAGCGTTACGCCCGTGCCCAGCTCGACGTTGAGCGTCAGGTCGGACTGCGGCAGGACGCGGCGGCGCTCGCTCTGGTAGCCCACGTAGCTGAACTCGATAGTGACCGAGTCGGCGCCTTTCGGCAAATTCAGCGCATAGAAGCCGTACTCGTTCGAGCTGGTGCCGATGGCCGGCTCCAGCGCGAAGACGGTGGCGCCGATGAGGGTCTCGCCCGTCTCGGCATCGCGTATCGTGCCGCTCACCGTGATGCGCGCTTCGTTCTGGCTCTGGCCCGCCAGCGCACACACGCTCCACAGCACGGCAAAGAAGTAGCGATTCATCATTCGGTTTTTTGTAAATACGAAAAACAAAGTGTATCCCGAACTGCTCACATTTACAATGGGTTATACTCAACGCAATCCGGTTCGGTAATTATTGACGATAGTCTATGGTCTATGGACGATGGACATTTTTGATTGGGCAATCGAGGAACCGAGAAATGAGCGCACTCAAAAAAAGGAAAGATCATTCAGTTACACAGAGCGCCACTGAGAAGACACTGATTTTAACAGAGTTGCAAACCCTCAACCCTACACCCTCAACCCTCAACGAAAGGTAAAAACTGCGTCAAGCTGCGTTTTCTGCGGCCGAAGGCTGCGGTTGCAATGGATGAGCAATCGAAGAACCGAAGAATCGAGGATTTGACAAAAAACTGATAATCAATAATAAAAACTTTAAACTCTCAACCCTCAACTCTACAACCCTCAACCCTCAACCATTGCCACCGGATTTCCCGAACCACTTTGATGCGAGTATAACGCTCCGGGTTTTCCCGGCACACTTCGTTGCGGGTATATAACAGGCGGAGAAGAAAAGGGACAGGTTGTATCGGGTGCAAAGATGCCTTCCGCCAATGAGAACGCTGACAAAATTCTACGAACAGGGCTCCGGAACCAACCAGTTGCTTGCCCTGTGCAGTACCCCCGTGCGGTATCGCGCAGTTGCGCCCTTTTTGTTATTTTTCATCCGTTTCCGAAAACACCCTTGAACCCGATGCAAGCCCGCTGGGAAATATTGCCGGCCGATGACGCAGTCGTAGCGCACTTGCAGGAAGTGCTCGGCATCGAGGCCGTGTTGGCGCGCCTGCTGGCGCTGCGCGGCGTGACCACCTACGACGAAGCCTATCGCTTCTTCCGACCGCAGTGGGCCCACCTGCACGACCCTTTCCGCATGGCCGACATGGAACGGGCGGTGGCGCGCCTGCGTCGGGCCGTTGCAGGCGAGGAACACATCCTCATTTACGGCGACTACGACGTGGACGGCACCACGGCCACGGCCCTGCTGTTCGACTTTCTGCACCGGCTGGCGCCCGGCCGCGTGCACTACTACATCCCGCACCGACAGAAAGAAGGCTATGGCCTTTCGATGGCGGGCATCGAGTATGCGCTTGCGCAAAAAGCGTCGCTGGTCATTACCGTCGATTGCGGCATCAAGGCCGGCGCGGTGATGCGCGAAGGGGTGGCGCGTGGCCTCGACTTCATCGTATGCGACCACCATTTGCCGCCGTCCGATCTGCCACCGGCCGTGGCGGTACTCGACCCCAAACGGGCCGACTGCGCCTATCCCTACGACGAGTTGAGCGGCTGCGGCATCGCCTTCAAGCTCATTCAGGCGTGGCATCAGCAGGAAGGGTGCCCCGTTGAAGCGCTGGCGCCCTGTCTCGACCTGGTGGCGCTCAGCATTGCGGCCGACATCGTGCCGATTACGGGCGAGAACCGCGTGCTGGCGGCGCTGGGCCTCAAGCAGCTCAATGAAGCGCCGCGCCCGGGGCTGCGCATGCTCATCCGCCATAGCGGCAGGGGGTGGCCGCTGCGCATCAGCGACATTGTCTTCGGGCTGGCACCCGCCATCAACGCTGCGGGCCGCCTCGAGCACGCCGAGCTGGCCGTTCGCCTCATGCTGGCCACCGACAAGGGCGTGGCCGAGGAATATGCGCGCAAGCTGGGCGTACTCAACGAGCGGCGCAAGCAGCTCGACCAGATGCTGTTCGTGCAGGCCATGGCCGAGGCCCGGCGCCTGCCCGATGCTCCGGCCTGGGTGCTCTGTCAGCCCCACTGGCACAAGGGGCTGCTCGGCATCGGGGCGGCCCGACTGGTGGAGCACCTGCACCGGCCGGTAATCCTGCTTGCGCAAAAAGACGACCGTCTGTTGGCTGGCTCAGGACGCTCGGCGGCAGGCGTCAACCTGTACGAAGCCCTGAAAGAATGCGCTCCGCTGCTGGCAAAGTTCGGCGGGCACGCCCATGCCGCCGGACTGTTGCTACCCCAAGCCCACCTGGAACGCTTTCGCGCAGCATTTGCGGAAGCGGTGCGCCGCCAGCTCGACGGCAAAGAGCAGACACCGGTGCACCGTATCGATGCCGAGCTGCCCCTGTCGGCCATCACGCCGAAGTTCTGGCGCATCCTCAAGCAGTTTGCTCCTTTCGGGCCGGGCAACCCCAATCCGCTGTTTGCCGCAAGGCAGGTGCGCCAGACCGGCCTGGCGCGTCGCCTCAAAGGCGACCACCTGCGCTTGCAACTCGTTCAGGACGACATGCCACCCGTACCGGCTATCGCGTTCAACCAGGGGCACCGGTTCGAGGCCGTCACTGCGGGCCGCCCGTTCGATATCTGCTACAAAATCGAACCCGACCGCTTCGAAAAGGACAATCGCTGGCGCATTCAGGTGCGGGATTTCAGGTTTGAGGAGGTCGGGCGTTGAGCGTGGTAGCGTTTCTATGCACTTGTGTTTTCGCATCCTCGCGCAAAGACGCCACGCACGCAACGATTTGCCACGTCAGTCTCAACAGGGCTGTGGCAGCAGCCTTGTCCACATCTGCGCGGGGCGCATTCTCAACCTTCCAACCCCTCATCCATCAGGCGCGTATGGACGGCCACGGGGCTGTGCAGCGTGCGGTGTACCGGACATTTGTTGGCGATTTCGAGCAGGCGGGCGCGCTGGGCCTCGTCGAGTTGTCCTTCGAGGCGGATGAGGCGCTCGAAGTGGTCGATGCGCCCGTTTTTGTCGGCTGCCCGGGCGGCATCGGTGGCGTAGTCCTTGTAGTGGTCGAGCAGCACCTCCACTTCCTGCAGGTCCCACTTTTTGCGGCGGGCATACATCTGCAAGGTCATGGCCGTGCAGGCGCCGAGGGCGGCGCTGAGCAGTTCGTAGGGCGAGGGTCCGAGGTCGTCGCCGCCTACCGACTCGGGCTCGTCGGCGGTGAGGTGATGATGACGCACCATGATGTCGGTGGTGTATCCGGTGTTGCCCAAGGCCACGCATACCCGTTTTTCGGCGGCCAGGCGGGCGCGCGCCGTAGCGCCCACGTAGCGGTGCGCCCAGCAGCCGATCATGGTGCCGGCGTAGAGGGCGTCCTCTTTGCGGCTGAGCAGGTGGTCGGCCCCGTCGAGTGAGATGAAGCTCTTGGGATGGAAGGCCGCTTGGTAGAGGCGCGCGGCATTGTCGATGGACACGATGGTATCCTGGGGCGAGTGCATGATGAGGAGCGCCTTGTGCATGCGGTGTACGCGCTCCAGCAGGTTTTTGCCGCGGATGTCGTCGAGGAACTGCTTTTTGACCAGGAAGGTGCGGCCGCCGATGCGCACTTCGGCCGCGCCTTTTTCCGCTATTTCTTTCCGGCTTTCGCCAAAAAGGTGCGTCACGTGTTCGGGGCCTGCGGGCGCACCGATGGTGGCTACGGCCCGCACCGACGGCAGCTCGTCGGCCACGTACAGGACGGCCGCGCCGCCCAGGCTGTGCCCCACGAGGATGGCAGGCGCTTCGTAGTGGGTCTCGAGCCAGCGGGCGGCCGCCTTGAGGTCGTCGGTGTTGGAGGTGAAGTTGGTGTCGGCGAAGTCGCCCTCGCTCTGGCCCAGCCCCGTGAAGTCGAAGCGCAGCACGGCGATGCCCTCGTTGGTCAGGCCGCGGCTGATGTAGCGCACGGCCTTGAGGTCCTTGCTGCAGGTGAAGCAATGGGCGAAGAGGGCGAAGGTGTGCGGCTTGCGGTTGACGGGCATTTCGAGGCTGGCGGCCAGTTGCCGGCCGTGGGCGTTTTCGAAGGAGACGGGGATGTGCTTCATGGCGTCGCGATTTGGTGGGCAGCGGTCAGGTGGCATTTGCCGAAAGGCAGACCTGCAAGATGCGCACAAAATCGGAGGTGTCGCAAAAAAGCACGCCACCATCCGGGTCGTCTTTGCCTCGAATGGTGGCGTGCCGACGTGCGGGCGCGGCCGGCTACGACTGCATCTGCTTGCGCTTGCGCTTCTGGCGGTACTCCTGCAGCATGCGGTAGATGGTGGACTTGCCGATGTCGAGCTTTTTGGCGACGAGCTGCACGTCGTTGTTGTACTTTTCGAGGAAGTGGAAGACGATCTGGTATTTGTACTCTTCCATCGTCATTTCGTGGGTGAGGAAATTGTGCGCTTCCTGCGTGCCCGAGAACTGTATGTCGTCGGCTTCGATCGTCTCGCCCGAAGCCATGACGGCGGCCAGCTCGACGACGGCTTTCAGCTCGCGCACGTTGCCGGGCCAGGGGTAGGCCATGAGCTTGTTCTTGGCTTCGCGCGACAGGCGCGGCACGGGCATGTTGTTCTCTTTGGCGAAGGCCTTGAGGAAGTGGTTGGCCAGCAGGATGATGTCTTTGTCGCGCTCGCGCAGGGGCGGCAGCTTGATGGGCAGGCCCAGCAGGCGATAGTAGAGGTCTTCTCTGAACTTGCCTTCGCGCACCAGCTCTGCGAGGTTTTTGTGGGTGGCCGTAATGATGCGCGCGTCGAATTTGACGGGCCTGGTGCCGCCCACGCGCCTCACTTCGCGTTCCTGCAGGGCGCGCAGCAGCTTGGCCTGCATGCCGAGGTCGAGCTCGGCGATCTCGTCGAGGAACAGTGTGCCTTTGTTGGCCAGCTCGAACTGGCCGGGTTTGCGGGCACTGGCACCGGTGAAGGCGCCTTTCTCGTGGCCGAACAGCTCGCTTTCGAGCAGCTCGCGCGGGATGGCACTCATGTTGACGGCTACGAAGGGGCCTTCGCTGCGGCGGGAGTTGTAGTGGATGGCTTTGGCGACCAGCTCTTTGCCGGTGCCCGTCTCGCCGGTGATGCTGACGGTGATGTTGGTGCGCGAGGCTTTGCTGATGAGGTGAAAGACCTCTTCCATGGCGGGGCTGGCGCCGACGATGGAGCGCCGGAAGTCGTATTTCGCCTTTACCTCTTCGCGCAGCACGTCGAGTTCCTGCTGCCGGCTCAGGTCGCGTTTGGCGCGCGCCAGGGCGCTGAGCAGCCGCTCTTTCGTCTCTTCGTTCTTGGTGATGTAGTCGAAGGCGCCTCTTTGCACCAGGCGCACGGCCGTGGCCACGTCCTTTTGCCCCGAAAGGATGATGACGCGGATGCGGTCGTCGAAAGCTTTGATCTTCTCGAACACCTCCTCGCCGCTCATGTCGGGCAGGGCGTAGTCGAGCGAGATGATGTCCGGCTTGAGGTGCAGGTTGTCGAGGCACTCTTTCCCCGTCTCGAAGGCATGCACTTCGTGGTCGGGGTTGAGCTCCATGATGTACTTCACCATCTTCCGGTACATGAAGTCGTCTTCCACCACGAAGATGCGGGTGATCGTCGTTTTCTTTTGGCTCATCAACTTCAGGCTTTCAAGTGGTTTGCTTCGGTGTGTTTTACAGCCTTTGGCGTTGGGGTTTGCGTCGCAGGCGGACGGGGGGCGGGAAGGGTGAAGGCATTTTGTGGTATGTACACGGGTTAAAGGCAAAAGCTGTTCCATTTTTTGACAGTATTCCCGATTCGGGAAAGGGATGTGGAAAAAAGTATGATGCGTATGTGTTGACAATCAGTTGTTTGTGATTGGTTGCCGTGAGTGGCGCATTTCTGGCAGACAGAGGGGCGACCGCAATCGTGTGTGTGAGTCAAAACCGGAAGAGATATGAAAACGATCGCCCCTGCGCTGACCATGATCATTCTGCTGAGTTCGTGCAGTACCATGCCACGGCTGTTCGAGTCGCAACAGGAATATCCACCCTCGCAGCTTTACCAGTACTTCAAGCCGAAGGAGCCGGTCATCCGGGCCGGCGACAAGATCACCATCAGCATCTGGGGGCACGACGAGCTGAGTATCGGCTCGGTCAACAACACCTTCAATGCCAATGAGTCAACGGGCAACTGGCTGACGGTCAATGCCGACGGCGAAGTCAACCTGCCCAAGGTGGGGCGCGTGCGGCTGGCCGGCCTGACGGCCAAAGAGGCGGGCTTCTACCTCGAACAGCGCTATTCGGACTACATCAACAATCCCGTCATCAACGTCAAAGTGCTCAACCACTACGTCACCGTACTGGGCGAAGTGAAAAATCCGGGGCGCTTCCAGCTCAACAACGAGACGCCCACCCTCATCGAGATGCTGGGCCAGGCCGGAGGGCTGAACGACTTCGGCGACCCCACGGAGGTAGAGGTCGTGCGCAACATCCGGGGCAAGACGGTGACCTGGCGGGTTGATTTGACGGCCGTGCAGGGCCTGGCCACCCACAACATCACCCTGCTGCCGGGAGACGTGGTGTACGTGCCCCCCCATCCCAACAAGCAATTCCGCGAGAGCCTCGACAAGGCGACTCCTATCATCAGCATCCTGACCAGCCTGGCCGTGGTGATCTCGGTGCTGGCCCGATGAATGCAATACGACAACACATCAAGCATACTTTGAGAGAAACACCTGAATGGAATGGGATTCAAAAAAGACATATTGAATGTGGTGATGCCCCTGCTCAGGGGCGCACCGTTTATTGCCATCATCCTGGCGTGCACCTACCTGAGCGTCTCCCGCATGGTGGATTACATGACGCCCAAGTACCGTGCGGCAGGTGCCATTCGCATCAATCTCAAGGAAAACCACCTGGCCGAGGACCTCTTTCCTGCGCCGGGTGGCGGCGGTGCGGGCAAGGTCGATGCATTCATTGCCGAGATTGAGGTGTTCAAGTCGCGCGAGATCCTGCGCAAGACGTTCGAGCGCCTCGACTTCGAGCTCGACCTGTATCGCGTGGGCGATATGAAGACGCTGCCCCTCATTGACGAGCGCCCTTTCCTGTTGCAGTACGAGGTGCTCGAGCCGCGCGGCTACGACAAGCTGTTTTATCTCGTCTATCAGGGCAATGGCCGCTTTTCGATGGGCAAGAGCAAAGAGGCCGAGACGCACCAGCTCGTGTTCCGCGCCGGCGAGGAGGTGGTGGCCGAGGGCCTGCGCTTCACCTTGCGGCTCAATGAGCCTTTCCTCAGGGAAAAACCCCACAGCCTCAAGCCGGGCGACTGTTTTGCCTTCCGCATCAATTCGATCGACGGCCTCATCAATGGCGTGAGCGATGCCAACCTGTTCATCAAGCCGGTGGACAAGGACGTGCCCATTCTCAAGATCTACTACCTGAACGAAGTGCCCGAGCGCGCCATGAAGTTCGTCAACGCGCTCATGGAGGCCTACATGGAGCACTACCGCGAAAAACTCGAGAAGAAGGCCGACGAGATGCTGGCCTACCTCGACGTCAAGCTCGATTCGGCCGAGCGGGCCCTGCGGAAGGCCGAGGCCGAGCTGGCCGCCTTCAAGACGGCCAACAGCCTGGTCAACCCCACGCAGGAGAGCGACGCCCTCCTGAAGGAGACGATGCAACTCAACAACCAGAAAGTCGACCTCGAGCTGCAACGCGCCGAGCTGCAACGTCTGTTCGACTACCTCGCCTCGGGCAACGACCTGCGCGACTTCACGCCCAACTTCCAGGCACTCAAGGAGGACGTTTTCCGCACCACCTACCTCAAGATCCAGGATCTGGAACTCCAGAAACACGACCTGCTCATCAAGTATCCGGCCCACAGCGAGGAGGTGATGAACGTGCAGTACAAGATCAACGAGCTGCGCACCATGCTCAACGAGTCGGTGCGCAACACCATTCGCAACCTGGATCTGCGCCTCCGCAAAATCGACCAGGAAATGGCCGAGGTGGACGCCACCCTGAAGAGCTATCCCGAGAAGCAGCGTCGGCTGGTGGAGCTGGAGCGCGAGGTACAGTTGCGCGAGGCCATGTACAACTACCTGAGCAAGCGCCGCACCGAGCTGGCCATTGCGCGCTCGGCCAATCTCTATCCGCACCAGATCATCGATCGCGCCCTGCTGCCCACCACGCCCTCTTCTCCCAACAGGCCGCTCATCCTCGGCGTGACGCTCTTTTTTGCCCTGCTGCTGGGCATGGCCGTGGCCTATGCCTGGGATTTCTGGCGCGCCAAGGTGACCAGCGTCTCGAAACTGGAAGACATCATGAGCATTCCGGTGCTGGGCGAGTTGGCGCATGTGCCGGAAGGCCAGTGGGATACCTTCGAGCTGCACGCCAGAATCGTGGCCAAGCTCACGCAGCTCTTCGCCCACTACCAGAACGGCATGTTCATCACGGTGGCTTCGTATGCGCCGCTCGAAGGCAAGTCGTTTGCCGCCGCCCAGATCGGTCGCGCCCTCGCACAGACCGGCAAGCGCGTGCTGCTCATTGACCTCGACATCTGGAAGCCGAGCCTGCACGAGCTGGTGGGCACCGTCAACTTCGGCGGCGTGGCGGGCATTCTGGCCGGCGACATCGACGTGTACGACGCCCCCCTGCTGACGCAAACCGAAAACCTCGAACTCATCCCCGCAGGCGATGTCGAAGCTTGCAACCCGGGCATGATCTTCTCCGAAGAGTTTCAGCTCATGCTCCAGAGCATGGGCAGCATATACGACGTCATCATCGTGGATACGCCGCCTCTGAGTCTGGCCATTGATGCGGTGGCCGTGATGCAGCAGAGCCACCTCAACCTGTTCGTGGTGCGTGCCCGCTATTCGAAGGTGCGCAAAGTGAAAGCGCTGGAGAAGCTCATCCACGAATGGGAGCTGTTCAACAGCATGGTGCTGCTCAACGACGTGCGTATGAAGCCGCGCGAGCTGAAGAAATATCGCCACGAGGCAACCGGCTGGAAACGCAAATTGCTCAATCGCGCCTGAGGTAGGAAGGATAATGTCGCTGATTAACTGATTTCAGATTGCGTTTTGCGGCCGAAAGCTGCGGTTCCAATGGCTGAGGAATCGAGGAACCGAAGAATTGATTATTTGACAAAAAACTGATAGTCAACAAGAAAAGCTTTAAACTCTAAACCCTGAACTCTAAACCCTCAACCCTACACCTTTTGCCCCCGGCTCATTTTCGGGATGCGAGATCATCTATTCAAGGACACCACCGTATGAAGTACCTGTCCGACATATTGCAGCGCCTGAACGGGCATGTGGGCATCATCGCCGACCAGATGGTACTCAGCGGCGGCAACTTCGTGTTGGTCGTGCTGTTGGCACGCGGCCTTGGCATCGAGGATTTCGGCCACTTTGCACTGGCATGGATGGCCGTGCTCTTCGTGCTGAGCCTGCACCAGGCCTTCATCACGCAGCCCATGTTTACCTTCTACGGCAAGTTGCGCGCTGCGCGCCGCCGTTCCTGGCTGGGCGTACTGGCGTGGGGGCACCTGCCGATGGCGGCAGTGCTGGTGTTCGGTGGCGCACTCATGTGGGCCGGGCAGGTGGTCGGCCTGCTGGGTGCAAGCTGGCAATACATCGGACAGATAATGGCGGTGTTCAGCCCGCTGTATCTGGTGCAGGAGTTCGCGCGCAAGGCCTCATTTGCCGAAAGGCAGATCCTGCGCCCCCTGCTGGCCGATGCGCTGACGCTGCTGCTGTTGCTGGCCGGCCTGGGCGCGATGTACGCACGCGATGCACTACACCTCACAGCCGTGCTCTGGTGGTGGAGCGCGGCCCTCGCCGCCGGCCTGGGCGTCATGGGGCCGCAACTCAAAAGCCTGCTGGAGGCGCCCCGGGCATGGCCGCCGCGCTGGCGCCGCCGCCTGGCATCCATCGTCTGGGCGCGACACTATCACTTTTCCAAATGGCTGGTGGGCAAAGCCTTGCTGCAGTGGTTTTCGGGCAACGCTTTCATCATCGCAGGGGCAAGCGTGCTGGGCCCTGCAGCAGCCGGGGCCGTGCGCATCGCCCAGAACATCCTCGGATTGACGCACGTGCTGTTCCTCTCGCTGGAGAGCATCGTGCCGGTGCAGGCTGCCCGACAACTTTTTGATTTCGGTTATCCCGCTTTCGCAAAATACATGCAGGTGCAGAGTCTGCGCTATGGCTTGATTACGGGCGCGTTGCTGGCTGTGCTGGCCATCGGTGCCGAGCCGATTACGGCCCTGCTCTACGGCGCCGAGGCGGTCCAATGGGCCTGGGTGGTGCGCGTGTACTGCGTGCTCTACGTATTCGTCTATGCTTCCACGATGACGCAGTTTGCCGTTCGCACCCTTGAGCGCACACAGTCTGTCTTCTGGGGCTATGCGGCAAGTGCGGCTTTCAGCATAGTGGCTGTAACGCCCATGGTGCAGGGCTGGAAGATGGAGGGGTTGCTGGCCGGCCTCATTATCAGCCAGCTCATTTTGCTGGCCGTCGGGTTGTGGGCGCTGTACCGGGCCGGAGCCCGCCGTGGCCGGCGGCCGGCGGCTTCGGCTGCAGATCATTCCTGAACCTCAGAAAATTCGAACGCATGAAGATTGTACAAGTCGTACTTGGAAAAGCCAATCCCGATCGTATGAACGGCATCAATCAGGTAGCGCACTACCTGTCGGCGGCACTGGTCGAACTGGGGCACGAGGTGACTCTGTGGGGCATTGCCTCCAACACGCGTCGTGATTTTCCACCGCGTGCTTACCACACCCGCCTTTTTCGCCAGCTTCCGCAAAAATGGAAACTCGACCCGGAACTGATTCGGGCCATCGACGCACTGGAGGGCACCGAGGTGGTGCACCTTCACGGCGCTTTTATCCCCGAATTTTACCGGATCGCGCGCCGCCTGCAGCGCAGAGGCATTCCATATGTCTATACCCCGCACGGGGCGCTGACCCATGAAGCCATGCGCAAGAATGGGCTGGCCAAAAGGTTGTACTTCCGGCTCTTTGAGGTGCGCATCATACGCAAGGCACGCATGGTGCAACTGCTGGGTGCCAACGAATATCGCTGCATCGACACCTGGGTTTCGGTGCCGAACAAGTGCCTCGTGCCCAATGGTATTGACCTTTCCACACTGCCCGAGGGGGTGCGGCCCGACTTTTCCGGGAGCCGCGAGCTGGTGTTCAGCTTTTGCGGACGGATAGACAATTATTACAAGCAACTGGACGTGCTGTTCGACGCTTTTCGCAAATACCTCGACAGTGGTTTGCCCGGGCGCATCGAGCTTGTCGGCGACGGCCCTGATCGGGCGTGGCTCGAAGCGTATGCGCATCGGGTGGGCATGGCCCACAAGGTGGTGTTCCACGGAGCACGCTATGGCGAGGAGAAATTCCGGCTTCTGGCCCGGTCGCATGTTTTCGTGCTGCCCTCGCGCTCGGAGGGCTTCCCCATCGCGGTGCTCGAGGCGGCCGGCCTGGGCCTGCCCTGCCTCACCACTGAGCCTGCCAATGTCAACAGCTATATCCGCCAGTACAAGGCGGGCTTTCCCGTAAGGCCACCGGGCCACAGCGAGGCCATTGCGGAGGCCATGTGTGCGGCATACCGCGCCTTTGCCGAGGGCACACTGCCCCATTACGGCGCCCGGGCGCGCCGCATGGCCGAAGAGGTCTTCAACTGGCCACGCATCGCCCGGCTGATGAGCGAAGTATATGCCGGCCGACAACCGCGGCTGCCCGAAGAAGTGCCCAACCTGATGAGCCATGCAAGTTGATGCTACAACGAACACTCCGGTAATCTACTGGCGCAGCAAGGGCTTCCGCACCTTGTTGATCGTCATGATGGCGTTGCGCATCACGAGCTATCTGACGGTATTCACCAACTCGGCTGCGCTGACGCAGGTGACCAAGGTGTTTTTGCGCACCATGCTTACGGGCGCCAGCATCTTGCTCTTTTATTGGCTCCGGAAGCGGTACGACCGGCGCTACGTGCGCCTTGAATACGACAATTTTTTTGCTCCGGCCCTCTATGCCGCCTATCTGTTGCTGGGGCTGGCTTCCCTGCTGTGGACTTCGTCGGTATCGCATACGGCCCTGCAGATTGCCATGGCCATAGAGGGTATCGTTTTCGTGTTTTTTCACTACAAGCTGCTGGTGCTCTACAATGGGCTGAGTGGCAATCATGCCCGTTATGCCATGATTCTTTCGCGTGCCATATGCATAGTCAGTATGGCTTTCATCATTGGCATGTTTGTCGATCCGGACAACTTCTTCCGCGACACCCACGGCGGTGAAGTCTCGCGCCTGGGCGGCTATATCATCAATCCCAACGAGCTGGGCATGCTGGTGGTGCTGGGCACTTCGGCCAGTTACATCGAGATACTTCGGGGCAAGCCCAAGAGATTCCACATTTTCAACATTGTAGTGTGCGTGGTCGTGCTGCTGCTCACCCAGTCGCGCTCGTCGCTGGGGTCGTTCATGCTGGTCACGGGCATCTACATCCTCAAGTCGGGCAACCTGAAGCTGCAAGTACTCAGCGTGGTGGGCGCCATTGTGGTCATGCCCATACTGGTGCAGACCATCATCGTCAAGCAAGGCGATGTGGAGGAAGTGATGAGCATGACGGGCCGTTTGCCCTTCTGGAAAGACCTGCTGACCGACGGCTTTCCGCGCAAGCCGCTCTTGGGCTACGGCTTCATGCGTATTGCCAATACCGAGCGTTTTCACTCTATCCACAGCTACCCGGGAAAGATGACCCACAACACCTTTATCCAGGTCCTGATGAATCTGGGTATGGTGGGTGCATGGATTGCCTTTCTCCAGATGGCTGCCACTATCCGCGCCATTGCGCGCGCCAGAGATCGGGAGCTCAAACTCATGGCCTGGATGATGTTGATCCCGCTCATGATCAACTCCTTTACCGAGTTCGGCATCTTCGGCGAGATCAACTACGGAATCATGTTTTATCACTTTCTCATTTTCCTCTTCGTCATTCGCGCATCGACCAAAAAACAGCGATATGAAACCACTGCATTTCGACGACATCCCCGTCTGCACCAGGCTTTTCGGGTGGGCGTCCACGCGCGTACTGGTGTACGCACCCTCGCCAGCCGTTCGGCCTGATACCCGCATCGAGCTGGTGCGCAGTCGTGCCGCGCTCAAGGCAAAAATCGAAGAGGCAGGCAGCCACTGCGGCATCGTCAATCTTTCCGACGAGCCCCTGGACGACCTCTTCGCCCTGCCGGCCGTGGACTGGATGCTGGACCGGGGCGTCATGAATGCCGATGCACGCCACGCGGTGTACACCTGGCTGCCCAATCCCGACGGTTCGATTCGCTTTCTGTTCGACGCTGCACTGCCCGAACCCACATTCCTGGCCCTCTACAATGCCAACGACATCAAAGGGCGGCTGCTGCGCGCCGGTCTGCGCTTGGGTTTTGTGCTGCGTTTGCCGCGCCTGCTGGCACGCCGCCATCGGCTGGAGCTGTGGTACAAGCACGAACATCCGCTCGCCCCGCTGCTGGCCCCCATACCACACGACCACTATGCCATCTTTACCGGCACCATGGGGCGCAACCGCAAGGCCGTCATCGCGCTGGCCGATGCGCGGGGTCAGGTGACGCATTTCGTCAAGTTTCCGTTTACGGAAAGTGCTCATCGTCTGGTGCGCAACGAGCTCAACACGCTGGCCGAGCTCGACACCTTCGCGTGGCACCGCCTGCGCTTCCCGAAAGCGAGCGAGCTGTTTGCCGGCATTGCGGTGACCAATGTGCAGCCGCGCCGCTTCCGGCCGGCCACCCGCATTCAGCGGGTACACCTCGATGCTCTGTACGAGCTGTACAACCGCACGGCCGACCGCCTTGCGGCAAATGAGCTGCCCGTATGGGAAAAGATGCGGCTGTGGCAGAGCGAAGCGCGCGAGGCGGCAGCCACTACGCGGCGCTTCGTGCCCTACGCCATGGAACGCCTCATCGATCGGCTCGAAGTGCTCACCGAACGATTGCGTAAAAGCCGGAGCTACACCGTGCCCGTGGCCCGCGCCCATGGCGACTTTACGCCCTGGAACACTTTCGTCGGCGCTGACGGCCGCCTGTATGCCTACGACTGGGAGCTGTCGGCCCCCGCCATGCCGATGCTGTTCGACCTGTTTCACTACACCTTCCAGTCGGAAGTACTGATCGGCCATAGCGACTACGAAGGGATCGCACGTGCCGTCGAGCGCCTGAAGCACCAGCCCGTACTCGAAGCGATCTGCCGCGAGTTCGGTGTGGACTTCGAGTGGCATCGCTGCTTTTATCTCGCCTGGGTGATGAGCTACTACCTGCCGCGCTACCTCACCCAGATCAATCTGCACGTGCAGGCCTACTGGCTGATCAACGCCTGGAGTGCCGCACTGGACGAGGTGCTTTCCCAGGATGGGACTGAGGTGCAAAATGGGATCAAAGGGAAAAACAAGCGACTTGTAGTGTTTTGATTTTCAATTGATTTGAAAAAGGAACACAAATCGCAATTCCTCTGCCGAAACCGCCAACCGACTTGCTGAACGAAAAGAACAGACGATGAGTGCACGCAACCGCTTTACGGAAAAACTGCTCGGATGGCTCGAGGGGCGCGAGTACTACCTGCTCAAGTACCTGCGCCATGATTTGCACGAGCTGGCCGAGTCGTCCGATCTGGATGTGCTGCTGCCCGACGGCGACGACTACGACTTCGAGGAGTGGTTGCGGCAGCAGGGCGAGGTGTTTACCTACCGCTTGCGCCGCCGCCACCACATGACGCAGGCGTTTGTCTTCTTCACCGACGGGAGCTTCCTGCAGGTCGATCTGCTCTATCGGCTCATTCGGAAAAACCTCATCTATCTGCCCAATCGGGAAGTGATGGCCAACAAGCAGATCGTCAACGGCATCAGCACGTACAGCGACCTGACCATGCTGGAGCACGTGCTGCTGTTCAATGTTTTGAACGGCTCCGGCCTTCCTGCCAAATACCTGCTCTGGTACAAGGATCTGCCCGCGGAGCGCCAGCAGTTTTTGCTCGAATATTTGAATGCCAAATACGGCACCACCTTTACTGATTTCGTCGAGATGGCGGAATACGATGCGTCGGTGCATCGGCGCTTGCTGGCCTATGTGCGCCGCTTGCCTGAAAACCGCCTTTTTGCGCGTGCGCGGCATATGCTGTGGTACGCTTGGGATACTTTGCGCGACCTGATGCACCCTCGCGGACGCATCATCACTTTCAGCGGCGTGGATGGCGCCGGCAAGAGCACCATCCTCGAAGCCTTTGCCGACATTTTGCGCAAGCGCTACCGGCAGAAGGTCGTGGTGTTGCGGCACCGCCCTTCCCTCTTGCCGATCCTCAGCGCCTGGATTTACGGCAAGCAAAAAGCAGAGCAGTTGAGTGTGCAGCGCCTGCCGCGTCAGGGACAAAACAAAAGCAAACTGCTGTCGCTGCTGCGCTTTGCCTATTACTTCGCCGACTATCTGATCGGACAGTTCTACGTGTTGCTGCGCTACAAGCTGCGCGGCTATATCGTCCTGTACGACCGCTACTATTTCGACTTCATCGTGGATGCGCGGCGCACCAACCTCGAACTCGACGAGTGGCTGCCGCGCTGGCTGTACCGATTCCTCTTCGAGCCCGACCTGAACGTGTTTCTCTATGCCGATGCGCGCCTCATCCGGGCGCGCAAGCGAGAACTCGACGCCGCCACCATCGGCGAACTGACGCGACGCTACAAGCGACTTTTCGAAGACCTGAGCGGACGGACGGACCATGCCGTCTATCTGCCCCTGGAGAACGTGGAAATGGAACGTACCCTCGACACGCTGGTACGTGCATACATCCGGATTGCCTGAGCGAAAGCCAAATACCCCCCGGAAAAAGAAAAGCTATGCTAAAGGAGATATTGCAACGCCTCGTTCGGCGGAAGAATCCCCATTTCCGCTGGGACGATTCCATCACTACCGGCCAGATACTGTCGCTGGCCTGGACCAAGGGCCTGGCCTGGCTGCGCGCCTGGCGCCTGCTGCTCTACGGGCGCGTGCCCCGCATGCTCTTCCTTGGCCGTGGTGTGCGTTTTTTCAACCTGGCCAACATCCACTTCGGCCGGTGGGTGCAGCTCGAAGACCACGTCTTCGTCAGCGCCCTGTCGCGCCGGCCGGTGATGTTTGGCGACAACGTGCGCATCGGGGCCTTCAGCCGCATCGTGGCGGCCACCTCGTTCGACCACGTGGGCAGCTACATCCGCATCGGCAACAACGTCGGCATCGGCGAGTTTGCCTACCTGGGCGGGGGCGGCGGCCTCGAAATCGGCGACGACTGCATCATCGGGCAGTACCTGAGCTGCCATCCGGAAAACCACAACTTCGGCTGCGGCGACCGCCCGATCCGGTTGCAGGGCGTCACGCGCAAAGGCATCCGCATCGGTCGCAACTGCTGGATCGGCTCGAAGGTGACCATCCTCGACGGCGTCACCATCGGCGACAACTGCGTCATCGCGGCCGGCGCCGTAGTGACCAAATCCATGCCCTCCGATTCCGTCATCGGCGGCGTGCCGGCTCGCGTGCTCAAGCACATCGCTCCGGACGACCAGGACACCATGCCG
The DNA here is from genome assembly GCA_015490175.1 of Saprospiraceae bacterium. Lineage (GTDB taxonomy): Bacteria > Bacteroidota > Bacteroidia > Chitinophagales > Saprospiraceae > WFYJ01. Next base: position 22,338 of record WFYJ01000214.1, on the reverse strand, counting down.
CCTCCGGTCGAGGAGGTGCCGGCGGCCGCCTCGGGCTGAGCCGCATCCCCCTTTTGCCGAAAGGCAAGTACTTGAGTTGACCAATTCTGCCATTTTAACCAGAACGACCATGAAGCAGGTACACGAGCAACCGCCCCTGCGGCCCACCGTGCTGATGACGGCCTATGCGGTGAATCCCTACAAGGGCTCGGAAGACGGTTCGGGTTGGAACATCATCCGGCACGTGGCCGAGCATACGCCCGTCATTGCCATCACGCGCAAGAACAATGCGCCGGCCATCCGGCAGTTTCTCAAGGAAAACCCGCTGCCGCCCCACGTGTCGCTCCACTTTGCGTACTACGACCTGCCGGCCTGGATGCGCTTCTGGAAGCGGGGCAGCCGCGGTGCCATGCTGTATCATTACCTGTGGCACATGGGCGTGGTGTCGTTCATCCGGCGAAAGGGCTTCTCGTTCGACATCGCCCACCATCTCAACTTCCACAACGACTGGACGCCCTCGTTCCTGTGGCGGTTGGGCAAGCCGCTGGTGTGGGGTCCTATCGGGCATCACCACAAGATTCCTGCGCCCTGGCTGCGCCCCTACGGGTGGCGCGCCTGGCTGGCCGATCGGCGGTTGTGGCTGCTCAAGCAAATGTTCTGGAAGCTCGATCCGTTCCTCAAGATCACCATCCGCAAGGCGCGCAAGATACTGGCCATGAACAGCAGCGTGGCACAGGTGCTGCCCCTGCCACCGGAGAAGGAAGTGCGCATCCCGCCTACGGCTACCGAGCCGCCCCATCGCCGGCAGGTCGAGCGCGACAAGTTCAGGGTGCTGAGCATCGGGCGCTTCGTGCCGCTCAAAGGCTTTGACGTGACCATCCGGGCCTTTGCGCGCTTCTACCACGCGCAGCCCCGGGCCATCCGCAGCAGTCTGGAGCTGGTGCTCATCGGGCGGGGCCCCGAGGAGGCGCGCCTGAAAAAGATGGTGCAGGAGTGCGACCTGCCCGAGGGGGCCGTGCGCTTCGTGCCCTGGCTCGACCGCCGCGAGCTGGAGGATTACTACAACTCGGCTTCGGCTTTCCTCTTCCCCTCGCACGAAGGTGCCGGCATGGTGGTGGTCGAGGCCATGTCGTATGGCCTGCCCGTGTTGTGCTTCCGCAACTACGGCCCGGGCGAGTTCACCGACGACACCTGTGCCTTCCGTGTGCCCTACACCACCTACGAGGAGAGCATCGCAGCTTTTGCCGAAGGGCTGGGACGCCTGCTGCACGAGCCGAAACTGCGCTGCCAGATGGGCAAGGCCGCCCACCTGCGCTACCAGCGATGCTATACCTACGACGTCAAGGCCAGGGACATTGTGGCCTGCTATCGCGATATCATGATGGACGAGCGCGTCATCGTCTCGAAGCCGCCGCGCCGCTTGCCTGTGGCCGTGCGCAAGTGGGCCGCCAAGAGCTATTTCGTCTGAACCCCTTTGCCCAAAACCGGAAAATGCACCTTGTCATGAAAAAGAAAATCGTCGCCGTCCATTTGCTCAACGACTACAGCGGCAGCCCGCGCGTGCTGGCCACGGCCATCGCCGGCTTCCGGCGGCAAGGCTGGGCAGTCGACCTGTACGCCAGTGCAGGTCCCGGCTTCCTGAGTGAATGTGACGCCTGCTTCCGCAAAATACCATACCGTTTTTACGACAACAAATGGCTGCGCCTGTGGGCGCTGCTGTGGGCCCAGGTGTGGCTGTTTGCAGCCATGTGGCGCTACCGCCGCACCGAGGGGGTCGTGTTCTGGCTCAACACGCTCATGCCTTTTGGCGCCGCCCTCGCCGCCCGCCTCATGGGCCATCGCGTGGTGTACCACATCCACGAGACCTCGGTGCGGCCGCCCGTGCTGAAGCGGTGGTTGCGCTTCGTGGCGCGCCATACGGCACACCATGCCGTGTTCGTTTCCCGCTTTTTGCAAAAAGAAGAAGGCCTGCCCGGAGTGCCTTCCAGCGTGGTGTACAATGCCTTGCCCGAAGAGTTCGTGATGCAGGCCGCCCTCCATGAAAAAGAAACCGACCCCGACATGCGTCGCCCGTTTACTGTGCTGATGCTGTGCTCGCTAAAGGATTACAAAGGGGTCGGCGAGTTCGTGGCGCTGGCGGGCCGGCTGCCCCACTGCCAGTTTGTGTTGGTGCTCAATGCCACAATGGAGGACATCAGCCATTGGTTCGGGCAGCGCGGCCTGCCGATGCCGGACAACCTGGTGGTCTTCCCTGCCCAGCGCGACGTGCACCCCTTCTACCAGCACGCCGACGTGGTGTGCAACCTCTCGCATCCCGAGCGCTGGGTGGAGACCTTTGGCATGACGCTGCTCGAGGCCATGAGCTATGGCATCCCCGTCATTGCCCCACCCGCCGGCGGCCCGGCCGAGCTGGTACATCAGGGAGAAAATGGCTTTCTGATCGATCCGCACGATCTGGACGCCCTGACGCATGCCATCGAGCTGCTGCGCAAAGACAAGGCGTTGTACGCAAGCCTCGCTGCCCGTGCCCGCGACTTCGCGGCCCGCTTCTCGGTGGCACAGATGCAACGACAACTGGTGGCCGTGGCGGCAGCACAGCCGCTGCCTCCGACCGATGTACACGCACCCTGCCGGCACGATGCCGACCTGGTTTCGTAGGGGTCTGTCCCCTGCAAACAGGATGAAAGATTGTTGTGTGTCCTGATTGTTCAAGTGCGGGCATACACGAGGCTGGAGCGGCCCCAACGGGGGTCGCTTTTTTTTTGAAAAAATACAGCCCGAGACAGAACGGTGTCTCGGGCTGTGGAAATGCGTCGATATTCGGTTGCTCAGTAACTGCCCCATCGGTTGGGGAAGTTGTTGGCAAAGCGCAAAAGCTCTTCCTGGCTTTCTTTCAAAGATTCAAGCGTTTTTTCCGATCCGGTGGCAGATTGGATAAAAGCCATATTCCGCTCATACCTGTCCATGGCAGCTTTTTGGATCTGCTCGCGGGACCATCCTTTCAGGAAGAGCGCGGCCGCCACAGCAGTGAATGCTTGCCAGTCCATGAAATCCACTTGCTGCATTTCGCCGAAATAATATTCCAGCGTCTTGCGATCGGCATGTTGCTGGAACTGGAATGGATTGACGAGATGGATCAATGCCATGTGCCTGAGGCTGGAGTAATAATCTGTTGATGCATAGCGGGGAAGCTCTTCTTTGTAGAACCGATCTACATCGTGCCAGTCGTGCTCGGAAGGAAAACTTGCAATCCGGAAAAGCGGGTTGTCCGCAGGCACGATTCCGGCCGCCACTGCAGGGGGCGCCGCCGGCTGGACAACCTGGTCAGCTTTCCAGCCATCGGAAGCACCAGGGAAACATCCAACACAAAGAAGAAACACGGCCAGGGGGATAAGAAATTGAGCTTTCATGAGTAAAAAATTTTTGGATCAGGAAGGATGACAACAAGTCTTTTGTGCCTCAGTGGCACTGATCTCCGTAGTACTTACCAAGGCCCACACCCCACCTTGGTCCACATATTCGTGGTACCACCCGACGCTGTTTGCTGCTACATCCGAATTGCAGCAGTCATCGCCGGAAACGGTGTACGCCGTGATACCCGTAGCATGCGAGCCGCATTCACAGTTGGTTGCGGCCATCAAGGCACCGACGAAAGTGCATGCGAGTAACAAAGCGAGAGTTGGGTGTTTTTGTTTCATGATAAAATGTTTTTGTGAACAGATATGCAAAAAAAATAATCGCTCACATGCGCAAGTTTTTGCCAGAAAAAGGTTTGCCGTAGAGGGTGGGTGTGGCTCCCTGCTACCGGTTGCAAAACCCCTTGGCAAAGTGGAACTTTACAGCGCCAGACCAATCAGCAACCAAAACAGAAGCAATGAGCAGAAAACGCCACATTCCCGTCGTGGACCTGCGCGAGTTTGTGCACGGCACGGCCGGGCAACGCCAGGCATTCGTGGACAAGCTGGGCAAAGCCTTTCACGAGATCGGCTTCGTGGGGGTCGTGGGCCACGGCATTCCGCAAGAGCTGGTCGCTCGCTTTTACGATCGGGCCAGGGCCTTTTTTGCCCTGCCCGAAGAGGTGAAAAAGCAGTACGAGATTGAAGGGCTGGCCGGCCAGCGCGGCTATACCTCGTTCGGCAAGGAGCACGCCAGGCACAGCAAGGTGGGCGACCTCAAGGAGTTCTACCAGATCGGGCAGGAGCTGCCCGAGGGGCATCCGCTGCGCAAGGAGTATCCCGACAACGTACACGTAGCCGAGGTGCCCGACTTCGTCAGCACGGGCATCGAGCTGTATCGCGAATTCGAGCGGGCCGGCGCGGCGCTGCTGCGCGCCATCGCCTTGCACCTCGATCTGCCTGAAGACTGGTTCGACGAGCCCATCACCTGGGGCAACTCGATCCTGCGCGCCATCCACTATCCGCCGATCACGCAAGAGCCCGAGTCGGCCATCCGCGCCGAGCAGCACGAAGACATCAACCTCATCACGCTGCTGGTGGGTGCTTCGGCCGGCGGTCTGCAGATCCTGACCAAAGACGACGAATGGGTGGACATCATGCCCGAGAATGACGAGATCGTCATCAACGTAGGCGACATGCTGCAGCGCCTGACCAACAACTACCTCAAGTCGACGACGCATCGCGTGGTCAACCCGCCGCGCGAGGAGTGGCACCTGCCGCGCCTGTCGATCCCGTTCTTCCTGCACCCGCGCAGCGAGATGGATCTGACGTGCCTGCCGCAGTGCGTGAGCGAGGAGCGGCCCCTGGCTTACGAGCCCATCACGGCTGGCGAATACCTCGACGAGCGCCTGCGCGAGATCGGCCTGAAGCAGTAAGGGACGCGTGGCCGGAGTGCCGGCGCCGCCTCAAAAAAATCGTTGCGGTTTTATACTCAACGCAATTCAGTTCGGGAATTATTGACGATAGTCAATGGACGATAGACGATAGACATTTTTGATTGAGCAATCGAGGAACCGAGGAATCGATGATTTGACAAATGACTGATAGTCAACAAGAAAAACTTTAAACTTTAAACTATAAACTCTAAACCCTCAACGCTACACCCTCAACCATTGCGACAGGATTTCCCAAACCACTTTGATTTGAGTATAAACTTTCTGGCGGCTGATCCCTTCAGATGCAGCGGGTTCATTGCTGAAAGTCAGCTCGCAGCCAATCGAAAAGGCTTACTTTTGCAGGGCGAACCCTGCAAACTGAAAATCAAAAAGTCATGAAAACCATACTGTTGTTCAACTTCCTCGGGCCGGAGATGCTCGTCGTGTTCTTTGCCATCCTGCTGCTGTTCGGTGGCAAGAAAATTCCCGAGCTGATGCGCGGCATCGGCAAGGGCATCCGCGAGTTCAATGCGGCCCGCGGTACGCTCGAGCGCGAGCTGCAGGAAGGCATGCGCGAGCAGGAGCGCCTCGAAGCCGAACGCAAACGCCTCGAGGAAGAGCGCCTGCGCCTCGAAGCCGAGATCAAGGCTTTGAAAGAGAAGGAAGGCAACGCCTGAGTCGTTCTTTTTCGCTGTCAAGTGAAAAACCAACGCCACTGTCGGTCCACGGGCCGGCAGTGGCGTGCTTTTTTGGCATCTGTCCGACGTTCCTCGGGCTGTAGCCCCGACAAAAGCGGAGGAAGGGCAGCGCCGAAGGGGGGGCTTGTGCTAACTTTGGTTGTCTTTATGCGCAAGGCGCATTGATTCTTGCCTTTTGTTTTTTGGCGCAAGCCATTCATCGCAAACTCATTCCACCATGAATCTCAACGGTCGCCTCTGCTGGCTGACGCTCGCCTGTCTGTGCACGGGTCTTGCCCCTGCCCAAACGCTCTGGACCGACATCGAGCCGCAACAGATGTGGCTGCCCGAGTCGGCCAGCTGGGATGCCCATCCCGATGCGTATCGCCTGCTCGAACTCGACCTGGCAGCCATGGCGCGCCTGCTCGACAAGGCTCCGCCCGAAGGGGAGGGGCCGGGCCTCGATGTGGCGCTGCCGCTGCCCGACGGCCGCATACAGCGCTTCGAGCTGTGGGCGTCGCCGGTGCTGCCCCAAGGGCTGGCCGCCCGCTTCCCGCAGATACGCACCTTCACGGGGCGCGGCCTCGACGATCCGTACAGCACCACGCGTCTTGGCATCACGGGCGCCGGCTTTCATGCCGTGGTCCACACGCGTCAGGGCACGGTGTACATCGATCCGTGGGCGCAGCACCAGACGCGTTACTACATGGCCTATTACACGCGCGATGTGGACATCAGCCAGTTCGGGCTGCCGCCTCTGGCCTGCGGACACCAAGCTTCCGATTTGCCGAAAGGCGAAGCCCCGGAAGCGCCCCTGTCGCCGGCCCGCTTCCAGAGCCGCAGCGGCGAACCCATCGAGGTGCGCATCTATAAGTTGGCCTTGGCCTGTACGGGCGAGTTTGCGCAGGCCCACGGCGGCACGGTCAGCTCGGTGATGGATGCCTTTGCCACGGCCGTCAACCGCATCAACGAGATCTGGGAGCGCGAGGTGGCCATCCGCCTGGTGTTCGTCGAAAACAACGACCAGCTCATCTTCCTCGACCCCAACAACGATCCCTTCCAGAACGCCAACAACGGGGGCAGCCTGCTCAGCCAGAACGTGGACGTGCTCAACGGCATCATCGGCTTCGACAACTACGACATCGGCCACATCTTCACGCAGGCCTGCACCGACGTGGGCGGCGTGGCCGGCGGCGCCGTGTGCGGCACCAATAAAGGTGCCGGCGTGACCTGCCACTTCTCCAGCAACATCCAGTACATCGCCGAAGAGATCATGGCCCACGAGCTGGCACACCAGCTCTCGGCCTCGCACACCTGGAGCAACTGTCCGGGTGCAGGCAGCCAGCTCGCCTCGGGCACAGCCTTCGAGCCAGGCAGTGGCAGCACCATCATGTCGTATTCGGGTTCGTGCGGCGACCAGAACGTGCAGTTCAATTCTGACGACTACTACCACGTGGCTTCGCTCGAGCAGATTTATGTGTTTGCGCGGCAGGCCAACGGCACGCAGTGCGGCACCAGCGAATATCCGGGCAACACCTTTCCGGAGCTGACCTTGCCCTACGAAGACGGCTTTTACATCCCCATCGGCACGCCCTTCGAGCTGCGCGCCAGCGCCACCGATGCCGAAGGCGATGCCCTCACTTACTGCTGGGAAGAGTACGACCTGGGCCCCATCAGCGAGCTGGGCAACCCGCAGGGCAATGCGCCCGCTTTCCGCTCGTTTCCGCCGACCGACAGTCCCGTGCGCACCTTTCCGCGCCTGACCACCATCCTGACCAACGGCAACGACATCACGGAAGTGCTGCCCACCTACTCGCGCGACCTGACCTTCAAGTGCACGGTGCGCGACAACCACCCGGGCGCGGGTGCGGCCGTCTGGGACGAAGTAGCCTTCCACGCCACGGCGGCGGCCGGCCCGTTCCGCGTCGCGTTTCCCAATACGGGCGGCTCTTTCCAGGCCGGCCAGTGGCTCGACGTGACGTGGGACGTGGCCCATACCGATCAGGCGCCCGTCAACTGCCAGCTCGTCAACATCCGGCTCAGCACTGATGGCGGCTACACCTACCCGTGGCTGCTGGCCAGCCACGTGCCCAACGACGGCCACCATGCCGTCCAGTTGCCCGACGTGGCGACGGGTGCGGCCCGCATCCGCGTCGAGGCGGCCGACAACATCTTCTTCGACCTGTCGAACCAGAACTTCGCCATCGAAGCAGCCACGCAGCCGGCCTTCACCATGTTGCCCGTGCCGGCGGTGCAGCAGGTCTGCGTGCCCGACGTGGCCGTCATCGACATCCTCACGGCGCCCGTGGCCGGCTTCGACACCCTCATCACGCTCGAGCTGGTGAGCGGCCTGCCGGCCAATGTGCAGGCGGCTTTCGCCAAAAACCCGGTATCGGCCGGCGAGGCCACCCAGCTCACGCTCGACATGAGCGAGGTGACCGAGGATGGGCTCTTCGAGATCGTGTTGCGCGCCACGGCGCCCGGCGCCGACACCGTCGAGCAGACCCTGTGGTTCAACGTGGTGTACAACGACTTTTCGGCCCTCGCCCTCGACCAGCCCGCCAACGGCGCCTCGGGCGTGGGAGCGCTGCCCACCTTCACCTGGCACGGCGTGCCCAATGCCGAGACCTACGACATCCAGATCGCCAGCGCGCCCACCTTCGCGCCGGCCACCCTGCTCGACGAGGCATTTGGCCTGACCGATACGAGCTACGTGCCCCAGGCGGCCCTGCTCGAAAACACGCTCTACTACTGGCGCATCCGCCCGGCCAACGAGTGCGGCGCCAGCGACTGGCTCGAGCCCTTCGCCATACACACCAAGACGCTGAGCTGCACGGCCTTTCCCAGCAACGACGTACCCCTCAACATCCCTTCGGCGGGCACGCCCACCGTCGTGTCGAAGCTCACCATCCTCGAAGATGCCGTCATCAACGACATGAACGTCTATCGCGTCAAGGGCAACCACGATGCCGTGCGCCACATCGAGGTGACGCTCACCAGCCCGCAGGACTCCTCGGTGGTGCTGTTCCGCAAAATCTGCGGCAACACGTCCAGCTTCAACCTTGGCTTCGACGACGAGGCCGCCTTCGACATCGAGTGCCCGCCCAACTCGGGCCTCAAGTACAAGCCGCAGGAACCGCTGTCGAAGTTCATCGGCCAGAGCACCTTCGGCGAGTGGAAGCTCAAGATCAAGGTACTCGACAACTTCGGCAACGGCGGTACCCTCGAAGAGTGGGGCATCGAGCTGTGCGCCGACTTCGAGCCCAAGCATCCGTGGCTCGTCGTCAACGACACGCTGCACGTGCCGCCGGCCGGCATGCGCGAGGTCAACAGCACCACGCTGCTGGCCGACGACGAAGACAACACCGCCTCCGAGCTGACCTACGTGCTCGTGACGCTGCCGCAAAACGGCACGCTGAGCCGGTACGGGCAGCCACTCGCCGTGGGCCAGACCTTCACGCAGAAAGACGTCAACGACGGCTTCGTGCGCTACCAGCACAGCGGCGCCGACAACACTTACGACCGCTTCGCCTTCACGCTCACCGACGGCCAGGGCGGCTTCGTGGGCGTCACGCACTACCACATCGTAGTGGATCCCGACGCGCCGGTCGCCACGCGCGAACCCGACCCCACACTCGACTGCACGCTGGCGCCCAACCCCACCGACGGCCACGTGCGCATCTTCAGCAAGACCGCGCTCCACGACGTGCAGCTCTGGCTGACGGATCTGCAGGGGCGCGCCCTGTATCGTACCTTCATGCCGGTGCTTTCGCAAAATGCGTCCCTGTCGCTCGAAGGCCTGCCCGCCGGCCTTTACCTGCTGCGCCTGCAGGCCGCTGAAGGTGTGCAGACGTGGAAGGTGGTGAAGCGGTGAGATGGAGTGAGGGGGTGAATGAGCGAAGGAGAGACAGCGCGGATGGGCCGTTCGCCAGGGTGCCATTTGCCGAAAGGCGATTCAAGAAAAGAGGCCCCTGAAAAAAACCAAAATCTCGCGCAAAACCTGTTCCGAGTCTTCGGAAACCTGTTCCGACAAGTCGGGAACCTGCCCCGACCAAAGTCGGGCTTGTTACGGACTTTTTTCAGTAGGCTCAGAAAACGAAATCACAAAACGCACGATCCATGCGCTACGGTTGGTTGCTTTTGCTGGCGCTGGCCACGGCTTGCGGCCGGCCCGCCGCCGACGACAAGACGGAGTACTCCCCCGAGCCTCCCCTGTACGACTACGACGTAGAGCAGCGCCTCGCTGAGCTGGGCATCGAGCTGCCCGAGGCAGGGGCGCCCGTGGCCAACTACGTGAATGCCAACCGCGTGGGCAACCTGCTTTTCCTCGCCGGCAAGGGGCCGCGCCGGGCCGACGGCAGCTGGGTTACGGGCAAGGTGGGGCACGACCTGAGCGTCGAGGAGGGCTATGCGGCGGCGCGCCTCACGGCCATTAACCAGTTGGCCGTGCTCAAGGCAGAGCTGGGCGACCTCAACCGCGTCAAACGCATCGTCAAGGTGTTTGGCATGGTAAACGCCACCGAAGACTTCACCGACCACCCCGAGGTCATCAACGGTTTTTCCGACCTCATGGTCGAGGTGTTCGGCGAGCGGGGCAAGCACGCGCGGGCGGCTGTGGGCATGGCTTCGCTGCCGCGAAACATCGCCTGCGAGATTGACGTGGTGGTCGAGATCGTGGATTGAGCGTGTTTCAGTGTCCTGAAATGGTTTGGAAAAAACAGCAAAAACGCACCAATGAAAACGATACACCTCTTCTGGCGGCATCTGGCGAAAGCTGCACGTTTCGCCTTTGTCTTTTTGCTTGCGCAAAATGCTGACGCCCAACTGGCCAATCAGTTCTGGCGGCCGGTCAATGATGGCGACGTGCAGCTCACCGGCGATGCGCAGCGCCATGCGCCGCTGCCCGACCACTTCGTCGAGTGGGTATGCGCGCTCGATGCCTTGCGCAGCGCCTTGCGTGCGGCGCCCATGGAGTTTACGGATGCCGCGCCGGTGGTGGTGTGGCTGCCCGTGGAGGAAGGCAAGCTCGAACCTTTCGAAGTGTACGAGTCGCCGGTGCTGGAGCCCGCCCTGCAGGCCCGCTTTCCCATGATCCGCACCTGGGCCGGCCGCAGCACGCTCGATCCCGCCACGACCATGCGCATGGCTTGGGGCACGCGCGGCCTGCATGCCATCGTGCAGCGCCCCGGCGGCACGGTGCTCATCGAGCCGTGGGCCGATCAGGGGGGCGGTGCGCGCTACATCAGCTACGCGCTGGCCGAGGCCGGCCTGGACGAGCGGCCCTCATGCGATGTACCTGCCGACGAGACGGGCGTGGACCCCTCGCTCGACTGGCTGCAGCGCCACACCATCGCGCGGGGCCTGCAGCAGCGCGGCCCCGACAACCTTCACATCTACCGGCTGGCGGTGGCCACTACGGGCGAGTTTTCGGATGCGCATGGCGGTGCGGGCGGCTCGGTGGCCAATGTGCTGTCGGCCGTCACCTACATCGTCAATCAGGTGAACAGCGTCATGGAGCGCGACCTGGGCATCCGCCTCGTGCTCATTGACGAGACGACCAAAGTCTTCTTTTTCGATGGCGCCACCGATCCCTATACCAACGGCAATACGGGCGAGATGATCCAGGAAAACCCGCCGGTATTGGCCGACTCGATCGGTAACGACAAGTTCGACATCGGCCATGTGTTTGGCACCAATGCCGGCGGCCTGGCCGGCGTGGCCGTCGTCTGCCGCAGCGGCAAGGCGCGCGGCGTGTCGTGCACCTTCGGCGCCTACTCGGGCGACAAGTTTTACATCATCGTGGCGCACGAGATGGGGCACCAGCTCAACGGCCTGCACACCTTCAACAAGTGCGACGGCGAGAACGAAAGCCCCTCGACGGCCTATGAGCCGGGCAGCGGTAGCACCATCATGTGCTATGCCGGCGCCAGCAACTGCGGATCCAACTACGTGCAGAACATCGACGACGACTACTACCACATCAACTCGATGGAGCGCATCCGCTACTACACCCGCGAAGACGACGGCGCCACCTGTGCCCAGGTGATGGCGACCAACAACACGCCGCCCGAGGCCGACATTCCCATCGAAGGGGGCTTCTACATCCCCATCGAGACGCCTTTCGAGCTGACAGGCGTGGGCAGCGATGCCGACGGCGACGCGCTGACCTACGTATGGGAAGAGTACGACCTGGGGCCGCCTACCGATCTGGGGCAGGCTCAGTACGGCACGCCGCCCATCTTTCGGTCGGTGCCGCCCTCCAGCTCGCCGACGCGCACCTTTCCGCGCTACGACTATCTGGTGCACAACGTGAACCACCCCACCGAAGTGCTGCCCACCTACACGCGTGCCCTCACGTTTCGCTTTACGGTGCGCGACAACCACGCAGGTGGCGGCAGCTACGACTTCGACGAGATCGCTTTTCAGGCCACCGAGGCGGCCGGCCCCTTCCGCGTCACCAGCCCCAACGCCCCCGACGATGAATGGACCATTGGCGACTACGTGGAGGTGACCTGGGACGTAGCCAACACCACTAACAGCCAGGTCAATTGCCAGCACGTAAACATCGAGCTGTCGCTCGACGGCGGCTACTCATATCCCGTCACGCTGCTCGAATACACGCCCAACGACGGCTCGGCATACGTGGTGGTGCCCAATATCGTCACCGACAAGGCACGCGTGCGCGTCGAAGCGGCCGACAACATCTTCTTCGACATCTCGAATCACAATTTCGATATCGTGTTGCCCGACCAGCCGGCGCTCTTTGCCGCCGTCGAGCCGGTGAGCGGACAGGTGTGCCTGCCCGACAGCTTTGCTTTCGACCTGGTCACGGCAGGCCTGGCGGGTCTCGACACTTTGGTCGAAGTGCAACTCGAAGGCGCGCCGGCCGGCACCCAGATCAGCTTTTCGCAAAATCCGGCATGGACGGGCGATACCGTACACGTGACGCTCGACCTGAGCGCCGTGACCACCGACGGGCTGCACACCCTCGAAGTGAAGGCCATCGCGCCGGGCGTCGATACGGTGGTGCGCCCCCTCGCGCTCAACGTGGTGAGCAGCGATTTCAGCGCACTCGAGCTGCTCGAGCCGGCCAACGGCCTCAGTGGTGTGGAGGTGTTGCCCACCTTCGCATGGACGGATTTGCCGCAAGGCGATTACTACGACATCCAGATCGCTACCAGTCCGGCTTTCGATTCGGCTTCAATCGTGGATGCAGCAGCAGGCGTCACGGCAGCCAGCTACATGCCTGCCGTGACGCTCGACGGCAGTACCGTTTATTACTGGCGCGTGCGTCCGGGCAACGAGTGCGGCTATGGCGCGTGGACGGAGGTGGCTGCTTTTGCGACCGTCACGCAGTCGTGTGCCAGCTATACGGCCGAAGATACGCCCATCAACATCTCGGCCTCGGGCTTGCCCACCATTGCCTCCGAGATCGGCGTGTCGCAAACGGGGCTCATTGACGATGTGAACGTCCTGAACGTAAAGGGCACCCACGATGCGGTGCGCCACATCGAGGTGCGGCTCGTCAGCCCGCTCGACTCGGTGGTGGTGCTCATGTCGAAAGACTGTGGCAACACGCAGGTGTTCGACCTCGGCTTCGATGACGAGGCGCCCGACCCGCTGGCCTGTCCGCCCACGGATGGACAGCTCCATCAGCCCAAGGAGCCGCTGGCCAAGCTGGACGGTCAGGACATCCAGGGCACCTGGCGTCTTGAGATCGAGGTGCTCGACAACTTCGGCAATGGCGGACAGCTCGAAAGCTGGACGGTCGAGTTCTGTGGGGCCATCCAGCCCAAGAGTCCCTATCTGGTGAAAAACGACACCTTGCGCGTGCCGCCCGGCGGCCTGCGCGAGGTGAACAGCTTCACGCTGGTGGCCGAGGATGAAGACACGCCGCCCGGCGAGCTGACGTACACCGTGGTGACCGACGTGCGCCACGGCACCCTGTTCCGCGATGGACAGCCCCTGAGCGTGGGCGGCACCTTCACGCAGAGCGACGTGGATGGCGGCCTGGTGTGGTACGTGCACGACGGTCAGGATGACGCGCCCGACGGCTTTACGTTTACCATCAGCGATGGCACGGGCGGCTGGCTGCCCATTACGCCCTACCACATCGCCATCGATCCGGATGCGCCGGTGGGTACTACCGAGGTTTTGCCGGCAGGCAGCCTGCAGTTGTGGCCCAACCCGGCTTCCGACCGCCTGCTGATCCGGTTCGGTGAAGGACTCGTCGGCGAGGGGGCCGCGCAGCTCCGGTTCTTCGATGCCACGGGCCGGCTCGTAAGGGAAGAGCGCATTACTTTTGCCGGCAGGCAGCACGAGGCCGATGTGTCGGCTCTGCCCTCGGGGCTGTACCTCGTGGTGGTGCGCACGCAGGCCCGCACGGCCAGCGGCCGCGTCGTCGTGCTGCGGTAAATGCAGGATGCATGAGCAAAAGGTGTAAATGGTTCATATGGCCAGGCGGCAAGCAGCGCTTGTCGCCTGCCTTGCTTTTCTGCCTGCTGTGCGGATGGGGCATGGGCTGCACCGAGCCACCCCCACCCACGCTCGTCCATCGCGATCGCATGCTGATCGACAGCCTGTTTCGCGATTTCGTACAGCAGCGCAAGCCTCAGCTCGACAGCATCTGCAAGGCGCTGTGGGAGGAACGGGTGAGCCGGGCTCGCGACTCCATCGTCGAGGTACGCCTTGCCGAGATCCGGGAGCGCAAGCGCCAGTTGGAAGCGCGCTTGCGGCTCATGGGCGCTCAGACCGAAAAAAAAGTGCCGCGATGAGAGGATGGCCGGCCATAGTGATGGGAATGACGGCGGTACTGTGGCTGTCGGCCTGCGGGCCGCGCAAGCCGTCGATCACCAAAAAAGAACTCATCGCCCGCGAGCTGGAGCGCCGCAAGCAGCAATGGGAAGCCGGTTGGGTGGAGCGCTGCTGGGAAGAAGTGTATGCCGAGGCCAGCCGCCGCGCCGACTCGGTCATCATCGAGCGGGTGCGGCAGGAGCAACTGTTGTTGCGCGGCTTCCAGCGCAAACTGCCGCCGCCGCCCCCGCGCGTCGATTTTCCTGAAGATTCGCTGCCGCTGGCGCCCCTGCTGCGCGATACGGCCTGGATCGACAGCCTGCTGGGCCTCGACAGTTTGTTTTTCCAGTCTGATACCGTGCAATAGCGCACGGGCACCGGCCTTTTGCTATTGGCTCACGATGATTCTTGCCGTGGCCAGCCGATCGTTCTGTAGCAGGTGCAGCAGATAGACGCCGGCGGTCAGATCGGGCACTTGCACTTCGGCGGCTCCCTTGTTCAGTACGAGTGTGTTTTCCCATACGAGCCGCCCGTCGATGTCGTGCAGTCGAACCCGAGCCGGTCCCGTCCAGACTTCGTTTGCCGAAAGGCGGATTACATGTCCACGCAAGGGGTTGGGCCAGAGGCGAAGAGGAGTGGTGCGCTGTGCTTCCGCAAGGCTGTTGACGACCCCTTCGGGCAGCTCGAGCACGGCGCAGGCGGCCGCGTCGCCACTGTTGCTCCCGTTGCCATTGACGCCGTTGCCGCAGGCGTAGAACGTCACCGTACCACTGCCGGCAGGGGGTGCCGTCCACTGTACCGTGAATTCATTGGTGGCGCTGGGGCCTTTCTGCTCCACGTATTTGCGGCCGTTGCCTGCCTGGGCGATTTTGGCGTTGTCGGAGGGGTTGGCCCAACTGTCGTTGAGGGCCGGGCCGTCCTCACCCTGGGGCGCTTGCAGCGCGACCATCTGGAAGCCGTAGGCGGCGGGAGTGCCCATCGTGGGTTCCACGACCACGCGCACTTCGTAGGTCTGTCCGGGCAGGTACTTGGTGGCCACGACGTCGTATTCGTCGAGCACCACGATGTCGAGTGTGACGGCCATGGTGGTGCTGGAGTTGTGGCAGGTGACGCAGGTTTTGGGCGTGCCATTGGAGTTGGTGGCGTCGCCGGGAGCGCCGGTGTTGCCTTCGCCGGCGACCGAAGCGCGCCCGCCCGAGCTGGCCGTGAACAGAAACAGGCCAAAGGCAAGGCCAAAGAGCGTGTAGAGGATGCGGAATTTCATCGGCGGTGTGTGTTTTGGAGCGGTGAATGGGGTAAACTGTTGTAGCCACATCAAAGATAATGGCCTTTCGCACATCGCGCGGTCAGCCATTTTGCCGAAAGGCGAAAAATGGGTATCGAGCGGGGCAGGCGGGCTGGTGGGGCCGAGGCCTTATTGCTCGCCGTACCAGATGCCGAGCTCGGGGTTTTTGCCTCTGGCGTCTTTGTAGAATTCCCGGATATGCGCGAAGTCGGCCTCTTTGTCACCGCTGGGCCAGAAAGGTTCGCTGAAGGCGACCGTTCGGTTGCCGTAGTCGAATCGGGCCATGATGATGGGCACCCCGGCTTTGAGGGCGATGTAGTAGAAGCCCGTGCGCAGGCGGTCCACCTTGCTGCGGGTGCCTTCGGGCGCGATGGTGATGGCGAAACGCTCGTGGCGGTCGAAAATGTCGGCCACGGCATCCACGTAGTTGTGTCGCTTCGAGCGATCGACGGGGTAGCCGCCCAGCCACCGGAACAGCCAGCCGAAGGGCGGCTTGAAGAGGCTGTCTTTGGCCAGGAACTTCACTTCGTTGAGCGCCCAGGCATTGCGTACCAGCAGGCCCAGCGGGAAGTCCCAGTTGGAAGTGTGGGGAATGACGATGATGATGTATTTGTCGAGCCGGCGAGGATTGAACCCTTCGACGCGCCAGCCCAACAGGCGTAAGAGCCAGGCACTGATCTTTTTGCGCATAAAATGAGGTTTTGAGCTGCCCGCAAGATAACACTCGCCCGGGCAGCCGTCATGCTGTGGGTTTGGGCGACAGGGCGCTGCGCAGCCCCACGACGATGAGGCCCTGCCCGGCGATGTAGGTGAGCATGATCCAGAGTTGAGGCAGGGGCCATCCCCAGGCTTCCGGCCGAAAGCGGCTCAGGCCGATGAGGCTGTCGGAAAGGAGAAAGCTCATGGCGCCCCACACCACCAGCCGATAACAAGGTGCCGGCAATCGCCCACCCAGGTTCATGGCCGAAGCGACCATGGTCGAGATGGCGAGGCCGTACAGCACGATGGGCAGGCGCAGTGCTTCGGGAATGCCCGGCCAGAGCGTCCGGAAAAAGCTGATGAGGTAGGCCAACAGCGGCAACAGCCACCACGGATGGTATTGGACGAGGCCCTTTCCCCTTGGCGGGAAAAGGTGAAACGCCGCCACGTACGCAAGCTGCGCCAGCAGGAAGGCTCCCAGGCCGGCGAGGAACCAGCTCTGACGCTCTGGTCGGTACTTTGCCATGTCGAGCAGGACATCGCCGCAGAGCGAAAAAACGAGGGCGGCCGTCACCCAACGGCCTGCCTTGCCGGCAGATGCCGCGGCGGGCAGCCAGTACCACAGCAGGGTAAGCATGAGCAGGGGCTTGGTGGCGGTGGCAGCGCCGGACAGTCCGGTCGCTATGGCGGTGAGGTGGAGCAGGGCAATGGCCGCATAGGCCAGCAGCGGGCGAGGAAAATGGTGCATTGCTTTTTGTGGCAAAGCTACACGCCTACGAATGTTTGGGCAGCGTGAGGACGAAAGTGGATCCTTTGCCCGCTTCCGACTGCACGCCGATCGTGCCGCCGAGCCGTTCGAGGATGCGCCGGGTAATGGCCAGGCCCAGGCCCGTGCCTTCGTAGTCCCTGCCTGCGTGGCCGCGCTCGAAGGCTTCGAAGATGCGCTCAAGCTGGTCTTGAGGAATGCCGATGCCGTTGTCGGCTACTTCGATCCGGAAAACCTCGCCCTGTTCGCTGCAGCGAATCCGGATATGGGGCTTGCGGTCTGGCGGTGTGAACTTGATGGCATTGCTCAACAGGTTCTGGAACACCTGCACCATGAGCTCGGCATTGGCATGGACGACCGGCAAGGGGTCGGCTTCGATATGTGCTCCGCGCTCCCCGATGCGCAACTGCAGGTTGGCCGTCACCTGTTGGAGTACGTCATTGAGATCTACCTCGCTCAGCGCGATCTCGCGGTAGGAAAGGGCGGCGTATTGCAACATCGAGTCGAGCAGGGCATATGCGCGTTGGGCACTTCCGGAAATCTGTTCGAGAAAGGAGGCCGCGCGGGGATCGAGCCCGGAACCCAGGGTGCGTTCGAGCAGGGTGGCATAGGAAGCAATCATGCGCAACGGCTCTTTGAGGTCGTGCGCTGCAGCTCGGGCGAATTGCGAAAGCTGTTCGACACGTGCTTTCAATGCCTTGTTTTCTGCTTCCAGTTGTCGAAGCTGATCGGCCCGTTCAGGCGGTAGTGCGGTGTCCGTGTTCGTTTTTTGCGGGGGGGACGAAAACAGGCCTGCGGTGGTGATGTAATCCCCTTTCATGACTGGTATGGTTGTGTGGTGAAGGCTCCCATGTTGCTGGCTCACTGCGAAAAACGTTGCCCGCGCGCGTACACACGGGCAATGGGGGAGGCAGTGGTGAGCGTTTGAAAGTTTTTTGTCGGTTCGAGAGGGGCAGTTGCATTGCACAGTGCCCTTCCGGGGCAAAAAATTTGCCACCATGCGAAAAGATGTCACAAGGGAGAAGAGATATGGTTCTTGATAGTTTTTTTGTTTGATATGTTTCGATCTGATTGAAAGAGGAAAAATAATTGTCTGCCCGATTTTGGAAGAAATCAGGGGTGGCAAACGCTGTCACAACTTTGTTGTCGTAAAACGACAATGGCTGCGACGTTCTTCATGCCGGACACCGTGAGCAGTGAGCGGGGGCGGGAAAGGAAAACGATGTTGGGGATCCTGTGGGCTGCCTTAGCGCAATACGGTGAGGGATCCGGTGGCGAGCCGCTCTTCCCCTTTGCAATGCCACTGTACGCGGTAGAGCAATATGCCCGGGTTGACGGGTTGTCCCTGCCACGTGCCGTCCCATCGCTGGTAGGGGTCATCGGTGAAAAAGATGCGACTGCCCCAGCGGTCGTAAATCTCGAGCGAGAAGGGAGGTTCTATGACAAAGGGGTTGCTCAGGCCCCAGGTGTCGTTGAGGCCGTCGCCATTGGGCGTGAAGGCGCCCGGAACAAGCACTTCGGTGCAGTCGAGCGTCGAGGGGTCGATGACGGTGATGCGCAGGCTGTCCACAGCCGTGCAGTACGCATCGGAGAAGGAGAGGCTGTAGAGCGTCGTTTCTTCGGGAGTGATCAGGGTGTAGGGCGAAGTGGGGTCTTCCACGCCGGTGGTGGGTTGCCAGGCGAAGTCGGTGGCGCAGGTAGGAGTGATCCAGGTGGCCACCGAATTGCCCAGGTAGATGATGGTGTCTTTCAGCGTGCTGCTGTAGCGGTCCACGCCGATCTGGTCGGGCTGGAAAAAGAGCGTGGCGATCTGGTCGGCGGTGAGCGCCTTGCCATAGAGACGCAACTCGTCAATGAAGCCCTCGAAGGGGCGCTCGAGGGTGCAGTTGCTGGCACCCAGCGTGAGCAAGAGGGTGTCGTTCGACAGGTCGACCCGTTGCAGGGCGTTGACCTCGCCCACGAGGCGCGCGTCGATGTAGAGGCGCGTGCGGGCGCCTACGCGCACCACCGCCACGTGGTACCAGCAGCGGTTGGGGGGAAGCTGGGCGGCAATGGTGCCGTTGAGGCCGGCGGCTTCACTGAGCAACACGCTCAGGTTGCGCGAAAAGGGATTGTAGCGTATGGCGAAGGCATGGTCTATGCCACAGCCGTCGCGTCGGGAGAGGATGACCTGGTCCTGACTGGTCTGGCTGGTGGGCTTGAAGTAAAAGCTGATGGTGAAGTCGGTGGTGTTGAAGTAGTTCTCGTTGACGGCCGTGCCCGGAAAAACCACGTAGTCGTCCACGCCGTCGAAGTACATCGCGTTGCCCACCACGCCACAGCCGCAACTGATGTCGCCGTTGAGAAAGCCGTTGTTGGTCGGGGTGCCCAGCGCGTCCACGGCCTGGCACGAATCGCCCTCGAAGGGGTACCATGCGATGAGGCCGCTGGTCACCTGGGCATTTGCCGAAAGGCTGAAGGCAAAAAAGAGGATGAGGAATGCGGAATCGTGTCGGAGCATCGCAAAAGCGGTTTGTGATGGGGGATGGGGATGCAGGGGCCAGAACGCCCCTTGCAGGGCGTGCATTTTTCCGGCAAGGGCATTTTAGCCAAAAAGTTTGTCGAAGCCGGGCGGCAACATGTCTTTGATGAGGGCGCGCGAGGTTTCGGCCTGCACCTTGCGCGCCTCGTCGAGGGCGCGATTGACGGCCTCGAGCACGAGGTCTTGCAGTGCTTCCACGTCCTGCACGTCCAACTTTTCGGGGTTGATCACCAGATCGCGCAGCTCGCCGGCAGCGGTGGCCGTGACGCGCACGGCGCCGTCTTCTACCTCGGCATCGACGAGGATGGCATCGAGCCGCTCGCGCAACTCTTCCTGCTTCTTTTCAAAGTCGCCAAACAGATTTCCAAACATGGCATTCGATTTTTTGTGCATGCAAAGGTAACGAGGCCTTCCGGCAAAGTGCGATGGCCCTGGAAAATCGGCAGCCTGCGAGCTGCAGTGATTGGCCAGGCCCTTCATTTTTCATAGCTTGGGGCCTGTCCATTTGAAGAGTTGCCCCATGAGCATGACCGATTGGCAAGCTTCAGATTCGCACGCTTCATGGAACTCAGGCGCTTGTTTGAGATTTTGCCGTATCAGCAGGCTCGTTGGCCCAATCGCAAGGCCCTCAACTACCGCGATTCGGGCGGTCGTTGGCTTTCGCTGCGCACGGACGAGTGCATCGAGCTGGTCAACCACTATGCGGCCGGTCTGCTCGATCGCGGCATCCGCAAGGGGCAACGCGTGGCACTCCTCGCAGCAAAGGGATCACCGCGCTGGCACATCGTCGATTTCGCGCTCCAGAAAACAGGTGCGGTGGTCGTGCCGGTGCATCCTTCACTCAGCAGCGACCACCTGATTCACATCCTGAACGATGCCGCCGTGCGTCACTGCATCGTGGACGACGAGGCTTGCTACCGACGGCTCGAGCAGGTGCAGGGCAGCGTACCTCATCTGCAAGAGGTGTACAGCCTCGAGGCAGTGGATGGCTTGCGCTCGTTCGAGGACATGCTCACCGTGCCCGTCGAGCATCACGAGGCGGCCTTCGAGACCTACAAAGCCGCCATTCACGAAGACGATGTGGCGACCATCATCTATACGTCGGGCAGCACGGGTCGGCCCAAAGGCGTGATGCTGTCGCATCGCAACATCGTGAGCAATCTCAAAGCCGTACAGCAGCTCGTCCCGATCAATTGCGACAAGCGCGTGCTGACCTTTCTGCCGCTCAATCACATCTTCGAGCGGATGGTCTGCTACCTGTACATGGCGGTGGGGGCGTCCATTTATTACGGCAGCAGCGAAACGCTGGCCGACGATTTCCGGAAGGCAAGACCTCATTTCTTCACGGCTGTGCCGCGCCTGCTGGAGAAAGCACACGACTACCTGTGGGAAGAAAGTACGCGTCGGGGCGCCGTGGCGCGCCTGCTGATGCGTTGGGCCATGCGGCTGGGCAAGCGCTATCGCGGCGGGCGCATGCCTTTGAGCTACTGGTGGCAGCGCAACCTGGCCGACTTGCTGGTGTATCGGCGTTGGCGCAAGCTGCTCGGCGGCCGCGTGGAAGGGGTCGTGGTGGGGGCTGCCGCCTTGCAACCCGACCTGGCCCGCCTTTTTTCTGCGGCTCGCATCGAGGTGCGCGAAGGCTACGGCCTGACCGAAGCCTCGCCCGTCGTGACGTGCAACCGCTTCGAAGAAGGCGGCTACCGCTTCGGTACGGTAGGCATGCCCATACCGGGCGTGGAGGTGCGCCTCGAAGAAACGGAAGCGCCGGGCACCTTCGAGGTGTTGGTGCGCGGGCCGAACGTCATGATCGGCTACCTCAACCTGCCCGAAGAGACAGCCCGCACCGTCGATGCGCACGGCTGGCTGCACACCGGCGATCTGGGCCGATGGGTCGAGGGGCGCTTCTTACAGCTCACCGGCCGCAAGAGCGAGCTGTTCAAGACCTCTTCGGGCAAATTCGTGGCGCCCGAGGTGGTCGAGCGGGCCCTGCTCGACTCGCCTTTCATCGCACAGTGCATGGCCTTTGGCCTGGGGCGGCCGTACGTGAGTGCGCTCATCGTGCCCAATTTCACGCTGCTGCAGGAGTGGTGCCGGATGGAGGGAATCCATTGGACGGCGCCGGCATTCATGGTGCTCAACCCCCGAGTGGAAAAACGCTACCGACAGGAGGTGCAAAAGGCCAACGAGCGACTGGCGTCACACGAGCGCGTCCGCCGCTTTCACCTGCTGGCCGAGGAGTGGACCGTCGAGTCGGGCGAGATCAGTGTCAGCATGAAGCTCAATCGGCCTCTCATAGCCGATCGCTATGCCCGCCAGATCGAAAAGCTGTATTCCGACCAGGTGCGCCCGCTCGTGCAACTGTAAAGAGCTGCCCCTTCCTGTGGTCGCCCCGTCTGGCTTGAAAGTGCGCCTTTTTTCGTTTTGTTTTTTCAATGAAAATGGAGATAAAATTTTGATCTGCCGTTTTTGCCTGCCAGGAAAAACGGAGGGACAGGTGTTTTTCGAAACGCGTCGTTTTTTTGAATTTTGTTTGTTGTAAATCGCGAGTATTTTTCGTGCCCGGAAAAGGCAAGAATAATGCATTACTGGTGGTTGTGTTTTTTAAAATATTGGTTATCAGTTTTTTAAAAAAACGGGAAGTGTAAAACGCTACGCGTTTTCACGTAGGTCGTCGGTGTAAAAACGTATTAGAAAAATACGCTATTCGCGTCTGTTTGCGCGGGGGTCAATGGGGCCACCTTTGCTATGCAAACGGACAAAAAGAATAGCAATGACGACCAAGCAAAT
>WFYJ01000213.1 GCA_015490175.1 Saprospiraceae bacterium | reverse complement strand
GTGCAAACTGCGCGACAACTGCGGTTTCAATAGATGAGAATCGAGAAACCGAAGAACCAATGATTTTTTCAAAAAGCTGATAATCAATAAGAAATACTTTAAACCTTAAACTCTAAACCTGTCCAAAAACTGCGTCAGCGCTGCGTTTTCTGCGGCCGAAGGCTGCGGTTGGAATGAGTGAGGAACGAGGATTGAGGCCCCTGAAAAAAGCCGAAAAATTATTCAGTTACACAGAGTGCCACTGAGACTTAACCCTACACCCTCAACGACAGGTAAAAACTGCGCGCAAACTGCGTGAATCTGCGGCTGAAAGCTGCGGTTCGTTCAAATTGATGCGCAAAAAGACTTAATTTACAATGCTTTAAGCAAAATATCAGCTGTCAGACCATAAAGTTCAGGCTTCTCCATGGCACCTTTTTTCAGGGCGCTCAGGATTGAGCAAATGACTCTTTCCTGCACAAAGCGCTGAAAATCTGAATATTAAACTTTAAACGCTGAACTCTGAACTCTGAACTCTCAACTCTCAACCACTGCAACAGGATTTCCCGGATCACTTTGATTCGAGTATAATCGGCTGAATCGGCTGAATCGGGACAAGGTCTCTCCCTCACTCCTCACTCCATCTCTTGCAACCGCATTGTGCGAGGTAAATTTGGGCCCTGCCCAAAAAGACCGAACGGATATGATTGCTTTTCCCGAACCTCTTGCCAACCGCATCCAGGCGCTCGAATCGCGCTTTCGCGAAATACCGCCGGAGCGTCAGCTGGCGGAATGGATTGCCGACCGGCTACGTGCGGGCCGGCCTGCTGATGTCGTCGTCATCTGCACCCACAACTCGCGCCGCAGCCACATGGGGCAACTCTGGTTGCAGGTGGGGGCAGCATGGTATGGGCTGCCGGGCGTACGCGTGTGGTCGGGCGGCACCGAAGCCACGGCCTTTCACCCCAATGCCGTGGCCGCGGCCCGTCGCTTTGGCTTTCCGATCGAACAGGTGGCACAGGGCGACAATCCGCGCTATGAACTCCGGTTGCCGGGCATGAAGCCTGTGCTGTTCTTTTCCAAGCGCTTCGATCATCCGTTCAACCCGCAACGCGGCTTCGCTGCCGTCATGGTCTGTGCCGAGGCCGACGAGGCCTGTCCGTTCGTGCCGGGTGCTGTGGCCCGCTTCTCGCTGCCTTTCGAAGATCCGAAGGCGGCCGACGGCCGGCCCGAGCAGGATCGGGTCTATGATGCGCGCTTCGCGCAAATCGGCACCGAAATGCTCTTCGTCGTGCATGAAGCCGCGCGCCTGCTGCGGCAGGAGACGCCGAAGGGTTGAGCAGCGTGCCGCATCAAAAATCGGCGATCAGGCCGAGGGTGGGCAGCCGCCGGCCCGTGTCGCTCTCGATGATTCTGGTCTGGTAGCGCGATGGGTCGTCGGGTTCGGGCAGGGGATTGCCCTGCTCGTCGCGTACGACCGTCAGATAGGGCAGCAACGGGATGGGTGCGGCCGTGGCATTCTGCACGTCGAGGAACAGGGTGAGCGTCCAGCGCCGGAAGTTCCATTGTTTGTCCACGCGGATGTCGAGCTGGTGGATGGGCGGCAGTCGCTCCTCGTTGAGGCGGTCGTAGTCGGGCAGGCCGCGTCGGGTGACGTCCCACACGTTCCTTCTCGAAGAAAGCGCGATGTCGTAGGGCGTCCAGGGGTTGCCGCCGGTGAACACGTAGTGCACGCCCACCTGCCAGTTGCCGCGGAAGGTTTTGGCGACAGCCACATGGCCAAAGTGGCGGTTGTCCCAGGCCGAAGCGCGGTAGCGGCCCTCCTTGTCGGTAAACCGGCTCCGCACATAGCTGTACGACAGCATCCACCACCAGCGCTTGCGCAGCTTCTGGCGGATCTGGAACTCGATGCCGCGGGCGCGTCCCTTCGAGCGCATGTCGGCGGGCTGGTTGCCCAGCAGCGCATAGCTGGCATTGGCGTTTCCGTAGGATATGGAGTCGAGCAACAGGAAGGGATAGCGGTCGTAGTTTTTGGCGAAAGCCTCGATCCTGACGGCATAGCCGTTGGCCGTGAGGTGCTCGATGCCCACGACCGCCTGATGACTGCGCAGGTAGTCGAGCCGCTCGCGATTGACGAGGGTGCCTTCGCCATCGCTGAAGCTCATGAGCAGGTAAGGCGGCATCTGAAAATAGCGGCCGGCACTGGCGTGGACGAACCAGCCATCGCGCACGTGCCAACTGGCCGAGAGGCGCGGCGAGAGCTGCCGCAGCGGATCGGCCATGCGGTCGTTGTAACTGGAGGCGTCGAGGCGCAGACCCACGAACACCGACACGCGCTCGTCGAGCAGCTTCCGGCTGAAGCTGCCGAAGGCCCCGTAGCGCCACAGGCGCAGCCGCGCGTCGAAGTCGAAGGTGTCGATGGCGGCGTCGGCGCGCGTGTGGATCGAGTAGTTGTCGTTGGTCACCAGGTCGCGCTCGAGGTGGATGCCGTAGTTCCACTCGCGGCCGTCGTTGCCGAAAATCTTGTGTTCGAGGCGGAAGTGGTCTTCGGCTTCCACCGAGCGGAAGTCGAGCAGCAGATCCTCGGGCCGGTAGCTGTTGTCGCGGTATTTCTGTGCGGTGTTGCCGAAATGGTTGCGGCTGAGCACGGCCGTGTAATAGCCGTTGTCGAGGTAGTGTTTGTACACGGCGCCCGTGGCGTAGAGCAACTGCTTGCCCTCGGGGATGTAACCGATGTTGTACAGCAGGGCATCAGAGGCTTCGGCCTCGAGGTTGAGCGTGTACTTGTCGTATCCGCCCAGGCCCACCAGCGTCAGCTCGTTCTTGTCGTCGAAGTGGATGACGCTTTTCAGTTGCACGTCGGAATAGAAGGGCAGCACGGGCAGGCCGATGGCCTTGAACATGTGTTGTGCAAACGACTCGCGCGCCGACACGATGAGCGAGGCTTTCTCGCCCAGCGGCCCTTCGCCCATGAAGCCGAAATCGGTGGCGCCCAGCGTGAAGTTGCCGCCCCAGCGGTCGCGGCGCCCTTCGCGTTGCCAGGCTTCGGTCACGCTGCTCAGCGCGTCGGGGCGGGCCGCCGGAAAGGCGCCACTGTAAAAGTCCACGCCGCGCAGCATGCGCACGTTGAGCAGGCCGTTGGGACCCCCGCTGGTGCCCTGCACTGTAAAGTGGGTGATGGCCGGAATCTCGATGCCGTCGAGGAAAAAGCGGTTTTCGATGCCGGCGCCGCCCCGCACGATCATGCTGTAACCAAAAGAAGTGCGAGGCGACACGCCCGGCAGCGTTTTCACGAAGCGCGACAGGTCGAGCACGGCGCCGGGCATGCGCTCCAGCTCGTGCAGGTTGACGCGTTGCAGCGACAGCGGGCTTTCCGCCGAGCGGGCGAAGGCCTCGGCGCGCACCTCCACCGTGCCCAGCTCGAGCGCAGCGGGGTGCAGGTAGATTTCGAGGCGGGTGGGGCGGGCCGTGGTCAGCCCCACCTCGTGCAGCACCAGTGGCTGGTAGCCCGTGAAGGAGACCTCCACGTTGTAGAGGCCGGGGGCCAGCTCCAGCCGGAAGTAGCCCGTGCTGTCGGTGGTGGTGCCGGTTTCGCTTTCGGGCACCCGAACGGTTGCCCAGCCAAGAGGCTCTTTGTTGGTGTAGTCGTATACGTATCCTTCGAGGACGGCCGTCTGGCCCGAAAGGAGGGCAGGCAGGGCCATGGCCAGTGCGCATAGGAGGCGGAATATGCAGCGCATTGCTTTTTGCCGCGAAGCTATTTCGCCCCTCAGGCTGTCGCCAAAAACACAAAGTCATCTTTGTGCCAGAAAAAACCGGTCGAAGGGCCGTTTTTTGCGCAAGCGATGCAAAAGGACAACCGTCAATGGCCGATAGGCGGATTTCGGAGATGGTTCAATCGGTGGAATCGGTTCAATCGGTGGAATCGGTTTATACGCAACGCAATTCGGTTCGGGAATTATTGACGATAGACGATTTCCGAGATGGAGAGCGGAGAGATGGAGTGAGGGAGAGAGGGAG
>WFYJ01000212.1 GCA_015490175.1 Saprospiraceae bacterium | reverse complement strand
CCCCCCACCCCACCCGCACATCAGCCTCGATACATGTGGTGCCTCGACAACGGCCACGGCAAGCGCACCCGGGGCAAACGCTCGCCCCTGTTCGACGACGGACAGACGCGCCTGTACGAGTACGAATTCAACCGCGACGTGGTGCAGCGCATCGCCGCGCGCCTGCAAGAGCTGGGCGTGCAGTTTTTCGAGGTAATGCCCGAGGTAGACGAGGTGGGCAATGCCCTCGAGGAACGCGTCCGCCGTGCCAACAGCCTGCAAAGCGACCTGCCCAAAATCTTTGTCTCAATACACAGCAATGCCGCGCCCTCGCCTTCACCCGAAGACTGGTGCGATCCCGAGATCAGCGGCATCGAGACGTGGTTTTACCACACAAGCGAGAAAGGCAAGAAGCTGGCTGCCATCTTCCAGCGACACCTCGTCAATGCCACCGGATGGAAAAACCGGCACATCAAGTCGCGCCCCGACCGGCAATTCTACGTGTTGAAAAAAACAGCCATGCCGGCCATCCTCACCGAAAACGGCTTTTACAACAACAAGGCCCAGGCCCGGGAGCTGATCAAAGACGAAGTGCGCCAAAAAATCGCAGAGGCCCACGTGCAGGCCATCCTCGAGGTGGAACGAAACGGGCTGTAAAACGGCACACGACACACAACAGCCCGAGCATCGAGCTGACAAATGTGCATTTTGCCCTTTCGGGAAATGCTGCCCGCCCTACCTTTGCCCTCATGAAGCCGAACCGTATTCTCGTTCTTTTTGCCGCAGCAGCCCTGCTGACAGGCTGCCACAACGACCTGGAACTGACCGCTCCGTGGAAAGACATCCCCGTCGTGTACGGCCTGATCAACCACCAGGACACGGCCCACTACATCCGCGTCGAGAAGGCCTTCCTCGACCCCGAAACCGACGCCTTCACGCTGGCGCAAATTGCCGACTCGCTCTACTACGACCAGGCCGTCGTCAAGCTGCGCAAGACAGCCACGGGCCAGACCTGGACGCTCGAGCGCGTCGATGGCAAGCTCGAAGGCTACGTGCGTCAGCCCGGCATCTTCGCCCAGGCACCCAATTACCTCTACAAGATCCGCGGCGACGTCATTGACCTGCAGGGCGGCGAGGAGCTCGAATTCATCCTCGAACGCGGCGACGACAAGGAACCCGTGACCGCCACCACCTGGGTGCTCGAAGACATGCACTTCGCCACCGGCCTGCCCGGCGACAAGCTGTCGTTTCGCTACTCCTCCGACACACGCGTGGCCTGGGTGCCCGGCCCCCACGCCCGCGTCTTCGACCTGCTCATGTACCTCCACTACCGCGAAACCGACCCCGACAATCCGGGCAACGTACGCGACAAGACGCTGGTGTGGAAGGTGCGCAAAGGCATCGAGCGCGAAGTGAGCGGCGGACAGCCCGCCTCCTCCGTACTGGTCGAGTTTCCCGGCCTGGAGTTTTACCAGTTCATGGCCAACAACGTCGAAGCCAACGAGGCCGTGGTGCGCACCTTCAAAAGCATCGACCTGGAAGTGGTGGGCGCCGGCGCCGAGTTCAAGGAACTGCTCGACATCAGCCAGGCCAACCTCGGCATCACCGGCTCGCAGGAGCTGCCCGGCTACACCAACCTGTCCGAAGGGGTGGGCATCTTCTCCTCGCGCGTCCTGCTGCGCAAAGACGGCATCGTGCTCACCCCCGAAACGCGCGATTCACTCGCAATGGGCATTTACACCAAAAAGCTGAATTTCCAGTGAGAAGGGTTTAGAGTTTAGTGTTTAAAGTTTAAAGTTTTTATCACTGGTTATCAATGCTTTGTCAAATCATTGGTTCTTTTGTTCCTCGGTTCCTCACTCATTGCAACCGCAGCTTTCAGCCGCAGATTCACGCAGTTTGAACGCAGTTTTTGGCCAAGTTCAGGGTTTAGTGTTTAAAGTTTTTCCTGTTGGTTATCAATGCTTTGTCAAATCCTCGGTTCTTCTGTTCCTCGGTTCCTCACTTATCATTATGAGGCCATCTCAACATCGCTGGCAGAGCCAGCGTCTCAAAAGGCCGGCGTAGCCGGGCGCCTGTTCCCGTATCCGGGACAGGATCCGACCTGTCGGAATATCAACATCCGCGCAGCGGTCTCAACCTCGCTCAAATCCTCGGTTCTTCGGTTCCTCGATTGCTCAATCAAAAATGTCCATTGTCCATCGTCTATCGTCCATCGCCAGCAATTCCCGGCCCGAATTGCGTTGCATACAACTGTCGCGCCTCAGGCGGGCACCCAGGCGACATTGTCTGATTCGAGGCCGGTGCGCGCTACGGCTTCGTGCAGTGGCTGCTCCACAGGTACGAGCGCTCCCCGGGCATCGATGAAGCAAGGCCGATAGCCGGCTTCTTCGAGCAGGCGGGCTGCGGTGCGGTGCGGTGCGTTCACCGCCTCGTCGGCCTGGTATTCCATCACCACCACGGGCTGGTGGCGCACCAGCAATCCTTGCATTCCCTTCACCACGCGGGCCTCGGCGCCTTCCACGTCAATTTTGACCAGGGCAATGGACTGGTCGTTCAGTGCGTCGTCGAGCGGCATGGCAGGCACCACCACCCGTCTGGGCCGCACTTTGCTGCTCCAGCTTGCGCGGGCATACTGTTCGGGCCGCAGCGTGTTGTATTCGGACCACGCCACGGGAAATTCGTAGAAAGCGACCTCTCCTGCCTTGTCGCTGCAAGCCATGTGCAGGGCGCGCACCTGAGCCTCACGCTCCACATTGGTGCGCAACACCTCGAAGGTGGCCGGGCCGGCCTCGAAGGCGAACACCCGCCCCTCGCTCCCCACCAGGTGTGCCGCCAGCAGGGTGAAATAGCCGAAATGGGCGCCCACATCTGCCACGGCAGCGCCTTTCGGCAAATGACGGATGAGGTAGCGGGCCAGGCGCAGCTCCGAATCGTGTGTTTTTGCGCCAAGCAAATACAGATCCATCCCCGCCGGCAGCATCACGTGCATGGGTGCCCCGAAAAAGGTGTCGGCTTCCACCAGGCGGCCGCGCCCCGTCCAGCGAAAGCCGGCATGGCGCCACCACATGCCGCGCAGGTAGCGGCTCGGCACGGCGCGCAAACGCTGCCACCGCCCCGCACGCGCCAACTCCTCTACCCTTCCGAGACGGGCAAGGAGTGCGGTGCGTCGGGCATCATCAATGGGGCGGGAAATCGTCATGAAGTCGGTTGGAGGCTTTCGAAGCGGAGAAAAAAGCATCAATGCATGCGGTCGCCACGCAGTTCGAGCCGGCGCATCACTTCGGCTTCGTAGTCGAGATACTCCTGCCAGCGCTTGCGGGTGGCTTCCTCACCGCAGTATTTTTTTGCCAGGTCAATAAACAGGCGGTAGTGGCCGGCTTCGGAAACCATGAACTTGTGGTACCACCCGCGCAGGTCTTCGTCGGCGATGTGGAGCGACAGGAGGCGAAAGCGCTCGCAGGAGCGCGCCTCGATGAGGGCGCAGGTGAGCAGTTTCTCCAACAAGCGCTCCTCGCGGCTGCCGCCTTTTTTCTGGAAAGCAATCAGGGCATTGACGTACTCGTCCTTGCGCTGGCGCCCCAGCTTCAGGCCGCGTTTGTCCAGCTCGGCCAGCACCATGCGGAAGTGGCCCCACTCTTCGGTGACGATGGGCGCCAGTTTGCGCACCAGCTCTTCCTTGTCGGGATATGCCTGGATGAGCGAGATGCAGGAGGTAGCTGCCTTCTGCTCGCAATAGGCGTGGTCGGTCAATATCTCTTCGAGCGATTTTTCGGCCAGGTTGACCCAGCGCGGGTCGGTGGGCAGTTTGAGTCCAAGCATGATGGTCCGGTTTTTTGCGAAAGCGGGACAAAGATACGTGCATGTATGCTTTGCGCTTCCGCAAAACGCATCTGCCCGGTGTTGTGCGCTTGCCGCAAATGCCGCATCTTGGCATGACACAAAGCACACCGGCCATGACGCGACCCAGAAAAGTGATGAAGCGCAACGTCCCTTCGAAGAAGAAGGAGATGTTCCCCATTAGCGACGACTTCCGGGAATACCTGGAACGCCACAACCGCTACCGCGCATTGCCGATCCAGTACGACGACCTGTTGCACTACGATACCTCGCTGGTGCTGCTCGACCAGGACGGCAACGACACCCTCTGGGAAACGGTGTACTACCCGCCCACCGAGCAGGACGAGCTGCACCGCGCCCTGACGGAGATCTACGCCCTGCTCAAGACCGACGGCGACACGGCCGTGCTCGAGCACCTGCAGGTGGCCCGCATTGATTTCTGCACCTTCGGCAACAGCAAGCCCTTTCGGGTGCGCATCATCAACCGCCTCAACGACAACTACGACCACTTCTACATCAAAAAAGCCGACGCCTCGCGCGTCTATGGCCTCGAGCTCGAAGACCTGCTGTCGCCCAACCGCGTGATGTACCTGGTGCACGGCGACACCCTCATCGAAGAGCACATCGCCGGCCTGCCCGGCGACGACTTCATGCGCACCGAGCTGGATACCAGCACCTTCAACCAGATCCGCATCGCCAAGGAGTTCGTCAAGTTCAACGAGCGCTGTTTCGTGCGCCTGCTGGGCGACATGCGCTCCTACAACTACGTCATCGACATCACGCCCGACATCGAGGGCTACCAGTACCGCATGCGCGCCATCGACTTCGACCAGCAGAGCTACGAGGGCCGCAAAAACTTCTACCTGCCGCAGTATTTCAAGGAAAACAACCCCATCATCTTCTTGGGCATCAAGCACATGTCGCCCGAGACGGTGCGCCAGTACCAGCTCGAAGAGCGCAGCCTCATCGCCGCGCGCATCAAGGCCTCGCTGGGTCAGGTGAAGGAGCTGTTCGACGTGATGGTCACCGAGACGCTCAGCAAGCCCGACAAGGTGTACCAGCTCAAGCACGAGCTGGCCGACCACCACCGGCATTCGGCCTTTCTGCGCTGTGAGACCATGGGCGAGATCGTGCTGACCAACCTGCGGCTGGTGCTGCAAAAGGAGTTTCGCCAAAGCATTGTGTTCGAACAGTTGGCCCCGGAGCCCTGAGCGTGGCCCCGGAGCCGCTGTGCTACAACCGGCACAGGCGCGCCACGCGGCCGGGCCAGCCCGCCAGATAGACGCCTTTCGGCAAATCGGACAGGTCGAGCCGCAGCCAGCCGTCGGACTCCTGCTGTACGCGCACGCGCGCACTGCAGTTGCGGCCGGCCAGATCCCACACCTGCACCGGCCCTTCCGCCTGCCGCGCCGGCGCCCACAGCCACCAGACGCTGCCGCGCGGCCCCATCCGGGTGCGCAAAGGTGCGCCCTCGCTTGCCGGGCCCGTACCGACAGCCGTCGGCAGCGGCACGTCGGCTTTCTGGAAGCCCGTGCCCGGCGCGCCGACCATCACGTAGGGCTGCGGCCCCCGGCTCACGGCCACGGCAAGGGCAAAGGGCCAAGCCATGCCGTCGTTCTGCCGGCTCCAGCTCTGCCCGCCGTCGAGCGAAAACCACACGCCGTTCGAGGCCGGATCGTAGCCGCCCGCATCGAAGGCGCTCGAGGACGTGGCGTAGAGCAGGTCGGGATGGTCGGGCACCACGGCCACCTTGCGCAGGTAGTCGTCGGTGAGGAGCTTGCTCCAGCTCTGGCCGCCGTCGTCGCTGCGGTACAGGCCGCCCCCGCTGCCGAACACCACCACGTACAGCCGATCAGGCACCACGGGGTCGGCTTTCAGGTCGAACACGCCTTCGTAGTCGTAGTCCCAGAAGTCGGCGCCGGGCGCAGCAACCATCTCGGGCAGCCCCACCGACTGCCAGGTGAGGCCGCCGTTCAGCGAGCGGAAGACGCCCTGCTCGCCCGCGGCATACACTTTTTGTCCGTTGGCCGCATCGACGGCCGTAAAGCGGCAGCCGTCGCAGTCGAAGACGAGCGACCAGCTCAGGCCGTCGTTGGTGCTGCGATACACGTCGCGCTGGGCCGTGACGAAGAGGGTGCGCTGATAGGTCGGGCTGTGCGCATCGACCGACAGCCCCATGATTTGCTCGTGCGGCAACCCCATATCGGCCGCCACCCAGCTCTGGGCCAGCCCGCCCTGCTGGCTTTTGAGCAGGCGCACAGGGTAGCTGCCGTCCTGGTATTCCGACTGGCTGGCCCACACCACATCGGGCCTGACCGGATCGGCCAGGATGGTGGCGCAATTGCCGCCATGGCCTTCCCAACTGCCGGAGAACACCGGATCGTTGCAGTTTTGCCAGCTCAGGCCGCCGTCAATGCTGCGCCAGATGCCCATATCGAAAAAGGCCAGCCAGATGCGCTGCGGATCGGCCGCACTGATGGCCACGTCCATCATGTTGACATTGTCGAGGCCGCGGCTCCGCCAGAAGCCGGGTGCCAGCTCGTCGGTGAAGAGGTTGTGAAAGGTAGCGCCCCCGTCGGTCGAGCCGAAAATCCATTGCGAGGTGGCCCAGTAAATGGCATGCGGATCGGACAGGTCGGTGCCCAGGGTCTTGCAAATGCCGTTGAAACTGCTACTGTAGCACCAGTACGGATCGCCGTTGTAGAAGGTATCCCAGTCGTCAATGAAACCCGTCTGGACAAAAGTCCATCCACCGTCGTAACTGGTGAAGGTGCCCGCGCGCGGATTCCACGGCCACGGCTCGCGCGGATCAATAAGGCGCAGCACCGTAGTGTTCCCGTTATCCGGTGCCTCGCTGGCGTCGGGCCACAGTACGCCGGTGTAGTCTGACCGCCACGTCCAACTGTCACCGCCGTCGGTGCTGACATACAGATCGCCTTCCAGATCGGTCCAGTACCAGATGTAATCGCAATCGGCATTCATGGTGGTGAGCCACAGCCGATCGGGCTCGAAGGGGTCGATGGCAAAATCGAGCACTTCCGGCAGATCGCCGGCCAGCAGCGTCCAATGCGCGCCGCCATCCGTGCTGCGATACAGCTCGGCCGGCCCGCAGTTGAAGCGCCCCATGCCCGACAGGGCGTAGAGCGTATTGGCATCGTCGGGGCGCACGGCCAGCTTCAGAATGCGCAGGTCTTCGGGCAGATCCAGCGAAACGGGCTGCCAGCTCAGGCCCGCATCGTCGGTGCGCCAAATCTGCGGCTCGAGCGCGTCGTACTCGGGATGCCATGCCGCATACCCGATATCGGGCTGGTCGGTGGCGAATTCAATGGCGGTGATATAGCCGCCGTCGAGCACGCGCTGCCAGTGCTGGCCGCCGTTGCTGCTGCGAAAAATGCCGGCCTCGGTGCCCACAAAGAGCAACTGCCCGTTGGTACGGTGAAAGCCCACAGCCGAAATGTGCGTCTCGGTCAGGCCCTGCGCAGCGCCTGCCACCTGCCAGTGGGCGCCGCCGTCGGTGCTGATGTAGGCGCCGCTCAGGTCGCTGGCCGCCACGATGATGCCCGACGCACTTGCCCCTACCGTGCTGAATGCGCCGCCCCCGCCCGGGTTCGTGCGCTGCCATTGATGGGTCTGGGCCGCAAGCTGGATCGTGCCCCAGCCCAGCAAAAACCACGTGCACAGGATGCGAATAATGATGTTGGTACGCATGGTTCTGAAATTTTTGGTGGTAGATTGTTGTATTTTGGTATCAAGTGGTTTGGGAAATCGGGTTGTGAGCATGGTGAAACCGGCTATACCCAACGCAATCCGGTCCGGGAATTTTTGATTGAGCAATCGAGGAACCGAGGAATCGAGGATTTGATTCAAGAGCCTGCTGAAAAAGTCGAAAAATCATTCAGTTACACAGAGAGCCACTGAGCACGCACTGATTTTCACAGAGTTGTAAAAACTGCGTAAAGCTGCGTTTTCTGCGGCCGAAGGCTGCGGTTTCAATAAATGAGGAACCGAAGAACCGAGGAATCGAGGAATCGATAATTGAGTCCCCTGAAA
>WFYJ01000211.1 GCA_015490175.1 Saprospiraceae bacterium | reverse complement strand
GTCTATTGTGGGCGCGTCACGTGTCACGGACTTTTTTCAGCAGCCTCACTCCTCACTCCCTCACTCACTCACTCCCTCCCTCCCTCCCTCACTCCCTCCCTCATTCACTCACTCTCTACCCTGATGGTGCCGTTCACGGGCTGCAGACCGATGAGCTCGCTGTTTCTGTTGCTCACTTCGAACACGGTGGGATAGTCCACGAAGCGCACCCAGGTCCTGGTGCCCGGCGCCGCTTTCACTACGAAACACATCTGATAGATACTGGTGCCGTCGGGCAAGGTCAGGCCGCGCAGGGCCGTGTCGTACCAAGAGAAGGTGAGCATGCCTTCGGCAGTCTTGTGCATGCCGAAGTTTTGCTCCGAGAGGCCCTTCAGGTTCAGCCCCTTGATGCCCTTGAACTCGAGGTGGCGCGGGTTCCACTTCATGGTGTACTGGATGGACATGATGTCCCAGAAATGCTTGACGCGCACGTCGAGGCATACTTCCGTACCGCTTCGGACAGTCTTGCTGTCCACCATGAGCGTCAAGGGAGGCGCCGCTTCGTCTGCGGCGGGTGGCATTTGCCGAAAGGCGAAAAAGGAAACAAGTGAGCAAAGCATCAGCAGGGCACGCATCATGGATGTGTTTTTTGGAAACCGTCAGAAAACCTCGCCAAAAAAAGAAAAACAGAAAAAAGCCCGTAACACAGGCGCCGTTTTAACCTGGCGTTATGTTTTGAAGCCGCCTCATCCCAGCCCCATTTCCTCGATGCGGTCGAGCAGTTCCGCGCGCAGTTCGAGCAGCGTTGTGGCGGCGTCGTAATCCCGCTTCCAGAGCCGGCGGAAGCGATGGGCATGTTTCAGCATCTCGAAGCGCTTTTCCCAGTTCCACATGTACACAGCCGAGGGCCAGAGCGAGGCCAGGTAGAGCGCCGTGGCTGTCGGGTACCAGAACAGCCAATGCACGAGGAAGGTCTGCAGGCCATAGAAAAGCGGGAAAGCGAGCAGTCCTGTCAGGTACTTCCAGGTGCTGTCGTAGGCCGGATCGTCGTTGAAGCGCGCATTGACCCATCCGGGCAGGTGGGCGGGGATGAAGTTGTTGACCTTGCCGAAGAGCCACAGCGGCGCGCCGGTCAGCACGAATGCCAGGTCGCGCTTGCGGCGGCGGCGCAAACGCACGCCGATGTCCCACAGGCCGTGCTCGGCCAGCAGGTGGAAGTATTGCGCCACCTTTTGCTTGAGGACTGCAAAAGATTCGGGATCGCGCCTCGACAGGGCGCGCAGCTCGTCGAGCATGGCCTGCGCCCAGAAATGGTGCCCTGCGGGCGAGGGTTGGTGCTCGTTCTGGTGCAGGATCTCGAGGCGACGCAGCAGCAGGTCTTCGTCGTCGTCGGCCGTGTCGAGGATGAGACTCGACAGGCGCTGCCGGATTTTCTCGGTCAGCTCCTTCACCGCCTCGAAGGGATCGGCCTCGTACTCCTCCTTGAATTCGCGGACCACGATGGGCTTGCCCACGTGCAATACCAGCGTGGCGCGCCCCTTGCGCGGGTCGGAATAGTTGAGTCCTACGGGCAGGATGGTCAGCGGCAGGCGCCAGCCCGAGCGCTGCATCGTCTGAAAGGCGATGCGCGCCGTGCCCGTCTTGACGGGATGCAGACGCCGCTCGGGCCATGAGGTGCCTTCGGGGGCGATGTAGAGGCAGCCGCCTGCGAGCAAATGATCGGCGCTGCGCCGAAAGGCCTCCTCGTTGTGCGGCGGCCGTCCGTTGGTATCCTGGTAGCGCTCGACAGGGATGCAGTAAAACGTGTTGAAAAACCAGTTGCGGAAAGGCGTATGGAACAGGCTGGCTTTCGCCAGAAAGAACACGATCTTCCGACGCACGTGCGCGGCCGTGTTGAGCGGATCCATGAGCGTGCTGGGGTGATTCGACACCACGATACACGGATTGTCGAAATCGAGCCGCTCGCGATCCACGATCTCGATGGCCGAATAGAAGGCGCGCAACGACATCCTGACGATAAACCTCAGGACATGGTAGATGGCCGCCATCACGGGGTGCACGCCGGCTTTCGTCTTGCGCTTCCTGTCCGAGTCGTTTTCCATGCTTTCGCAAAAAAAGAAAAAAATCGGCATGATGGCCTGCACACAGCCACCTCAGCGACGGTTCGTCCGCTCGAAGCGCCGGCCGTCCACGCCCGTGCCGGTAATGACGAGGCGCTTCCAGTGGGGCGGCAAGACCGAAGGGATCTGGCGGATACCCTCGGGCGCGATGTCGAGGCCGCCAAAGCCGAACAACACCGCCTGCAACATGCCGCCGGCGCCCGTAGCGAAGTAGGGATTGGTGCCGCCGGCCGTCTCGGCCAGCACGCCGAAAGGCGGCACTTCGTTGGGCTTGTAGCTCCTGACGAACAGCTCCCAGGCCTTGTCGGCATGGCCCAGGCGGGCGTACAGCACGCTGAGGATGGCGGGTCCCATGGCCGGCCCTTCGGGCGAGAGGCGCGGTTCGTAGTACTGCAGGTCGCGCAGGATGGCCTCGCGTTCGGTCACGATCTCGAGCGGATAAGCCAACAGGTTGACGTCGGCCTGCTTGATGGGCTCGCCCTCGTAGGTGGCATTCTCGCGCGTGGTGCCGTCGGGAAACTTCAGGATGGGGATGTTGTCGGCCACGTGTTCCCAGTCGGGGTCGGGCTCGAGGCCCAGCTCGCGGGCTGCCTGTGCCGCATAGCGCAGGGTGGTGATGGCCATGCCGTTGGTGAAGGCGTTGTTGTCGATGTTTTCCTGCCACTCGTTGGCGCCGATGACGTTGTTGATCTCGTAGCGACCGGGGCCCTTGCGCTCCACCCTGCTGGCCCAGAAGTCGGCTACCTCCTTCAGCACGGGCCAGCCGCGCGTGCGCAGCCATTCCCTGTCATGCGTTACCTCGTAGTATTTCCAGAAGGCCCAGCCCACGCAGCCGGTGATGTGGTGCTGGAACGGCCCCGTCAGGGCCCACACGGGCGTGTCTTCGCTGCCTTCGGCCGCCGACTCCCACGGAAACATGGCGCCGCGGAAGCCGTGTGCAAAGGCATTGGCCTTGGCGGCCTCGAGTCGCTGGTAGCGGTACTCGAGCAGTGAGCGCGCAATTTCGGGATGCAACACCAGCAGCGGCGGGTACATCCACAGCTCGGCGTCCCAGAACACGTGGCCGTTGTAGCCCAGCCCCGACAGGCCCATGGGCGACAGACTCAGGGCCGTGCCCTCACGGGCAAAGGAATACAGGTGATACAGCGCGAAGCGCACATCGCGCTGCGCCTGCGGGTCGCCCTCGATGAGGATGTCGCGGCTCCAGAGCGCCTCCCAGGCCTGCCGATGGCGCGCCAACAGCCGCTCGATGCCTTCGAGGCGGGCGAAGATGGTCAGGCGCTCGGCTTCGTTGTGCGGATCCTGATAATGGGCCGAACTGACGACGCTGCCCACCACGGCGAAGCGATACTTCTGGCCGGCCTGCAGCCG
The DNA here is from genome assembly GCA_015490175.1 of Saprospiraceae bacterium. Taxonomy (GTDB): domain Bacteria; phylum Bacteroidota; class Bacteroidia; order Chitinophagales; family Saprospiraceae; genus WFYJ01. The sequence continues at coordinate 10,974 of WFYJ01000211.1, read as the reverse complement.
CTTGCGAAACCTGGCAAGGTGCATGTTGTAGTCCCAGTCCTCATGGATGATGTCGGGCTCGTGGCCATGCCCTTCCGGAAAAATGAAGCTGGTGGAAGCCGCCACGGTATAGCGCCCCGACGGGCTCTTCGCCACCGAGGTGAGCAGGGGGATGAGCGCGTGCGGCCGATCAATCTCGGCGTAATAGTTGCGCACGTCAAACAAATGTGCCGGCGCCTCGATGACGCTGGCCGGCGCGATCTCGATATCCTGCAGCGCTTCCACCTCCACGACCACCATGGCCGTGTAGGGCAGATGGCGCAACGCCATCATGGTATGGCGCACGCGCGCCTGGTCACCCACATGAAAAGTCGTGGTCAGTGCGGCGTTCCGCATGTCGAGCACCTGCCGGTAGTTGGCAATGTCGCGCCGCCCAATGCGTCGCCCATTCACGTCGAGGTTGAGGTTCATGTGGTTGAACACCTTCAGGATGTTCGACACGCGGCCACGCTGGTAGTAGTCCCACACGCCGTTGAGCACGACGTCCTGCACCTTCATCGGCTCGGGCGACGACACCAGCCCCACCATGCCATTGGCCACCGTGACGCCGAAATAGTGATTCGGGTCAATGTCGGTGGCCTCGACTTTCCAGGTGTCGATGGCGGTTTTTTGCGAAAGCAACACCTGAGGGGGAAAAAACCAGACAGCAAGCCAGAACAGCAGGGCGATTCGTCTCATCGGATGAAATTTTTTTGAAAGATCGGGTTTCATGGGCAGGCCAAAGGGACCAGGGAAAGCCGTCGGGAGACAACGTCTCTCCCTCTCTCCCTCACTCAATCACTCCCTCTCTCCCTCAATCACTCCCTCTCTCCCTCACTCCATCGCTCCCTCACTCACTCCCTCCCTCCCTCGCTCATTCAGGCTATCGGCAAACCGCAGCAGCTCCATTTCCCGAAAGGGAGCAGCCATGAACTGAATGCCGACGGGCAGGCCATCCACCCGGCCCATGGGCAACGCGATGGCGGGCAGGCCGGCCAGATTGGCCAGCACGGTGTAAATATCGGCAAGGTACATGCTTACGGGATCGTCTTGCAGTTCGCCAAGGCGCCAGGGCAGCACGGGCGAAGCCGGCATGGCCACGAAGTCGAAATCGCGGAAGAGGGCTTGCAGGCGCTCCACGATGAGGCGCCGCACCTTCTGCGCGCGGCCGTAGTAGGCCTCGTAGTAGCCGGCGCTGAGCACAAACGCACCCAGCATGATGCGGCGCTTGACCTCGGCGCCGAAGCCTTCGGTACGCGTCCGGGTGTACACCTCTTCGACGGTGCGCGCCTCGGGATGGCGCCAGCCGTAGCGCACGCCATCGTAGCGCGACAGGTTGCTCGAAGCCTCGGCCGTGGTGAGCACGTAGTAGGCCGGCACCACGTATTCGAGCAGCTCGAACGAGACGGGCTCGAGCTGGTGCCCCTGGCCGCGCAGGCGTTCCAGATAGTCTGTGGTCTGCTGGCGGATGCGCGCATCGAGGCCGGGATGGTCGAGCGCCTCGGGGAACCAGGCGATACGTGCCGGCGGCACTTCTCCTTTCAGGCTTTCGCCAAACGGAGGCACGGGGCGCGCACTGCATGTGGCGTCGTACGCGTCGGGGCCGGCCATCAGCTCGAGCAGCAGGGCGGCATCGGCCACGGTGTGCGTCAAAGTGCCGATCTGGTCGAAGCTGGAAGCATAGGCCAGCAGACCATGACGCGAGATGCGGCCATAGGTGGGTTTGAGGCCCACCACTCCGCAGAAGGCAGCCGGCTGGCGCACCGAACCGCCCGTATCGGAGCCGATGCTGGCCAGGCACATGTCGGCCTGTACGGCCACGGCACTGCCGCCCGACGAGCCACCGGGCACCCGTTCGGGCTCGGCTGCGTTGCGCGTGGGGCCGTAGTGCGAATTTTCAGTGCTGGAGCCCATGGCAAACTCGTCGCAATTGACGCGCCCGATGATGATGGCATCTTCGGCCAGCAGGCGTTCCAGGGCCGTTGCCGTGTACAGCGAGTGGAAGCCTTCAAGGATGCGCGAGGCGGCCGTCACCTGGTGGTCGCGCAGGCACAGCACGTCCTTGACACTGAGCACCATGCCGCACAGCCGTCCCACGGCCTCGAGGCCCTCGCGTGCAAGGCGGTCATCGAGGGCGCGGGCCTTGGCCAGCGCTTCATCGGAAAACACCTCGACGAAGACGTTGAGCCGCTCGTTGTCGGCAGCGATGCGGTCGAGGTAATGGCGCACAAGGGCCTCCACCGTCAGGCGGCCTGCGGCAAGGGCGGCGCGCACGGCTGCGAGGCTGCGAAAGCGGGGTTCGGGCACGGCTGCTTCCATGGGCGGTCGTTTATGCGTCGGCCCGCAAGATGTCCAGGATTTCCGAAAGGGTGTGCGCCGACTGCGCGCCGGTGTGCATGTTTTTCAGGGCCGGTTTTCCGGTCTTCATCTCGTCTTCGCCCACGAGCAACACCCAGGGCACGCCGATGGCGTTGGCGTACTTCATCTGCTTTTTGAGCTTGACGGGCTCGGGATACAGGTCGGCCGCGATGCCGGCCTGGCGCAAGGCGCTGATTTGCCGAAAGGCAAAGCGATGAGTAGCCTCGTCGAAGGCGATGCCGAGCACCTGCAGCGTCCGGGCCAGCCCCTCGGGGAAGAGGTTCAGCTCTTCGAGCAGGTCGTAGATGCGCTCGGCGCCAAACGAAATGCCGACGCCCGACACGCCCTTCAGGCCGAAGATGCCCGTCAGGTCGGCGTAGCGGCCGCCCCCGCCGATGCTGCCCATGCGCACGCCCGGGTGGGCGTCGGTGTCCACTACCACCTCGAAGATGCAGCCCGTGTAGTACGACAGGCCGCGCGCCAGCGTGGAGTCGAAGAGCAGGGCGTTGTGCAGCTCGATGCCGTCGAGGTAGGCCAGCACGCTTTGCAGCTCTTCGATGCCGAGGCGCCCCGTCTGACTGGGCGCCAGCGCTTCGGCGAGGGCTTCGACCGACCGGGCTTCGAGCATGGCCTGCAGGCGCTGCTGTGCTTCGGCGCCGATGCCGCGGGCCTCCATCTCGGCACGCACGCCTTCCCAGCCCACCTTGTCGAGCTTGTCGATGGCCACGGTCATGTCGGTGAAGCGGTCGGCCACGCCCGCCACCTCGGCCATGCCGGCCAGCACCTTGCGGTTGTTGAGCTTGATGCGCACCTTCAGGCCCAGCTTGCGGAACACCGCATCGTAGATCTGCACCAGCTCGGCCTCGTACATCAGCGAGTCGGAGCCCGCCACGTCGGCATCACACTGGTAAAATTCCTGATAGCGGCCCTTTTGCGGCCGATCGGCACGCCACACGGGCTGAATCTGGTAGCGCTTGAAGGGCAGGCTGAGCTCGTGCCGGTGCATCACCACGTAGCGCGCAAAGGGCACCGTCAGGTCGTAGCGCAGCCCGCGCCGCGCGATGCTGAGTGCCAGGCGCTGCGAATCCATTTGCGCCAGCGCTTCCCTGTCGGCTTTGGCCAAAAAGTCGCCATTGTTCAGGATGCGGAACAGCAGCTTGTCGCCCTCTTCGCCGTACTTGCCCAGCAGCGTCTCGAGCAGCTCCATGGCCGGCGTCTCGATGGGCACGTAGCCCCACGTCTCGAACACGCCGCGAATGGTGTCGAAAATATACTGGCGCTTGCGCACCTCGGCAGGCAAAAAGTCGCGCGTGCCCTTGGGTATGGATGGTCTGGACATGTGGATTGCAGGTTTTGGCTCGTGGCTATTAGCTCGTGGGTTTTGGGTCGTGGCTCGTGGCTCGTGGGTCGTGGGTTTTGGCTCGTGGGGCGTGGGTTTTGGCTCGTGGGTCGTGGGGCGTGGGCTCAAAACGCCGCCCGGAACTGGCGCAGGAAGCGCACGTCGTTCTCGAAGAACAGGCGGATGTCGTTGATGCCGTAGAGTAGCATGGCCTGGCGCTCGATGCCCATGCCGAAGGCATAGCCCGTGTAGCGCGTGGGATCAATACCGCAGTTTTCGAGCACCTGCGGATCGACCATGCCGCAACCCAGGATTTCGACCCAGCCGGTGTACTTGCAGATGTTGCAGCCTTTGGCGTCGCAGATAAAGCACGACACGTCCATCTCGGCGCTGGGCTCGGTGAAGGGGAAATACGACGGCCGCATGCGGATGCGCACCCTGGGCCCGAACATCTGGCGCGCGAAGTAGAGCAGCGTCTGCTTCAGATCGGCAAAGCTGACCCCTTCGTCCACGTACAGGCCCTCGACCTGGTGAAACTGGCAGTGGGCCCGCGCCGAGATGGTCTCGTTGCGATACACGCGGCCGGGCGCGATGATGCGGATGGGCGGCTGCTGGCGGGTCATCACGCGCGCCTGCACCGACGAGGTGTGCGTGCGCAACAACATGCCGGGCACGTCGCGCAGGTAGTAGGTGTCCTGCATGTCGCGCGCGGGGTGGTCTTCCGGCGTGTTCATGGCCGTGAAGTTGTGCCAGTCGTCTTCGATCTCGCGCTCTTCGGCCACGGTAAAGCCGATACGCTCGAAGATGCGCACGATGCGGTTGAGTGTAGTGCTGAGCGGATGGATGGCGCCTTGCTCGAGGGGTTCACCAGGCGCGGTGAGGTCGAGGTCCTGCCCTTCGGCCGCTTCGGCGGCGCGCGCCACCACTTCTTTCAGTTCCTGGTATTTCCGCTCGGCCAACTGCTTGGCCTGGTTGACGAGCCGGCCATATTCGCGCTTCTGCTCGTTGGGGATGTGCCGGATCTGGCCCATGAGGGGCTTGAGCACGTTCTTGCTGCCCAGATAGCGGATGCGAAACTGTTCCAACTCCTCGGGCGTGGTGGGCTGTGCGCGTTCGATCTCCTCGATGAGGGCACGAACGTTGTCGAAAAGCTCTTTGGACATGGGTCGTTTTTTTCTTGAGGGCACTGAATCAGGGTTGAGGGTTGAGGGTTGAGCGTGTAGGGTTGAGAGTTTACAACTCTGTGAAAATCAGTGCGTGCTCAGTGGCGCTCTGTGTAACTGAATGATCTTTCGGACTTTTTTCAGCAGGCTCAAATCCTCGGTTCTTCGGTTCCTCATCCATTCCAACCGCAGCCTTCGGCCGCAGAAGACGCAGCTTGAACGCAGTTTTTGACCAGAGGTTGAGCGTTGAGTGTTGAGCGTTCAGAGTTTGCAGCTCTATGAAACTCAGTGCATTATTTGTGGATGCTCTGTGTAACTGAATGATTTTCCGCCTTTCGGCAAAAAACACCCGCGGCAAGCCGGAAACGGACGCGCCGCATCCCTGTCCGGATGCGGCAGCAAAGGTAAGTTTTTGGCGAAAGCCGGAAAGTCGGAAAAGAGCCCCTTATACGCGCTCGCGCCACACGATCTCGCCCCAGCGGTCAATGTAGGCCCAGCGGCCCTCGTACACCACCCATGCCAGGCCGTCGCGGAAGGGCATGACCTGCTCGAAGCGCGGCTCGATGACCATCTTGCCGCCCAGATCAATGAAGCCCCAGCGATCGCCATGCTTCACCTGGGCCAGCCCCTCGCTGAAGACGCCGGCATCCTCGAAGCGCGGCTCGATGACCCAACGCCCCTTCATGTCGATATAGCCGAAGCGCCCCCCCTGCTCGACCAGCGCCAGCCCTTCGCTGAAGTCGCCCGCAAAGTCGTACTGCGGTGGAATGACCACCTCGCCGCTCTTGTGCACGAAGCCGTAGCGATCCTGCTGCACGATCTGGGCCATGCCGTCGAAGAACAGGCCGAAGGGCACGCCCTCGAAGGTGTCGAAAGCCGGCGGGTGCAGGATGCGGCCCTCCCGGTCCAGAAAGCCCCATTTGCCGCCCTCGGTGCACACGGCGATCTCATCGTCCTGGAAAGGGAAACACTGTTCGAAGGCCGGCTCGATGACGAATGCGCCGAACTTGTCGATGTATCCGGTGCGCCCGTCCATGGTGGCCGGCGCCAGCCCCAGCCGGAAGTCGCCCGCCCATTCGAACTGGGCCGGAATGACAAAGGTGCCCTCGTTGTCGATGTAGCCGTAGTGCCCCTCCGACTGCACGGCGGCCAGGCCTTCACTGAAGTCGGAAGCGTCTTCGAAAGTGACGGGAATGGCAATGCGCCCACGCGTGTCTATGTAGCCCCAGCGGTTGACGAGCCGCACGCGCGCCAGCCCTTCCTCGAAGTGGCCCACGTAGCTGAATACGTGCTTCATCAGCAGGCGGCCCAGCGAGTCGAGCGGCACGGGCTTGTCGTTGAAACGCACGCGCGCAAAGCCGTTGTAAAAATCCTCGGCCTCGAAATACTGCGGCTCGATGACCACCTCGCCCGAGGCGTCCATGAAGCCGTATTTGCCGTGCTCGCGAATCCTGAAAAGCGGTTTTCTCATCATTTGCTGAAACAGTGCCCGCGCAGATGAACCCACCGGTTGACTCATGCTCATGTTCCCGTCCGTTTCACTGCGGATTGGCGTGGTGGCGGCAGCACTGCAGCCCACACGCGTGTCGAAATATGTTCGTTCAGTCGCGCCGCCCAAGTTACGCATTTGCCTGCACTCGCCTTTCGGCAAATGACACCCGTGCCGGGCAGCGCAATAGTGGTGCCATACCTATACCACCGGCTCGCGCTGTACCAGAGCCACGTATTCACCCGGCAGCTCGATGTATCCCTGATCGTAGCAAAACACGTACACATTGCCCGAGCGAGTGCGGTAAATGTGCGTATGGTAATCGAACCGGAACCCTTTCTCGATCAGACGCGCCCGCGGCAATCGGACCTTGCCCTCGGGATTGAGCTCGGCCAGGATCTGCCGGTTGCGCCTGAGAATCCGGTTTACCGCCCTGATGACGCCATCGGCACGAGCCCGATGCCGGTTGTGCCAGGCACTCCGACAGTCGGCACAGCAGAATTTCTTGTCCTGCCGCCCACGTACCGGGCGGCCACATTCGGGGCACAGGCGTTTGTCCTCGTCGTGCATGATCCTGGATTTTTTGCGCTCGGCGCATGCCACCTCAACAGACGCACGCCATGCGTCTCATCTGCTACGCGGCCTCAACCTTCAGCTCCCAACCCCTGCCACCGGGTTCCCCGGACCACTTTGATGCAAGATAACAAGACCACAGGAATGCCCCGCACCCTGGCCGGAAACGGACATTGCACAAGTCCGACCAGATCGCCATTTCCCGAAAGGGTAGTGTCCCCGATCAACTGATTTTAGACTGCGTTTTCTGCGGCCGAAGGCTGCGGTTTCAATGGCTGAGGAATCGAGGAACCGAAGAACCGAGGATTCGACAAAAAACTGATAGTCAGCAAGAAAAACTTTAAACTTTAAACCCTAAACTCTACACGCAACACCTTTCTGCAGCCGGTCCATTTTCGGGATGCGCGATCATCTATTTAAGGACACCACCCCCGAAAGGACCCTCCTCACTCTTCACTCCTCCCTCTTCTCCCCTACGGGGCCTATCTTTTCGCCCGCTTTCGCAAAACAAACCCGTCAGCCATGCAAATCAACCTCATCAGCGATACCGTCACGCGTCCCACGCCGGCCATGCTCGAGGCCATGATGCGCGCCGAAGTGGGCGACGACGTCTTCGGGCAGGACCCCACGGTCAACCGTCTGCAGGCACGCGCCGCGGCGATGTTCGGCAAGGAAGCGGCTCTTTTCTGCCCTTCGGGCACCATGACCAACCAGATCGCCGTCAAGGTGCACACGCGCCCGCTGGACGAGGTGGTCTGTGAGGAAGGCGCGCACGTCTATCGCTACGAGACCGGCGGCTATGCTTTCCACTCGGGTGCAGCCATCCAGCCCGTGCCCGGCCGGTGGGGCAAACTCACTGCCGAGCAGGTAGCCGCCGCCATCAAGCCGCAGCACGACTGGCTGCCGCGCACGCGCCTGGTGGTGCTCGAAAACACGACCAACACCGGCGGCGGCTCCTACTACACCCTCGACGAGGTGCGCCCCATCCGCGCGCTGTGCCGCCGGCACGGGCTGCGCCTGCACCTCGACGGGGCACGGCTCTTCAACGCCCTGGTCGAAACGGGCGAGCGCACCGAAGACTGGGGCGCCTGCTTCGACAGCATCAGCATCTGCCTGTCGAAGGGGCTGGGCGCGCCCGTCGGCTCCCTGCTCATCGGCGATGCCGATTTCATCGCCGAGGCGCGCCGCTTCCGCAAAGTGATGGGCGGCGGCTGGCGACAGGCAGGCTACCTGGCGGCGGCCGGGCTGTACGCCCTGGAGCATCACGTGGACCGGCTCAGGGAAGACAACGCACGCGCCCGCCGCATCGGCAAGGTGCTCGCCGGCCTGCCCTGGGTGAAGGAAGTGCGCCCCGTGCGCACCAACATCATCGTGTTCGACCTGGCCGACCACCTGACCGCCGACATGCTGCTGGCAAAACTGGAAGCGCACGGCATCCTGGCCGCACCTTTCGGCCCCCAAACGGTGCGTTTCGTGCTCCACCTCGACGTGACGGAAGAAATGGTGGACCGCACCATCGTGGTGCTGCAAGGCCTGAAAATGTGACCGGCGGACACGCCGGGTGCATGTCCGCCGGTACAGGCAATTTTGCTTTTCGCAAAAGGTCAGCCTCCCTGCTTGCGCCGGTTGATTTCGTCGCGAATGCGTGCGGCTTCTTCGTAGTCTTCTTTTTCGAGGACGGCCTGCAGGCGCTCGTTCAGCTCTTCGAGCGACAGGTCCGACAGCGACCGGGGGCGTCGGGGCGCCCGACGACGCGCGGCCGGCTTGCTCTGCGGCTCGGCCTCCTCCAGCTCGACGCCTGCCGTTTCGAGAATGAACTCGTAGGTGTAGATGGGGCAGTTGAAGCGCACGGCCAGCGCCAGGGCGTCGGAGGTGCGCGAATCAATCTCGTAGGTCACGCCTTCGTGCTCGCAAACGAGCAGCGCGTAAAAGATGCCGTCGAGCAGGTTGTTGATGACCACCTCGCGAAGGGTGATGCCAAACGTTTCGAGGGCGTTCTTGAACAGGTCGTGCGTCAACGGCCGGTTGGGGGTCATGCCCTCCATGGCTACGGCGATGGCCTGTGCCTCGAATCCCCCGATAATGATCGGCAACCGGCGGGTGCCTTCCTTCTCTCCCAGTATCACTGCGTAGTTCTGCGATTGCGACATGCTGTGCGATAATGCCACAATCTCGAGCTCTTTCTTTTCCATACTGTTCTCGTTGCTTCTTTTGTAATGGGCTTCGAGCCGCTCCTTCCACCAGCCGACCGCCACACAGTGGGCAAGTTAATGCGGCCCTTCAAAAATTCCAATTCCACCCGGAACGTGCCCTACCATAAACATTTGCCGAAAGGCGGGGTTGAAAAAAGGCCTGCAAAGGAAGCGCAATTCGCATTGGCAAGCAAAATTTCGGCCAATGAAAAAGGCAACTCCCTCAGGGTTGGAGCTGCCTCTACACTCACTGGTTATGAAACTTGAATGTGACGTACAAAATTGGATTCAAAGTTAAGGAACCCGAAGCATATGTGCGGGTTGGTTGCAGCCCCGAATTCAATGATCAGGCCTTTTCTTTGCCCCTGCACGCGATTTTTTGAACTACGACTGACAAAAACGCCGAAATGATCACCGTGATCGCCTCTACCAACCGCAAAGAAAGCGGCGCCCGCCAGTTTGCCGTGCACTATTGCGAGCTGTTGCGCCAACTGACCGATGAGCCGGTGCAACTGCTGGCACTCGAAGAAATTCCGCACGACTGGTTCCACCCCGACATGTACGACCCCGACAAACAGGCGCCCAGTTTGCGACGCTTGCAGGAAACCTACATCCTGCCTGCCGACAAGTTCGTGTTCGTCGTTCCGGAATACAACGGCGGATTTCCGGGCGTACTCAAGCTTTTCCTCGATGCCGTGTCCGTCTATCGGTACCGCGACAACTTCCACGGCAAAAAAGCGGCCCTGGTGGGCATTGCCTCGGGGCGCGCGGGCAACCTGCGGGGCATGGAACACCTCACGGGCATCCTCAATCACCTGGGCGTCGTCGTGCTGCCCGACAAATTGCCCATCTCCTCTATCGAGCGCCTGACCAATGCCGAGGGCCGCATCACCGACCCCGATACGCGCAAGGTGATCGAACAACAGGCACGGGCATTCCTCGAATTTTGAGGCAGGCATACGCCAAAAAGGGGCGCGCGTGCATCCATCATGGTGTTCCCAATGGCGCCTTGTCCCATTGCCAAACGTCAAACACCTGCCTGTGAGGGTACCGCTCGAACAAATCATCGAAGGCTGCAAGCGCGGCAACCGCCGCGCCCAACGCCAGCTATACGAGCGGTTTGCCCCGGCCATGTACGCCCTGTGTCGCAGGTACGTGCGCGACGAGCAGGTGGCCGAAGACCTGGTGGCCGAGGGGTTCTACAAGGCCCTGACGCGGCTGGACCAGTACGAGGGCAGCGGCAACTTCGAAGGCTGGTTGCGACGCATCTTCGTCAATGAAGCCCTCATGTATTTGCGCAAGCAGCGGATGCGATGGCAATCGCCCGACGAAGTGCCTGCATCGGAGCTTTCCGACCGGCCCGCAGCCGAAAGCCAACTGGCCGCAGCGGAAATCCTCGCGCTGCTCGACGAGCTGCCGCCGGGCTACCGCACGGTGTTCAACCTCTATGCCATCGAAGGCTTCAAACACCGCGAAATTGCCGACTTGCTGGGCATCAGCATCAATACGTCCAAGTCGCAACTGCTCCTGGCCCGCAAAAAGCTGCAGGAACTGCTGGCAAAACGGTATGGTTATGAAAGGTAGCGGAAGGGGGGAAGAACCGGGGATTGGGCCTGCTGGAAAAAGTCGAAAATTCATTCAGTTACACAGAGCGCCACTGAGCATGCACTGATTTTCACAGAGTTGTAAACTCTAAACACTCAACACTCAACGCTCAACCTCTGGTCAAAAACTGCGTTCAAACTGCGCTTTCTGCGGCCGAAGGCTGCGGTTTTTGGCTGAGGAACCGAGGATTTGAGCCTGCTGGAAAAAGTCGAAAATTCATTCAGTTACACAGAGCAC
>WFYJ01000210.1 GCA_015490175.1 Saprospiraceae bacterium | reverse complement strand
GGGTAGTGTCCCCCATTAACTGATTTCAAACTGCGTTTTATGCGGCCGAAGGCTGCGGTTTTTGGCTGAGGAATCGAGGAACCGAAGAATCGAGGATCTGACAAAAAACTGATAGTCAACGAGAAAAATTTTAAACCTTAAACTTTAAACTCTAAACCCTACACGCAACACCTTTTTACAGCCGGTTCATTCTCAGGGTGCACGATCATCTATTCAAGGACACCACTTTCCGTTGTGTCACAGCCTGGCCGTGATTCTTCTTGGAGCCGTCACGCGGTCAGTTTTTCCTTCATGAACTCGAGGGTGTGCTCGATGGCTTCGGCGGCGAGGAAGGGAGGCGACTGCCAGGGCCAGGGGTGTTTGCCGCCGAAGACGTGGTCGCCGTTTTTGATCCAGACAAGGTGGCTGCGGCCTGCGGCTTCGTGCAGCTTTTCCGCGGCAGCGGGCGGCACCGAGGTGTCGTGGGTGCCATGGACGATGAGTACGGACTTGTCGAGGGCGGCGAGGCGGCGCGGCAGGTCGAAGCGGTCGCGTTGGGCTTCCCAGTCTTCGTAGAGCTGGAAGTAGAGCGGCATTTGCTGGCCGGTGCGGGCGTTGGGGATGAAGATGACGCCTTCGTCGCGCCATTGTTCGATCAGCTCGGGCCGGTCGCGCCACAGGAAGTCGAGGCCATCTACGCCGGCCCAGGTGGCCAGGGCCGCGATGTCGGGCTGTTCGGCTGCCGCCACGATGCCGATGCCGCCGCCGCGGCTGTGGCCGATGAGACCGATGCGGTCGGGGCGGTAGGCCACCTTTTCCAGCGGTCGGGGTTTGGCCTTGAGCCACTCGATGAGGGCGGCAAGGTCGGTCAGCTCTTTGGAGTAGTTGTTTCGGCCAAAGGCTTCGAGATCGGCAAACTCGAGCGGCTGCTCGATGGTGGTGCCGTTGTGCGAAAAGTTGAACTTGACGAAAAGAAAGCCGTTGCGGGCAAAGGCGCGCGCTACCAGGTCCCAGTAGCCCCAGTCCTTGAATCCCTTGAAGCCGTGCGCGAAGATCACGACAGGGCGGTCGGTCGGAGCAGCGTCCTGGTACACATCGACGAGGAAGGGGCGGCCGTCGGCGCCCTGCAGCACGTGGTTGTTCAGTAGTTGCATGGCCGTTGTTTTTGCGCAAGCGGGCTGTGGGCTTTGCCTTATCTTGCAGCCGATTTTTGGCTGCTGGTGCAGGCCGCAGCGTAGTAGCCGGGAGGGCTGGCCGCGGGCCGGCAAAAATAGCTTTTATGGTCCAATCGCTCGACCAGATACGACGCCCCATACAGTCCGAACTGAACGCCTTCGAGCGGTATTTCCGCGACTCGATGCGCTCGCGCGTGCCTCTGCTCGACCGCATCACCTACTACATCGTGCGCCGCAAGGGCAAGCAGGTGCGCCCCATGTTCGTCTTTCTGACGGCCCGCCTGTTTGGCCCCGTCCACGAGTCGAGCTATCGCGCTGCCGCCCTCATCGAGCTGCTGCATACCGCTTCGCTCGTCCACGACGACGTGGTGGACGACGCCCACCGCCGGCGCGGCTTTTTCTCCGTCAATGCCCTTTGGAAAAACAAGGTGGCCGTGCTGGTGGGCGACTTCCTGCTGGCGCGCGGCATGCTGCTGGCCCTCGAGAACGAGGAGTACCCGTTGCTGCAGATCATGTCGCGGGCAGTGAAAGACATGAGCGAGGGCGAGCTGCTGCAGATGGAGAAGGCGCGCCGGCTCGACATCAGCGAAGAGGTGTATTTCGACATCATCCGCCAGAAAACAGCCTCGCTCATTGCGGCGGCCTGTGCGGCCGGCGCCTCGAGTGCCGGCGCCTCGCTCGAAGAGGTGGAGCAGATGCGTCTGTTCGGCGAAAAAATCGGCATCGCCTTTCAGATCCGCGACGACCTGTTCGACCTGGGCGACGACGACGTGGGCAAACCCCGCGGCATAGACATCAAGGAAAAAAAGATGACGCTGCCGCTCATTTACGCCTTGCAGCGGGCCGGCCGGGCCGAGCGCCGCCGCATCATCCGCCTGGTCAAGTACCATCACGAAGAGCAGCCCGCCATAGACGAAGTGATCCGCTTCGTGCATGGCAGCGGCGGCATGGACTATGCACGCGAGGTGATGGCCCGCTATCGCAACGAGGCTTTCGAGATGCTGTACACCTTCCCGCCTTCCGAGGTGCGTCACGCGCTGGAGTCGCTCGTGCTGTTCGTCACCGAACGCAAGCGATAGGCCGGCAGTGCACTTTTCCCTTTCGGGCTGCCGGTGGTGTCCTGAAATAGATGATCGCGCATCCTGAAAATGGACCGGCTGCAGAAAGGTATTGCGTGTAGGGTTGAGAGTTGAGGGTTGTAGAGTCCAGTTAAGTCATACTAACTGAGCGTCCAGAAAAGTCGTACTAACTCTGAGTCCGAAAAAGTCGTATCAACTTTATGGGTACCCGGTTGATCGGCTCGTACTTCCAACCCAAGCCCGGCCTGCGAAGAGAGGTGGCCGATGCACTTCAGCAGCCGACGGTGCCTTGGCCCATTGCTTT
>WFYJ01000209.1 GCA_015490175.1 Saprospiraceae bacterium | reverse complement strand
TACTGAGCGCAAACAGGCTGTTGAGCACGCGCAGGCGCCCCGCCGCCGTGAGCACCGTGCCGTAGATGTACATGCCGCTGGTCGCCACGAAGCTCCAGATAAGCCAGCCCAGCACCCGCCCCCACTCGGGCGTGGCATGCGTGTAGAGCAGACCCATCAGCTCGTGCCGAAACAGCGTGCATACCACGGCCGTCGTGACGGCCACGCCCATGAGCAGGCGAAAAGCCAGGTCGGCAAGGGGACGCACCGGCTCGCCTCGCCCCATCATGGCCGAGCACATGGGCAGCAAGAGGCCGGCAAAGAGGGCACCCGCCATGTTGGCCGCATCGAGCAGGCGGTAGGCCGAGGCATAGACGCCCGCCGCATAGTCGCCCTCGGGCAGCAGGCGCTCCAGCATCACGGCATCGAGGCGGGTGTAGGCCGTCATCAGAAAGACGGCCAGTGCAAAGGGAGCGCTCTGGCGCAATACCAGGAGCACCAGCACCCGACGCATGCGCCATCTGCCTTTCGGCAAATGGCGCCACACGATGGTTGCCGCGGCCGCCACCGCCACGCTCAGCGAGACCACCTGCGCCTGTACCAGCCACACTACGCGGAAATTTTTGCCGAAAGGCGAAAACCACAAGAGGCTCCCCACCAGCACGATGAGCACCAGCCGGTCGAGGACAGAGAGCAGCCCGTCGAGGCGGTAATAGCCCAGGCCGTTGAGCGTGAAGCGCAGGTATTGCATCAGCGAGGTAAGCACCTGCACCGCGATGAGCCACCCCAGCAACTGCCAGGCCGGCCCCTCGTAGCCGGCCAGCCAGGCCGCCAGCGTCACCAGCAACGCAAAAACGGCTGCCAGCAAGCCCTTGAGCAGCAAGGTGCCCGGCAGCAGCTTGCCCAGCAGGTGCGGATGCCGCGCCATGTTGCGACTCTGATAGAGGTGGATGCCGAAGTCGTTGACGACCTGAAAAAGGAGGGTGAAGCTGAGCAGGGCGAAATACAAACCGTACTCCTCAGGGCCCGTGCGGTTCTGCACCGTGCGGTCAATACCCAGGATGTAAAAGGGCTTGACCAGTACGTTGGCCGCAATGGTGAGCAGCACACTGATGAGGAACTCGCGCTTCATGGGGCGAAGGTACGTGCCCGCCCATGGACCGGGGAGCACGCGCTTCGTATCTTGGGCCCGACAACACACAGCCCATGCGCACCCTCTTCCAGTCCGACGGCCTCACCATCTTCCAGAGCGCCATCTTCCTGACCACGGCCAGCGTGCTGCACAGCGCCCGCAGCGTGGTAATCATCGACCCCAACTGGCTGCCCGACGAGGTGCAGGCCATCCGGCGCTACGTGGAACGCATCGGCCAGGGCAAAGACTGGTACCTGCTGTACACGCATAGCGACTACGACCACATTCTCGGCCACGGCGCCTTTCCGGAAGCCCGGGTCATCGCCAGCGAGGCTTTCGCCAAAAACCCGCACAAGGCGCGCATCCTCAAGCAGATCCGACAGTGGGACGCCGACAACTACATCCGGCGCCCCTGGCCCGTGGTATGGCCCGAGGTGGACGTGGTCGTCGATCGCGACGCGCAGCACCTGCGCCTCGACGACGAGTTGTCGCTGCGCTGCTGGCTCGCCCCCGGCCACAACGAAGACGGCATCGTGGTTTTTGCCGAAAGGCAGCATGCCCTCATCGTGGGCGATTACCTGTCGGACGTCGAGTTCCCGTTTATCGACTACAGCTATACGCTCTACGAGGACACACTCAAAAAGATCGAACTCATCATCAAGGTGGAGCCGGTGAGCGTGCTGGTGCCGGGGCACGGCCATCCGGCGTTTCGCGAAAGCGATATGGCACGACGCCTGCGCGAGTCGTGGGAGTACCTCGACGCCATCTGGGAACACGTGGCTGGCCACAAAAGCTTCGACGAGGCCTGGCTGTGGGCCCGCTACCCCTTCGAAGCCAACCAAGTGGCCTGGCACCTGGCCAACATCCGCAAAGCCGAAGAGGAGTTCGACCGCCAAGGGCGCTGGCTGACGCTGCCCGACTGAATCGAACGACGGGTCGTATTTTGCGAAAGCAAAAAACTGTGAAGCAACCTCCACCACAGGGGCGGCGAGCGCAACAACAAACACGAGATACCGACGTTGCGGAAGCGTTCGCTCACAGACAAAACAAGATTCACATGAAACCCGAATCGCTCAAGCCGTACGAAAAGGAGTTCAGCCCGGAGCGCCTCCACCACAAGCTGGCGCGGGTGGCGCGCAAAGCCGGCATACAGGCCGTGTATGCGGTGTTGCTGCTCTACTACGCCTACCGCCGCAAGGAGACGCCCACCTGGGCCAAAAGCATCATTCTGGGTGCGCTGGGCTACTTCATCTCGCCCATCGACATGCTGCCCGACCTGACGCCCATCCTTGGCTACACCGACGACCTGGGCGTGCTGGCCTTTGGCCTGACCACCATCGCGTGTTACGTCAACGACGAGGTGCGCCGACAGGCACGTGCCCGCCTCCACCGGTGGTTCGGCAACTACGACGAAGCCGAAATCCAACCGGTGGACGACAGGCTCTGAGCAGGCCCGCGGACGCGAAAAAACACCCGGCGTTCGCCACAACACTCACTCGCCAAGGGCGTCGAAGAGGAAGTTGGTCATTTTGGTGTAGAGGTGCAGGCGGGTCGGCCCGCCGTAGATGCCGTGATTGCGGTTGGGGTAGAAGTAGGTGTCGAACTGCTTGTTGGCAGCGATGAGGGCATTGACCATCTCGGCCGTGTGCTGGAAGTGGACATTGTCGTCGCCCATGCCGTGGATGATGAGGTAGCGTCCTTTCAGCCTGTCGGCAAAATTGACAGGCGAGTTTTGTTCGTAGCCCTCGGGGTTCTCGGCGGCCGTGCGCATGTAGCGCTCGGTGTAGATGGTGTCGTACCACTTCCAGTTGGTGACGGGCGCCACGGCGATGGCCGCCTTGAACACGTCGTTGCCCTTGAGGATGCACAGGCTCGACATGTAGCCGCCATAGCTCCAGCCGAAGATGCCGATGCGGTCGGCATCCACCCAGGGCAGGCTGCTTAGGTAGCGGGCCGCCTCGATCTGATCGATGGTCTCGTAGTGGCCCAGTTTCATGTAGGTCATCTTCTTGAAGGCCTCGCCGCGGCCGCCCGTACCGCGGTTATCGACGCAGGCCACGATGAAGCCTTTTTGTACCAGCATCTGGAACCACCAGTAGTTCTGCCCTTTCCAGGCGTCGGTCACCTGCTGGCTGCCCGGCCCGCCATAGACGTACATCAGTACGGGATACTGCTTCGTCTCGTCGAAGTCGAGGGGTCTGATCATCCAGCCGTTGAGGGTGACGCCCTCCGAGGTGGTGAAGTCGAAGAACGTGACGGGCGCCACGCCGTAGGCCAGTTGCTTGTCGCGCAAGGCGATATTGCCCTCGATGACGCGCAGCTCCCTGCCCTTGCGGTCGCAGACGGTGTACACCGGCGGGTTGTTGATGCTCGAGTGCGTATTGACGAAGTAGTCGAAGGTGCTGCTGAACTGCGCACTGTTCCAGCCGTCGAGGCGATTGAGTTTTTTGACCCTGCCCTTGCCGTCGAGGCGCACGGCACACACCTTGCGCTCCAGGGGCGAATCAATGGCCGCCTGGAAATAGACCATGCCGTTGGCTTCGTCCACGCCGTAGAAGTCGGTTACTTCCCAAGGGCCTTTGGTGAGCTGGCGCACCACCTGGCCACCCATGTCGCACAGGTAGATGTGGTTGAAGCCGTCGCGCTCGCTGGTCCAGAGAAAATGCCGGCCGTCGGACAGGAAGGTGAGGTTGTCGTGAATGTCAATGTACCACTTGCTGGTCTCCTTCATCATCAGCGTGGTCTTGCCGGTAGTCGTTTCGGCCAGCAGCAGCTCCAGCTCGTTCTGATGGCGATTCATGCGGAAGACGCACAGCAGGTAGGGGTCGCGCGTCCACTTGATGCGCGGGATGTAGATGTCGGTATCGTCGCCCGTGGCGATCTGGCGCGTCATCTTGCGATCGAGGTGATAGACGTGAATGGTCACGATGCTGTTGGGCTGGCCTACCTTCGGATACTTGAAGGTGACGTACTCGGGGTACAGACCGCCCTTGTAGTTGGTCATGGTAAACTCGGGCACGCGGCGCTCGTCGAAGCGGTAGAAGGCGATGCGCTGGCCATCGGGCGACCACTGGAAGGCGCGTGCAAAAGAGAACTCTTCCTCATACACCCAGTCGGTGGCGCCGTTGATGATTTCGTTGCGCTTGCCGTCATGCGTGATCTGCACCACCTCGCCGCTGCTCAGGTCCTTGTAGTACAGGTTGTTTTGGTAAACAAAAGCCACCTTGTCGCCCTGTGGACTGAAGGTGGCATAGCGGATTTTCCCTTTCGGGAAAACGGGTGTGAGCGTCTGCGTCTCGAAATCCCAGACGAAGTAGCGGGCCCGCGTCGAGTGGCGGTAGATGCTTTCCGTCTCGGTCGAGATGAGCAGCTTCCGTTCGTCGGCGCTGAAAGCGTAGTTGTGTATCTGGCCGTTGTATTCGTCATTGGCCGCCCGGGCACCATCGAATACGACGCCGAGCCGGCGGCCACGCAGCAGGTCGTATTTCACCACCTTGTCGCCCTCAAGGCGCGTGTAGCTCTGGCCGTCGTTTAGGAAGTTGAAGCCCGACACGTATTCGGGAATGAATTCGTAGTCGGCCCAGATCTTTTCCAGCGTGATGGGCCGCTGCGCCAGCGCGATGCTGGCCAGCAAGGCAAAAAGAAGCGTCAGTTGTCGCTGCATGATTCGGTTTTTTCAGTGGAGAATTCAGGGTACAGGTTCATCGCCTCCCCTGCAAAGCACGCAAAGAGCCCCGGAACCGCCAAGGTTCTCTGCTCAAATCAAAGTGGTTCGGGAAATCCTGTTGCAATGGTTGAGGGTTTAGAGTTTAGAGTTTAATGTTTAATGTATAGATTTTCAGAGATTTGTGAAGGCGTGGGGCATTTGCTGAAATCCTCGGTTCTTCGATTCCTCACTCATTGAAACCGCAGCCTTCGGCCGCAGAAAACGCAGCGCTGACGCAGTTTACGCAGTGGGTCACCTTCACTCCTTCTCTCCATCTCTCTTCTCTCCATCTCAAAAAATCGTCCATCGTCAAAAATTCCCAAACCGGATTGCGTTGAGTATCTGCTCAAAAAACGGCCCCGACCAGACAATGGCGTGCGCGCTGCATACGCCCGCCTCACTCCTGGCCGCCTCGTGCTTCAAGGAATCGGGCCACGCGCTGCATGGCATTCTTGCGCACGTTGACGTAGAAGAGGTTGTAGTCGGCAATGTGGTAATTGCGCCTCATGGGCAGGATGCCGCCGGGCAGGCGCACCCACAGCAGGCCCTCGTGTACCTGCGCACCGACCAGGCCGGGCCAAAGGCGGTCGAACGAACGCGGCACCGCACCCTCGTTCAGACCGGGTGGCGCCGGCCGCTCTTCCGGCGTCCACAGCAGGGGATTGATGCAGGCGATGCTGTCGCCATGCACGTACCGCTTCGGCACGTAACCATGGCGAAAGCTGCGCCACGACACGAAGCAGCCCGTCTGGTCGGCGGTGGCACAGAGCGGGATGGTCTCGAAGGCGTCTTTGCGCACGGGCCAGCCCACGATCCAGGCCGCCACGAGCAGGTCGGCCAGCGGCTTGCCGTCGAAAAACTCCTTCACCAGCCGTACGGCATGGCGCGCCCCCTGGCTGTGGGCGGCGATGATGATGGGGCGGCCTGCGTTGTAGTGATCGAGGTAGTACTGAAAGGCGCGGCGCACGTCTTCGTATGCCAGGTCGAGCGCGCGGGCGGCCGTGCGCTCGTCTTTCGTGTAGAAAGCCCGCAGGTGCGCCTGCCGGTAGCGCGGTGCAAACACGCGGCCCGCACCATTGAAGATGCTGGCCTGATGGCGGATGGTCGTCTCGTCGGTTTCGCGCTTGAGCTGCGCATCGTCGGCATCGGCGTTCCAGCCATGCGCCCGCCCCGAGAAGGTGGTCGGATGCACGAAAAAGACATCGGCCTCGGCTTCGTCCTGCCGGTTGCGCAGGGAAGGATCGGGCACGCGGTCGGCCTCGTCGGCCTTGTCGGGATGGGCAGCCCAGTATTTCAGGTGGGCATAGTCGGGTGGGGCAGGCACCTCCCATTCACCTGACCAATGGCGCGGCCGCGGCCCACAACCGACCACGACCACTACCGCCAAAAAAATAATTCTCGATCGCATGATGGTCCGGCTTTTTCGTCTCCAAGGTAACGGGAAGGGCCCTGCTGTACAAAAATACCCGTTCATTACGCCGCCGCGACTCTCCGTACAGCAAGGCTATCTTGCCTTTCGGCAAAATTTTTGGCGCCGGCGATTAAACGAATGGCACGTGCACGCGTCCAATGCAATGTGCACCTTTACACCTTCGGCGGCTCGGGTTGCACGACATCCCGGTTCAGGGCTACACTGACGAAAACAACCATCAAGCGCCGGTCGTGTGCTTGGCCGCACGACCGGCGGTCGCAACGTGGGGCCAAGGCCCTGCTCAACTGTGTCACTGCCTGTCGCGTGACCACCGCCATGCAAATTACTTCTACACGCAACTTTCATTCGCCGGCACTGTAATTCATCCACAAACCCGACCAACCCATGCGATTGCTTTTACTTTTGTGTGCTTGCCTTTCGGCAAATGTGACCTTTGCCCAACACGGCACCGGCCCCGATTGGGCGGCCCCTGCCCCCTTGCCGTTGGCCCATGCCGGCGCCGGCCAGCGCGGCGCCCTGTATAACAACATGGTCGTGACCAGTACGGGGCGCATCGTCGTGGTGACGCAGGAGTACGATGCCGCCACCAATGCCCTGCTCGGCGCATATCTCACCACTTCCGACGATGAGGGCCAGACGTGGTCGGCCCCGCAGCTTGTTGAGCCCATGGCCATGCTCATTGGAGGGGCCGACCCCAAGCTGGCCCTCGACAGCGAAGATCACATCTACCTGCTGTTCTCGGCCAGGCAGCCGGCCGGCCTGTACTGCAGCAAATACGACAGCGACCTCAACCTGCTGATCGACACGGTACAGGTGGCGCCCGCCTTTCAATTTACAAGCTGGTATCCCCACCTCACGGTGGACGGGCAAGACCGCCTGCACGCCATCTGGCACGAGGGCAACCACAAACAGGGCGAGCAGACCGAATGCTATTATGCGCGCAGCCTCGACGGGGGGCTGAGTTGGAGTACCCCCGTCATGCTCAGCACCGACGACGGCCGCCACTCGGCCTTCCCGCGCGCCCAGTTCGATGCCGCACATGGCGATCAGCTCGCCATCGTGTGGCGCGACTCGGTAGGTCCGCAGAACTGGGACATCCGCATGGTGACCAGCACTGATGGCGGCGCCAGCTGGTCGGCCCCACAGGTCGTCGTGCAGTCGCCGCACAACGATTCCGATCCCGACCTGGTGATCGACCCCGAAGGGCGCTGGCATCTGTTTTTCCATCGCTACCCGGTGGGCAATGCCTTCAACGGTGCAGCCGTCTGGTACGGCTTCTCCGACGACGGCGGGCAAAACTGGATGCCCGACGGCTGGCGCAAGCTGTCGGATGAAGGCGTGCGCAGCCACCTGCTCGAAGGCAACCGATACGACGAATGGCACGATCGGCTGTGGGCCGTGTGGAAAGACGAACGCGACGCACCCGGCGGCGGCCCCGACATCGCCCTGTCGTACTCCAACGATGGCGGGCTCACCTGGTCGGCACCCGAGTTCGCCACCGACGAGGGCGATTGGGCCGTCGGCTACAAGTCCATGTACCTCATGCCCGACGGGCGCCCCGCACTCAACTACGAACTGCACGACCCCACAGGCGGTACGCCCAACCGCGTCTATTTCCGACTGCGCGCCCTCGATCCGGCGACGAGCACCTACGCGGCGCCGGCACCCGCCAACTGGTCGGCCTGGCCCAACCCGACGAGCGGTCGGGTGCAACTGGCACTGCCCGACGGCTTACCGCGCCGCCTGCGCCTCTACACGCCCGAAGGAAGGCTGCTGCACGAGGCCGATCTCAGCGGCGCAGCGCCTGCCATCAACCTGTCGGCCTGGCCCGCCGGCCTGTACCTGCTCGAAGTGGAAGGGCTGGGCGTGCAGCGCATCGTCCGCTTGCGCTGAAGCGCGTGCAGCAGAAAAGCACACAGGCGACTCCGCACATCGCCGCGGAGCCGCCTGTATGTGTTTTTTGGCGAAAGCCTGGAAAAAAACATCAGTGCACCACCATCACCTTGCCGCGCGCCACCAACCGGCCGTCGGGCGTGCGCAGGGTGTAGTGATAGGCGCCTTTCGGCAAATCACGCACGCCCACCGCGAGGGTCTCGGCAAAGGTCTGCGCGTACACCCTGCGGCCCGACAGGTCGAACAGCTCGAACTGCAGCGGCTCGGCCCGGTTGATGGTGAGGACGATTTGCTCGGAAGCAGGGTTGGGGAACAATTTCAGATCCAGATGCTTCCACGCTTCGGTCAGGCCGGTCACGACCACCTGCAGGGTCTGGCAGGTCGAGTCGGCGCCGGCACTGTTGCTCACCGTCAGGCAGACGGTGTAGTCGCCCGAAGTGGTGAAAGTATGCGAGGGATTTTGCTCCGTCGAGCTGGTGCCGTCGCCGAAGTCCCACTGCCAGGTGTCCGGATCGTTGGTGGACTGGTCCATGAAGTTGAAGGTGCCGCCTCCCTCGTCGGTATAGGTGAAGGCAGCCACAGGCGGCAGCACGACGGTGATATTCATGCAGGCCGTATCGGTGCCTGCGTCATTGCTGACCACCAGACAGACCGTATAGTCGCCCGGGGCCGTGTAGGTGTGCGACGGGTTTTGCTCAGTCGAGCTGGTGCCGTCGCCGAAGTCCCACTGCCAGGCGTCGGGGTCGTTGAGCGACTGATCCGTAAACTGGAACTGGCCGTTGCCCTGATCCATGTAACTGAACTGGGCCAGCGGCGGCGGCGAAAGCAGCGACCAGGAGACCGTCCAGGTAGTGTCGGCATTCAGGGTAGCCGTAGCGACGGGCCCCTTCGTGGCGGCCGACACCCACTCCCACGACTCGATCGGCGTCACCGAAGCACCGAGCAAAAATTCGACGCCGAAGAAATACGCCCATAACGAGTCGATCTGGCTGGTAGTGGTGTGACTGCGCAGCACATCGGTATAGGTTCCCTCGGGCGTGGTGAGCGTGCCCCAGCCGTCGTACGTCACCGTATCGATGCTGACGCTCTTGAAGCGAACACTGTCGAAGTTGACGCCGTCGCCCGGAATGATAACGGTTATAATGCTGGTATCTACGTAGCTCACCCCCATCTGAGCGGGAAAGACGGCCACGGTCTGCGGGTCGTCGAAGGGAATGACGAGAGGCTGGTCCAAGGTGCCGGAAGGATCGAGGCCGGCAAAGCCCAGCACCAGTGCACGATTTGCATTGATGGAAAGGTAATTGTAGCTCACGCCGGGAAAGCCTACTGCGATGTTGGAAGTGGGGAAGAAGCTGCCCCAGGGCGTCGTGTCGGGCAAGACGAAGAACTGCGTCAGCACCTCATCGGTATTGAGGCCGACGCTGATATCCCACGTCTGGTTGGCACCCGGCATGCCCACATCGACGCTTTCGACGAGTGTGTCGTTGGCGTTGATCCACACGTCGCCGGGTGAAGGGAAGTCGCTGGCGTTGAGCACCACCTGCGCATTCAGGGCACCGACGGCCCCCAGCCACGACCACAGCAGGAGGAGTTTCACTCTTTTCATAATGTTCGGATTTTGAGGT
Source organism: Saprospiraceae bacterium (assembly GCA_015490175.1). GTDB lineage: Bacteria > Bacteroidota > Bacteroidia > Chitinophagales > Saprospiraceae > WFYJ01. The sequence continues at coordinate 3,936 of WFYJ01000209.1, read as the reverse complement.
TAAAAAATTCAATTATGAGCGCACTGAAAAAAGTCCGTGACGGCCCCGAAAGTCGGAGCCTGTCCCGGCTTGCCGGGAGCAAGCAGTGACAACCCCGACTTTGGTCGGAGCCTGCTTCCGACAAGTCGGAACAAGCCCCGGCTCGCCGGGGGCAAGCTTTCCGACAAGTCGGAACAGGTTTTGCGTGAGGTTTGGTTTTTTTTCAGCAGGCTCATCTATGGAAATTGCATCAAATGTCATTTGCGCGCTATTTCCCGTTCACAGCAAGAAAGCCCAGCAGTTTGCCGAAAGGCCGCTCATTCGGGACATGGGCATCGCCCGATACTGTGCCTTTTCGGCCGGGAGAGCCCTGACACCAGGCAACTGCAGGGTTCAGCCCATCTGGCTGGCGAAGAAGCAGGCCCATCACGCTGATGGCATGCATTCCGCAATTTGCGAAAAAATAGCCATTTGCAGAAGCAAACCGCGGCTGCAAGCGGGCACACCTGAGCACCAGAAGCAGGGTGCGCAAGCCTTTGTGCAAAATTCGGCTAATTTTGCCCCCGATTTTCCCAACAAAGCCAAACGGCGATACCTGACCAGGCAATGAATCTGAATTTGTTCTATCACTTCGGTCGCTTTCTCCTGCTGATGCGTGCGGCCTTGCAGCGCCCCGAGAAGTGGTCCATGTACTGGAAGGAGACGCTGCGCCAGATGGACGCCATCGGCATCGGCTCGCTGGTCATCGTGGGGCTCATCTCGGTGTTCATGGGTGCCGTGGCAGCCGTGCAGTTCGCCTACCAGCTCGACGGCCAGCTCGTACCGCGCTACTACATCGGCTACATCGTGCGCGACCTGGCCATTATCGAGTCGGCACCCACCATCACCTGCCTGGTGCTGGCCGGCAAGGTGGGTTCCAACCTGGCGGCCGAGCTGGGGGGCATGCGCCAGAAAGAGCACATCGACGCCATGGAGATCATGGGCGTCAATACGGCTTCGTATCTCATCCTGCCCAAGCTGGTGGCAGCCGTGGTCGTCATTCCCATGCTGGTGACGCTGTCGGCCTTCATCGCCATCATCGGCGGCTACCTGGCCTCGGTGCCCACCGGCGAGATCACCAACGAAGAGTACATCCGCGGCCTGCGCGCCTACTTCGACCCGCTCAACGTGCAGATCATGTACGTCAAGACGGTGGTGTTCGCCTTCATCCTGACGGCCGTGTCCTGCTACCAGGGCTACTACGTCAAGGGCGGCAGCATCGAGCTGGGCAAGGCCAGCACCAACGCCGTGGTCATCAGCGACATCCTCATCCTGCTGGCCGACTACGTGATCGCCCTGCTCATGACCAGCTGAGCCGGGCGGGCGCCTCTTTCACCCTTACCCGACAAGCAATGATTCGTACCGAGCATATTTACAAGTCGTTTGACGAGCACGAAGTGCTCAAAGACATCAACCTGACGTTCTACCCGGGCAAGTGCAACCTCATCATCGGGCGCAGCGGCGCCGGCAAGACCGTACTGCTCAAGATCCTCGTGGGCTTGCTGCAACCCACCAGCGGCAAGGTCTTCTACGACGACACCGACCTGTTCAGCCTCGACCGCAAAAGCCTGCAAAAGCTGCGCATGCAGGTGGGCATGCTCTTTCAGGGCTCGGCCCTGTTCGACTCCATGACCGTGGAAGAGAACATCCGTTTCCCGCTCGACATGTTCACCAGCCTGACCTATGCCGAAAAGCGCAAGCGCGTGGACGAGGTACTCGAGCGCGTCGAGTTGCCCGGCATCAACGACAAGTACCCTTCCGAGATCAGCGGTGGCATGCAGAAGCGCGTCGGCATCGCACGGGCCATCGTCCTCAACCCCAAATACCTGTTCTGCGACGAGCCCAACTCGGGCCTCGACCCCAAGACGGCCATCACCATAGACGCACTCATCCAGAGCATCACCTACGAGCGCAACATCACCACCGTCATCAACACGCACGACATGAACTCGGTGATGGAAATCGGCGACAACATCGCGCTGCTGCACCAGGGCCGCGTGGCCTGGACGGGCAGCCGCCACGAGGTGCTCACTTCCGACAACGAAACGCTCCAGGACTTCATCTTTGCCTCGCCCTTCCTCCAGCGCCTGCGCGAAGCCGCACTGCGCCATTTGAAGGAAAACGAGTAATGCCCGGCAGGTATCCGGGCATCATTCCGGCTCAACAACCCACAAACCCATGCCCGTACTGCGCATCCTTGCCGCCCTGCTGCTGTGTGGCGTCCTTGCCGCCCAACCCACCACCACCGACTGGGACGCTGCGCTCGCCCGGCAGGACGTTGCTCAGCTTTTCACCCTGAGCGAACGACAGCGCCACGCCGCTTGGCCCGAAGGCTACGCGCCACCGCCACTCCACCAGCTCGATGAGCTGCAGGCAGCCCTGGCCGAGCAGTTGGGTGCTTTCGTGTCGTGGACGCCCTTGCCCGACGGGCAACTGCTCACCCTCGTCGCTACCAACCACAGTGCCACCTTCTTCGTGCAGTCGCTGCCACCCTGGGCCGACGAGCTGCTCGAGCAGTTCCTGCTCAGCCTGCAACAGCCGCCCGAGCCCGAAGAGCTGCAAGACGCCTTCGACCAGTACACGCGGCAAGCCATCGAGCTCTACGAGCTGTTGCTGGCCGACGCCTTGGCCTGGCTGCCGCCAAAAACGACACGCCTGGTGGTATCGCCTTTCGGCAAATGGCGCCTGCTGCCCCTGCAGCCCCTCATCGCCGAAGTGGAACATCCCGTAGCCAGCTACCAGTACCTGCCCTTCCTCGGCAAGAAATACCGCTTCGACTACACCCTTTCCGGCTCGGCCTGGCTGGAAGCCCGCCTTCTCGCCGCCCGCCAGGGCAAGCCCGAAGTGCGTGCCCTGCTCGTCGCACCCGACTACTTCGGCTACGAGTGGCCTCGCCCCGACGACCACATCACCCGCCAATACCTCCAACTGCTGCAGGCCGAGGATGGCGCACTCCCATCCCTCGTCGCCACTCCTGCACTGGCCGAAACGATCGAGCGGCTGGGCGGACAGGTGTGGCGCGCCGAGCAAGCCACACCAAAACAAATGACGACCTCGGCGCCTTCGTCGGGCGTCTGGCACGCCCAGGCACACCTGCTACCCCGCGGCAACCATCCCGACTCCTTGCTGCTGGCGCTCACCCCCTGGGATGACGACGGACTCCTGCCCCTCGGCACACTGGCCACCGCGGGCCTGCATGCCCGTCTGGCCGTCTTGCCGGCATGCCATTGGGGCATGCTGTCGCTGGCAGAGGCGGCACGGGCGCTCCAAAGCTTGCTGGTGACCATGCAGCGGGCAGGCACGGCCACCACGCTCGTCAACCTGTGGTACGCCAACGAAGAAACCGACGCGCTGCTTTTCGAAACTTTCTACTCGCGGCTGCGAGCCGGCCTGCCCCCTTCCGAAGCCCTCGCCCAGGCCCAGATCGCCTGGCTCAACGAAACGAAGACCAACCTCGAGGCACACCCCGCCCATTGGGCGGGCTACGCCGTCTGGGGCGCCGATGCGTCGGTACCGCTGCGCCTCAGCCCGCTCTGGTGGTACGTGCCCACGGCCGCACTCGTGATGGTCTGGTTCGTGTGGCGCTACCTGCGCCAACTGAAGCGCGAAGCGCAGGAAGCCGAGCCCACCGACTGACGCCACCTCCACCGGGCGCTCACAGAGCAGGCGCTGATTTTGCAAGAGGAATCGAGGATTTGAGCAATGAGCGCACTGAAAAAAGTCCGTGACGGCCCCGAAAGTCGGGGTAACGCGTGACGCGTGTTCACTATAGATAACATGTTGATTTAAAATAAAAAATACATAGCGAATCGTTGCGTCTTAGCGTCCCCGACTTTGGTCGGAGCCTGCCCCGGCTCGCCGGGGGCAGGCTGTTGCGCGAGATTTTGGGTTTTTTCAGGGGCCTCGTTCCTCGATTGC
>WFYJ01000208.1 GCA_015490175.1 Saprospiraceae bacterium | reverse complement strand
GTGCATGCTCAGTGGCGCTCTGTGTAACTGAATGATTTTTCGACTTTTTCAGCAGGCCTCTTGAATTGAATCCTCGGTTCTTCGCGTCTTCGATTGCTCAGCCAAAAACCGCAGCCTTCGGCCGCAGAAAGCGCAGCTTGACGCAGTTTTTGCAACTCTGTGAAAATCAGTGCATGCTCAGTGGCGCTCTGTGTAACTGAATGATCTTTCGGACTTTTTTCAGCAGGTTCAAATCCTTGCTTCCTCGATTGCTCAATCAAAAATGTCTATCGTCCATTGACTATCGTCAATAATTCCCAAACCGAATTGCGTTGAGTGGAATCGGTCGAATTCGCAGAATTCGTGAAATTCGTGGAATTTGTGAAATTCGTGGACTCCTTTCCGAGCAAAGCGCCCCTGCGCCACGCGGGCAAAGGGGCGTTTTTTGCGAAAGCACGAGAAAAAAATCCGGGGCCGCGATCAGGCGGTTTCCTCGACGAGTGGCGGTACACCTTCTTCTGTCGCCTCGGCCTGCATGAGCCCCAGCCGGCTCTTGAACCACACCTTCATCCGGAAGGCCAGCCAGTACATCACAGGCACAACGACCAGCGTGAGGAAGGTGCTGAACGTCAGGCCGTAGATGACCGTCCAGGCCATGGTACCCCAGAAGGCGGCGTTGTCGCCTCCCATGAAGAACCGGGGATCGAGGTCGGATACGAAGGTGAAGAAGTTGAAGTTGATGCCATAGGCCAGGGGCACCAGCCCCAGCACCGTCGTGATGGCCGTGAGCAGTACGGGCCGCAGACGGGTGGCACCACCTTCCACGATGGCCTCTTTGATCTTGTGGAACGGCAGTTGCTCGGGCCGGCTCAGCCCTTCCATCTCCAGCTTGCGCCGGATGGTCAGGTTGGTGTAGTCGATGAGCACGATGGCGTTGTTGACTACGATGCCGGCCAGCGAGATGATGCCCACACCCGTCATCACGATCTGGATGTCCATGCCGCTGAACACGTAGCCGAGGAACACGCCGATGGTGCTGAACAACACCGAGAACATGATGATCACCGGCGCGCTGATGCTGTTGAACTGCGCCACGAGAATGATCAGGATGCCGAACAGGGCCACGGCCAGGGCCATGCTGAGGAACTGCATCTCTTCGGCCTGGCGCTGCTGTTGGCCCGTGAACTCGTACTTGTACCCTTCGGGGAAGGGGAAGGCCTGCAGATAGCTGTCGATCTCCTGCACGATCTCGTTGGCGTTGTAGCCCTTGAGCACGTTCGAGTAGATCGTCACCACCCGTTCCTGATCCTTGCGGTTGATCGAGTTGAAGGTGGTCGAATACTCGAAGCTGGCTACCGCCGAGATGGGCACCTGTGCGATGCGGCCGTTGGCAGGGTTGCGGAAAGTGATCTTCTGGTTGAGCACGTCGTCGATGCTGTGGCGGTAGTCTTCGCTCAGGCGCAACTGGATGGGGTATTCGTCTTCACCCACCTTGTATTTCGACACCTCTTTGCCGAAGATGGCCGTGCGGATGGCGTCGGCGATCTGGTAGGTCGATACCTGGTAGCGACGCGCGGCCTCCCGGTCGATGTGCACGATCAGCTCGGGCTTGCCCAGCACCAGGTCGGTCTTCAGCTCCTCGATGCCGGGAATGTTCTTGCTTTCGATAAACTTGACCACCTCGTCCGACAGGTGTGCCAGCGTGTGGATGTCTTCGCCCTTGAGCTCGATGTTGATGGGCTTGCCGGTGGGCGGGCCCGCCTGGTTTTTGTCCACCACGATCTCGACGCCGGGGATGCCGCGCAGGTCGGCCCGGATTTTCTCCATGATCTCGAAGGTCGAAACGCCGTGGCGTTCGTCGTCGGGCACGAAGGCCACCGTGATGCGGGCCTTGTTGGGCGAAGCGCTGAAGTCGGGCCCGGCATTGGGGTCGGAGGTGTTCTGGCCGATCTGGGTGAGCACGCTCTCGACCACGTCGCGGTAGGGTTCGATGGTTTTCATGACGCGCTTTTCAATCTCCCTGACGCGCTCGTTGGTCACCTCGATGTCGGTGCCGATGGGCAGCTCGATGAAGGCATTGACGTAGAGCGGGTCGGGCTCGGGGAAGAGCGTCACCCTGGGTGCATGGGCACCCAGCAGCATGATCGCCGCGACGAGCAGGGCAAAGGTGCCTGCGAAAAAGGCGACGGGATTGTATTTGCGCAAAGCAAAGCGAATGAACCAGTCATAGGCGCGTTCAAGCACCGGCAGCACCGTGTTCTGGAACCCGAACGCCAGCGGCCGCAGCACGAAGAAGTTGAGCAGCGTGATGCCCGTAACGATCCAGAGGATGTTGCGCATCCACAGGGCGCCGGCAGCGTGGAAGCCCAGTGAGGCGACGAGCATCAGGCCCGAGCCGATGAGGATGTTGCGGCGGCGACGACGACGCGTGGCCAGCTCGCGTGCCGGCTCGTCCACTTTCATCAGTTTGGACGTAAACACCGGATTGATGACCAGTGCCACAAACAGCGAGCTGGTCAGCACGACGATGAGCGTGATGGGCAGGTATTTCATGAAGCTGCCCATCAGTCCCGGCCAGAAGGCCATGGGCAGGAAAGCCATGAGCGTGGTAGCCGTCGAGGTGATGATGGGCACGGCCACCTCGCCCGTGCCGTATTTGGCGGCAGCCCGGCCCGAGTAGCCCAGTTGTCGGTAGCGGTAGATGTTCTCGACCACCACGATGGCGTTGTCCACCAGCATGCCGAGGGCCAGGATGAGCGAAAAGAGAATCACCATGTTGAGCGTATAGCCCAGCATGGCCGTCAGCATGATGCCCATGAGCATGCTGAGCGGGATGGCCAGCCCCACGAACAGGGCGTTGCGGATGCCAAGGAAAAACAGCAGCACCAGCACCACGAGAATCATCCCCGAGATGATCGAGTTCTCGAGGTTGGATACCATGCGGCGCGTGCGGATGCTCTGGTCGTTGAAGAGGGTCACTTCGACCGCTTCGGGCAGCACGCGCGCCTCGGCATCCGCCACGATCTGCTTGATCTTGTCGGCCGCCGACAGCAGGTTTTCACCCGAGCGCTTGATGACGTCGAGCGAGATGACGGGCAGGCCGTTGACGCGCGCGATGCTCTTGCGCTCGGCATAGTCGAACGACACATCGGCAATTTCCTTGAGGAAAATGGGGCGTTGCCGCTCGCTTTTGACGATGAGGTTTTCCAACTGCTCGATGTTGTCGAACTCGCCCACCACGCGCACGGTGCGGCGGAAGCCATTGGCCACCAGCTCGCCACCCGACATGTTGAGGTTTTCCTGCTGGATGGCGCTTTCGATGTCGCGGAAGCTGACCTTGAGCGACTGCATGCGGTGCAGGTCCACGTCGATGCGCACCTCGCGGTCCTGGTCGCCCTTGATGTCCACTTCCGAAATTTCGGGCAGCTCCTCGATCTTGTCCTGCAGGTATTCGGCGTAGTCCACCAGCTCTTCGGGCGGCAGGTCACCTGCCACGTTGATGGTCATGATGGGGATTTCCGACAGGTTGATATCGAGCACTTCGGGCTCCTTGGTCAGGTCGTCGGGCAGGTCGGGCTTGGCCTTGTCCACGGCATCCTTGACCTTGCGCACCGCCTCGTCCAGATCGACGTCGGCCTCGAACTCGGCCACGATGAGCGAGTAGTCTTGCAGGCTGCTCGAGGTGATCGTCTTGATCTCGCTCACCGACTGCAGTTGCTTTTCGATGGGCCGGGTGACGAGGTTTTCGATGTCGGCGGCCGAGTTGCCGAAATAGACGGTGTTGATGTACACCTTGGGCCACGGAATTTCGGGGAACGATTCCTTGGGCATGTGCTTGTAGCTCATCACGCCGAAGACGAAGATCATGGCGGTGAGCAGGAACACGCTGGTGGCATTGTCCACGGCCAGCGAGGTGAGGCCAAACTGGCGCAAGCCTTTCTCGATGCGCCGGCCCATGCCGTTTTGGGTGCTTTTATCTTCAGCCATTGTTTTCAGCGGTTTGAGCGGTTACGACCTGGATGGGTTGATTGTCGGCAAGGCCACGGGCGCCGTCCACGATAAGGGTTTCATCGCCCTCGAGGCCTCGGGTGATGACGATCCGGCCTTCGTAGCTGGCGCCCGTTTCCACGTACACCTTGCGCGCCACCATGCCCTCGGGCGTCTCTTCCGCCACGAAGACGAACCACTCGCCTCCCAGCTCCTGCTGCAGCAGGTTGAGCGGCACCACGACGACGTTCTTTTCGGTAAAGTCGTTCAGATAGACGATGGCCAGCAGGTTGGGCTTGAGCAGGCCGTCGGCATTGCGCAAGGGAATCTCGATGGGGAAGGTGCGGTTCGACGGGTCGATGACATTGCCCACGCGCGCAATGGGCGCCACGCGCGTCTGCTCGAGTGCGGGAATGCGCACCTGCACGCGCACGCCCTTGCGCACGGCTTTCAGGTAATTCTCGGGCACGTCGGCACGCACCTTCACGTGGCGCGTGTCGAGGATCTGTACCAGCGGCATGCCCGGACCGGCCAGCTCGCCCGCTTTCGCAAACACCATGTCCACCTCGCCGGAAACAGGTGCATACACTTCCGATTTGCCGAGCTGAAACTTGAGCGTCTCGATGCTCTTTTCGAGGCGCTCCTTGTTGTTCCTGGCCTGCAGGTACTGGATCTCGGAGCCGATCTGCTGATCCCACAGGCGCTTCCGGCGCTCGTACACCTCATTGGCCAGTTGGAAGGCCGTCTCCAGCTCGGCCAGTTGCTTGCGCAACTGCTCCACGTCGATGCGCGCGATGAGCTGGCCCCGGCGCACCATATCGCCTTCGTCCACCGTCAGTTCGAGGATGCGACCGCCAATTTCGGGCGACACCTTCACCACCTCGTCCGAGGCGATCGTGCCCTGTATCTCGACGAAGTGCTGAAAGTCGGTGCGCGCCAACGGCATCACGGTGACGGTCTGCACCGCACCTGCCGTCGGCTCTGCTTCGGCGATTTCCTTTTCGAGCTGTGCGATTTCGGCCTCGAGCGCCTTGAGCCGGGCCCGCTTTTCGGCCAGCAGTTGCTTTTTGGCTTCCAGATCTTGCGGCACGGCCGCTTCTTCTGCAGCAGGGCCGCCACCACAGGCTGCCGCCAAAACGGCAATAAAACCAAAGAATGCCAATGTCTTTTTCATATGGTTTTCTGTTGTGTGTTTGTACTCGACGCAAAAAAGTGGCTGAATCGGTCGAATCGGTACCCTGAAGACGACCAGCTCAACCATACGCACACTTCCGACCTGTCGGAAAACGCGGTCTCAACCTTCCGATCCTCACTTGCCCAGTGCTTTCATCAGGGCCGTTTTTGCGACCAGCATATCATAGAGCGCCTGCGTGTAGGCCTGCTGGGCCTGGTAGAGTGCCTGTTCGGCCTGTGTCAGTTCGAGGCTGGAACCCACGCCTTCGCGGTACTTGATGCGCGTGGTCTCGTAAATGCGCTCGGCCAGTTCCATGTTGGAGCGGCTGGTGGCCACGCGCTCGCGCGCGTTCAGGTAGTTGGTGCGGGCATTGGCCACTTCGAGGCGGATGGCGCGTTCCAGCTCTTTGACCTGGCTGCGCGCCTGCTCCACGTCGATTTTGGCGCGCTGGATCCTGGCCTTTTTCGAAAAGCCGTCGAAGATGGGCACGTTGAGCTGGGCACCCACGATAGCCACCGGAAACCACGAGCCGTCCGAGAGCTTGTTGCCCTGAAGCTGGCGCTGGTAAGTGCCAAAGGCGGCCAGCGAGGGCAGGTAGCCGGCCTGGTAGCGGCGGATGTTCAGCTCGTTGAGCTCGACGCCCGTGAGGGCGGCCTGATATTCGGGGCGCTGCGCCGGATCGACAGGGCCGGTGAGCCATTCCTCGGGCACGCCGTCGGCCAGCAGCGTTTCGATGTCGTCGGCAATGTCGAGGGGTTGGTCGAGCGGATAGCCCATCTGAAACTTCAGGTAGTTGAGTGCCGTTTCGAGCTGGCGCGACAGGTTGTCGCGCTGGTTGGTCAGTTGGGCCAGCGACAGTTCCAGCCGGTCCACGTCGAGGCGCTCGACGAAGCCCTGCTCGTACATGGCACGCGTCTCTTTAAGCATGTCCTTCAGCGTGGCGATATTCTTGTCCAGGATCTCCACGTTGCGCCGCACGATGAGTGCCGGCAGATAGGCATCGCGCACGCTGTTGCGCACTTCGGCCTGAGCCGCCACGTACTGCCGGGCGGCCAGCACGGCGTACTTGCGCGCCGCCTGCAAGCCCACCAGGTAAGAACCATCAAACACCAGCGTGCTGAGCTGGGCCTTCAGCGTGAGGTTGTGTTTGGTGCCAAACTGCAACTCGGCAAAAGTGCCTTCCGGCGCCGACGGGTCGAAAAATTTGGCCGGCACCAGCGAAGTGGGCAGCTCGATGTAGTAGTTGTAGTCCACGCCACCATTGATCTGGGGCAGGCCGATGGCCGTGGTCTCGATCACCTGCTGGCGCGCATCCTCCACGTCGAGACGGGCGCGAATGAGCTTGAAGTTGTGCTCCATGGCATAGGCGATCGCCTGGTCGAGCGTCATGCGCGTCGTGGCCTGTTGCGCCGGCACACCGCCCGCAAACGCCAGCGCCACCAGCAGCAACAAGCCGCGTCGCAAGAGATGAGTGTCCGTGTAAATCATTGGTTTTCAGTGGTTTGACTGACAAGGTACAGTTCGAGCCGACGCAAGCCCGCCTCCGAAGCCACGCCCCGAAGGTGGTACAGGATGTGCTGGCGCACTACGTCGGCCATGCGAAACTCGCCTGCAGGAAAGAAGCCGTCGTCCACCACCACGAAGCTCTTGCCCACATACAGCCGCGCGATGATTGCCGGGTCAATATCGGTCCGGTACAGGCCCTCGCGTTGTCCGCGCTGGAGGTTGTTGCGGATCACCTCGTACACGTGTTCGCGATGAAGCTTCTGGACCATCTCCCAGCTCTGGCGGTAATACTTTTGGAGGTCATACAGGGCTGTGTCAGACATCCCGCGCAGCATGTCCACGATGAATGCAGCGATGTGCAGCATCTCCTCGATGGCATCGCGGGCATGATCGCGGATGGCTTTCAACGCTTCTTTCTCGGTGCAGGTGTAGTTTTCCAGAATGGTCTGTATCAGCGCGGCCTTGTTGGGCACGTGCTGATAGAGCGTCTTCTTGGATATCCCCAGCTCGCGAGCCAGGTCATCCATCGTGACGCTCTTGATGCCGTATTTTTTGAACAATTGTTCGGCTTTCGCCAAAATTTCTTCTTTCATGCCGGATGCCTGGTTGTTACTGGATGTCAAATCGACCCAGAACTAAATTTTGAAAAAATTTTTTATTTCAAAATTTTACACTGAACCTGAGTCTCGAAAAATGCAATCTTCCGCTTTCGCCAAACATCTGGAAGGCATGCTTCACAATCAGGCCGCAAAGTTACGAGGAAAAGACAATGGAAACTATAAAAGGTTCAAAAGTTTCCTGCGTTTTTTCAAAAACGGATCAGCACCGCTCATCGCTCGACAAACGGCGGAGGAGTGAGGAGGTGAGGAGAGAGGAGGGATGGAGGGAAGAGCTTGCTGGAAAGATCATTCCGTTACACAGAGAGCCACTGAGTATACACTGATTTTCACAGAGTTGTAAACTCTGAACGCTACACGCTCAACCCTCAACGACAGGTAAAAACTGCGCGCAAACTGCGGTTTCTGCGGCCGAAGGCTGCGGTTGCAATGGCTGAGGAACCGAGGAACCGAAGAACCGAGGATTTGACAAAAAAACTGATAGTCAACGAGAAAAACTTTAAACCTGAGCGCACTGAAAAGAGTCCGTAACAACGCAACGACGCAACATATGGCAGGTATGATTAACTTACAACAAATTGATTTAAAATTAAAAATACATTGCGTGTCGTTGCGTTCCCGATGCTCGGGACAGGCTTTTGCGTCCCCGACTGGCGTCGGGACAAGCTGTTGCGCGAGGCTATAGGTTTTTTCAGTGGCCTCTAAACCTTAAACTCTAAACCCTACACGCAATACTTTTGTGCAGCCAGTCCATTTTCGGGATGAGCGATCATCTATTTAAGGACACTACCCGTCCATGGTCTATTGACCATCGTCCGAACAAAAAACCGCAGCTTTCAGCCGCAGATGGACGCAGTTTGAGCGCAGTTTTTGCAACTCTGTGAAAATCAGTGTGTTCTCGGTGGGCACTCTGTGTAACTGAATAATTTTTCGGCTTTTTTCAGTGCGCTCAACTCTAAACTCCTCAACTTCGATTGCTTCCGTCATTCCGTTTTCTCTTTTCCCTGACGCGACGTTCGAGCCACTTGACGATGGCGCCCGCGATGTCCACGCCGGTGGCATGCTCGATGCCTTCGAGTCCGGGCGAAGCGTTCACTTCCATGACCAGCGGGCCGCGGCTGCTGGAGATGATATCGACGCCGGCGACGCCCAGCCCCAACAGGCGCGCAGCAGCCAGGGCCAGCTCTTGCTCTCGAGGGCCGGGCACGATGCGGACGCCGGCACCACCCAGGTGCAGATTGCTGCGGAACTCGCCCGGCAAGGCTTGCCGGCGCATGGCTGCCACAATGCGGTTGCCCACGACCAGCATGCGGTGATCGGCACCGCCCGCCTCGCGGATGTATTCCTGCAGCAGAAAGGGCTGGTTGCTGCGCAGCAAAGTATCGGTCATGGTGAGCAACATCTGCGCCGTTTCGGCCAGCAAGACTCCGGTACCATGCGTGCTTTCCATGACTTTCACCACTACGGGCAGCCCGCCGAGGGCCTTGACGGCAAAGGACAACTGCTCGGTACTGTGGATGGCCCAGGTGCGGGGCACGGGCAGGCCGCGCGCAGCCAGTATTTGCAGGGCCACCAGCTTGTCGCGGGCGCGCAGCAAGGCGTCGGCCCGCACCGTAGTGCAGGCCCCCATCAGCTCGAAGTGGCGCACCACGGCGGCCCCTTCGCGCGTCACCGAGGCACCGATACGCGGAATGATGGCATCCACCTCGCGGAGCTCATCGCCCAGATGGTTGACGTAGAGGTCGGGGCCGATGACCAGGTCGCATTGCATGTGGTCGAGCACGCGCACCTGGTGGCCCTTGCGGTAGCACGCATTGAGCAGACTCTGGGTAGAGTAGAGGTAGGCGCCGCGAGAGAGGATGAAGATCCGCATAGGCATGCCTTGAACATCTGCAAACAGGAAGGCTGACAATGCGAAAGATAGGATGTTGCGGAACAATGTCGGTGCGGTGGCTATACCCAAAACCGGCTGGTTCGGGAAATCCGGTTGTAATGGTTGAGGATGTAGTGATGAGGGTTGAGCGTGTAGCGTTGAGCGTTTTTTCGCATTGACTATCAGGTGCTTGCTCAAATCCTGAGCGCACTGAAAAAAGTCCGTAACAACCCCGAAAATCGGGGCAGGCAGTGACAATCCCGACTTGTCGGGATGACGCGTAACATCATAAATAACAAACTGAATTAAAACAAAAAATACGATTGCGAATCGTTGCGTCCCCGATGTTCGGGGCAGGCTTCCGACGAGTCGGAACAAGTCTTCCGACAGGTCGGAACAGGTTTTGCGTGAGATTTGGGGTTTTTTCAGTGGCCTCAGAGTTTAAAGTTTTTCTTGTTGACTATCAGGTTTTTGTCAAATCATCGGTTCCTCGGTTCCTCATCCATTGAAACCGCAGCCTTCGGTCGCAGATTCACGCAGTTTGAGCGCAGTTTTGACCTGGTTGAGGGTTGAGGGTGTAGCGTTGAGGGTTTAGCGTTTACTCTGTGAAAATCAGTGCGTGCTCAGTGGCGCTCTGTGTAACTGAATGATCTTCCATCGGTCCCTCCCTCCCTCCGTCTCTCTTCTCTCCATTTCAAAAAATCGTCTGGCGTCCATTGACGATCGTCAACAATTCCCAAACCGAATGAATTGCGTCAAGTATATCAACCATGCCCCAGTCGGGGAGTGCGGTCTCAACCTTTGCTCCGTTCCCTCTTCCACCACGGCGTTTTGCGAAAGCCGATGAAAAACTCGATCAGCAGCACGAGCAGGGCCACCCCGATGAAGTACTGGAAGTAGCTGGCGTACTCGCTGAAAAGGCGGCTTTCGTATTCCTGTTTTTCGAGGGTGTCGATTCGGGAACGGATGGCCCGGCCCATGCCGTCGGCCTGGAGGATGTGGAAGTAGCGGCCGCCTCCGGCCTCGGCCACCTCGCGCAGGAGCGCCTCGTTGAGGCGCGAGCGCACGGGCTGTCCTGTCCGGTCGCGCTTGTAGTCGTGCTGTCCGGGCAGCGGGATGAGGGCGCCTTCGGTGGTGCCTGCGCCCACGGTGAAGATGATGAGCCCTTGCTCGTGGGCCTGGCGGGCGGCCTCGATGGCGTCTTCGTCGTGGTCTTCGCCGTCGGAGAAGATGACCAGCACTTTGTGATGGTCTTCTTCAGGGAAGGAACGCCGGGCCAGCCGGATGGCCTCGCCGATGGAAGTGCCCTGCGCAAGGGTGAGGGAAGGGTCGGCCGCGGCGATCATGAGTTTGGCTGCGGCGTAGTCGTGCGTCAGCGGCAGCTGGAGGAAGGCCTCCCATGCAAACAGCACGATGCCGATGCGATTGCCATGCAGGGCATCCACCAGGCGGTCCGCCTGTCGCTTGGCGCGCTCCATGCGGCTGGGCGGGATGTCGGCAGCCCACATGCTCTGCGAGATGTCGAGCGCCAGGATGACGTCCACGCCGCGCGCCTTCACCTCCTGGCGCCGCGTGCCCCACTGGGGGTTGGCCCAGCCCACGATGAGCAGGGCGAGCGCCAGCAGGCGCAGGGTGTGCTTCAGCCGCCACTTCCACTCGGAGGCCTCGGGCATGAGCCGCCGTACCAGCTCGGCCTCGCCCAGGCGTGCGGCCAGTTGCCGGCGATGCCGACGTACCCACCACACCCACAGCGCCAGCAGGGGAACCAGGCTCAGGAAATACAGGTATTCGGGATGTGCAAAGCGAAACATGAGTTTGTTGTAGCGGTTGAGCGTGTAGGGTGTAGGGTTTTGAGGGTGTTTGTTTGAGTCCTTGGTTCTTCGGTTCCTCAAATCCTCGATTCCTCAGCCACTAAGGCCCGCCTTTCCAGAGCGTGTGGCCCAGCAGCAGCTCGAGCACGAGCAGGCCAAGGGCCAGCCCTGCAAAGGAATAGAACATTTCGTCGTAGCGACGCAGGGTAGTGACTTCGATTTCCGTTTTTTCCAGGCGGTCGATCTCTTCATACACGCGTTCGAGGGCCTGGGCCGAGGTGGCTCTGAAGTAGCGGCCACCCGTCTGCCGGGCGATGCGGCGCAGCAGCTCTTCGTCGATCTCGACGCGGGCCAGGCCGAAGATGTAGGTCCCGTCGCTGCGCCGACTGACGGGGGTGATGGCTTCGCCTTGCGAGCCCACGCCAATGGTGTACACGCGAATGCCGAACTCTTTGGCGATGGCGGCAGCCATGTCAGGCTGGATGTAGCCGGCATTGTTGACGCCGTCGGTCAGCAGGATGATGACCTTGCTCTTGGCTTCGCTGTCCTTGAGGTGGTTGACGGCCGTGGCCAGGCCCATGCCGATGGCGGTGCCGTCTTCGAGCATGCCGCATTCCAGTGCTTCGAGGAACTCCTTCACCACGCGGTGGTCGGTGGTGAGGGGGCACTGCAGGAAGGCTTCGCCGGCGAAGGCAACGATGCCGATGCGGTCGTAGGGGCGCTTGTCCACAAACTCGGCAGCCACGCGCTTGCTCACCTCGAGGCGGTCGGGTTTGAAGTCGCGCGCCAGCATCGAGCTCGACAGGTCCATGGCCAGCATGATGTCGATACCTTCGGCCTTGACTTTTTCTTCCTTGAGCTCGAGGCGGGGCCGGGCCAGCGCCACGATGAGCAGGGCTGCCGCCAGGGCGCGCAGGGCCCACGGCACCCATACCGTGCGGCTGCGCCAACTGGCGGCGCGGTGCAGGCCGTCGAGGGCGGGCAGGCGCAGGCTGGCAAAGTAGCGGTGGCGCGTGCGGTGCAGCCACCACGCCAGCAGCGGCAGCAGCGCCAGCAACAGCAGCCACCACGGCTGCGCAAAGGTGATCTGGCTCCAGCTACTCATCGGCATCTCCGTTTTCGTTTGCTTCCGCGGGCGAGCGGTCCAAGGGCCTGGTGGCCTCGATGAAGGCCACCGCCTGGTCCATGATGGCGACGTGCTGAGAAGGCTCGGGTTCCGCTTTCGCAAACTTCACCATGTCGGCCAGTTGCAGGCTGCGGTGCAGCCAGGTCAGGCGCTCCTCGGGCAACACGCCTTTTTGCCGCAAGGCGGCCATGATCTCGCCGGTGGTGCTTTCGAGGGCCAGGATGTCGTATCGCGCCTCGAGGTAGGCGCGCAGGATGCGCGACAGCTCGAAGTAGTATTCCTTCACCTGGCCCTGTTGCCACAGCTTGCGCTTGCGCAAACGGTCGAGCGCCTCGAGGGCCAGCTCGTGCGGCGGTCGGGGTGGCGGGCCGGCAGCGGCGGGGCGGGGCCGGCCACGACGCTGCCACCACCACAGCCACAGGGCCAGCACGACCACTATGCCTGCCACGATCATCCAGGGCAGGTAGTCGGTCCAGCGCGCCGGCTCCTCGATGATGGGTTTGATGGGGGCCAGCCCGCTGGTGTCGGGCAACACCAGAGCCACCTCGATGGGGATGGCCAGACTCCAGGCCGTGTCGAGCTGGTCGCGATAGCGAAATATTACGGGCACGCGCGGAATGACGACCTTGCCCGAGTCCCAGGCCGTGAAGCGCAGCGTCTTGTCGAGGCGCAGGCCACGGCCCAGGGCCGTGGTGTCCCACGGCATTTCTTGCACCACTTCGAGCGGGGGCTGGTGCAGGGCCGAAAAGCCGACCTGTTCGACCCGCGCGTCGGGCGACACCAGCAACCGGAGGTGGAAGTTTTGCTGGTCGCCGATGTACATGCGGGTGCTGTCGATGCGGGCTGTGACGGTCACCTGGGCCGGCAGGGCACTCGCGACCACCATGGCACAGGCGAGGAGGGCGGGTCCATGCGGGCGGCATCGCGCCAGGGGGCTGCAGGGCCTGGCCCGCAGCGCAGCGAAGGGCCGAGCCGACAGGCGAGCCCGGAAGCACCCGACCCCGCAGGGGGGGCGCCCAAACAGAAATCCGGCCAGCGCGGCAAGTATTCGAGGCACTCCATCAAGCAGCATGGCCCACTCTTTTTTGGAAAAACTGAATCAGGGCGCGCACGTACGACTCGTCGGTGCGGATGGAGATCAGGTCGGAAGC
Organism: Saprospiraceae bacterium; assembly: GCA_015490175.1. GTDB lineage: Bacteria > Bacteroidota > Bacteroidia > Chitinophagales > Saprospiraceae > WFYJ01. Next base: position 8,673 of record WFYJ01000208.1, on the reverse strand, counting down.
GGCGCGGCGGAAGGCATGGCGACAGCCTTCGTGCCACTGCCGAAAGCGGTTGCGCCAGGCGTGGCGCACTGCAGGCGACGAGGTGTCGAGCCAGGTGGTCTGCCCCGACTCGGCATCGTTGACGCGCCACAGACCCGCTTGCGGCAGCTCCAGCTCGAGGGGGTCGTAGAGGTGGATGCCCACCAGGTCGTGCTTGCGCCCCACGATGCGCAGGGCGTCGGCGTAGCCATCGGTGAGGAAGTCGGACACGAGGAAGCAGATGCTGCGCTTCTTGACCAGGTTGTTGAAATAGCGCAGGGCCTGCCCGATGTCGGTGCCGTGCCCCTGCGGCTCGAAGGTGATCAGCTCGCGGATGATGCGCAGGATGTGCTGGCGCCCCTTGCGCGGCGGGATGAACCGCTCGATGCGGTCGGAGAAGAAGAGCACGCCCACCTTGTCGTTGTTCTGTATGGCCGAAAAGGCCAGCACGGCGCAAATCTCGGTAGCCAGCTCTTCTTTGAGCTGGCGGCGCGTGCCGAAAAAGGCCGAGCGACTCACATCGACCAGCAGCATGACCGTCAGCTCGCGCTCCTCTTCGAAGATCTTGACGTAGGGCTCGCCCGTGCGGGCTGTGACGTTCCAGTCGATGTTGCGCACGTCGTCGCCGTACTGGTATTCGCGCACTTCGCTGAACGACATGCCGCGCCCCTTGAAGGCGCTGTGGTACTCGCCGCTGAAGATGTGTTTGCTCAGGCCGCGCGTCTTGATCTCGATGCGGCGCACTTTTTTGATCAGCTCACTGGTGTCCATGGCGCTCGTTTTTGAGGTAAGCGATGGCCCGGGGTTGCAGCCAAGGGGCCAGCTCGTCGGCCGTCAGCGTGCATTGGACGCGCCCGAAGAGCGGGTGTGGCGGCAGGTGGAAAGTCATCCCTGCGGGATGGAGGCTGAGCTGTACCTGGCCGAGGGCGTTGTCGAGCCAGTCGGCGAAGCCCTGTTCGTGGGCCAGCACGTGCCGCTCGAAGCACTGCCGCAGCAGGGCTTGCACTTCGGCGCGCGTGTCCGGGCGGAAGAACTCGGCCCAGGGGGCGACGGGTGCCCCTGCTTCGAGGTCGAAGATGAAGGCTTGGCATTGCGTCTGCTGCTGCCACGAGGCCGCCAGGCAGGCCATGCCGCTGAGGTATCGCGTGTTTGCCAGCGTCAGCTCCCACCAGCCGGTGGCGCGCAGGGCCGCACGTCGGGAAGGGGCCGGCCGGTACTCGGCACGATAGCGCGCCAGTTGGGCGCGGCAGCCCGTCATCCATTGGCGCACCTGGCGCTCTACCCATTCGTTGAAGGCGGCGTGCTGCGTTTTGGGGAAGAAAAAGTCGTAGCTGCCCATGTAGCCGGCCCAGGCATAGCAATCGGTCTGGATGGTTGCCGTGCGTGCCAGCGTCCAGGCCGAGCGCTCGCCGTAAGTGGTCTGAATGCGTGCAAACCACTGGCGCGGGTCGCTGATGCGCACCGCGATGGTGGCCAGGCTGTGTCCCTGTTCGTCGTAGCTGTCGATCCGTGCGCTGTCGGCCTCGACCTGTCCTTTGAGCAGGAGGGGCGTCTCGCCCCAGAGGCCCGTGCCATAGAGGCGTCCCGTGGCGGTGCGGTGCAGCCACAGTCCCAGCCAGGTGTTGCCCTGCCAGCCTTCGTAGTGGGCCATCCACTTGCCTGCGCCGCAATGCCGGGGGATGTCGGGCGGGCGCGTCGAAGGGGTCAGGGCGAGGCTGAAGGCGGTGGTGCCGTCGTATTTGAGCCATTCGCCCCTCAGGGTCTGGCCTTTCGGCAAAAGCCGCCACGAGGCGGCATGCTGACCCGACTCGTGGACTTCGTACAGGACGAGCGTGTCGCCCTGCTGTGTGCCCTCGAGCAGCAGGCGGTCGCCACTCGACAGGTAGGTGGCATAGCCCCTGACGCGATGCTGGTGGAAGCCCAGCGTGACGGACAGCTCGTAGCTGTCGTCGAGCAGGGCGTGGTAGTGCCGCACCTTCACTTTGCGCGGTTTTTCGAACAGGTGCCGCACGCTGTCGGTCACCACTTCGGCCCACGGCTGGGCCCCTGCTCCGAGAGGGAGCAGCCACAGGCAGGCTGCCAGGGCGAGCGACAGCCGGTGATATTTGCCGAAAGGCCGGTGCATCAGGGCACTTCTACGGTGTTGAGGATACGCGTGACGATGTCTTCCTGGCTGATGTCTTCGGCTTCGGCCTCATAGGTCAGGCCGATGCGGTGGCGCAGCACGTCCATGCACACGTGGCGGATGTCTTCGGGGATGACGAAGCCGCGCCGCTGCAGGAAGGCATAGGCCTTGGCGGCCAGCGCCAGGTTGATGCTGGCCCGCGGCGAGGCGCCATAGCCGATGAGGGGCTGCAGCTCCTGCAGGCCGTAGCGCTCGGGCCGGCGCGTGGCGAAGACGATGTCGAGGATATACTGCTCGATCTTTTCGTCCATGTACACCTTGCGCACGCTTGCGCGCGCCTTGAGTATCTGGGCGGGGCTGACCACGGGCTCCACCTTGCCGTAGTCGGCCTGGCCGAGGTTGCGCCGGATGATTTCGCGCTCTTCTTCCATGCTCGGATACGTGATCTTGACCTTGAGCATGAAACGGTCGGTCTGCGCTTCGGGCAAGGGATAGGTGCCTTCCTGCTCGATGGGGTTCTGCGTGGCGAGCACGAGGAAAGGCTCTTCGAGCGGGAAGGTCTGACGGCCGATGGTCACCTGGCGCTCCTGCATGGCTTCGAGCAGGGCCGACTGCACCTTGGCCGGTGCGCGATTGATCTCGTCGGCCAGGATGAAGTTGGCAAAGATGGGCCCTTTGCGCACGTGGAAGTCGTTCTGGCCGGGGTTGTACACCATGGTGCCGATGATGTCGGCCGGCAACAGGTCGGGCGTGAACTGGATGCGCTGGAAAGTGGCGTCGATGGCTTGGGCCAACGTCTTGATGGCCAGCGTCTTGGCCAGGCCCGGCAGACCTTCCAGCAAGACGTGGCCCTTGCTCAGCAGGCCGATGAGCAGGCGTTCGAGCATCAAAGGCTGGCCGACGATGACTTTCGAGGTCTGTTCATAGAGCTGTTCCACGAAGGCGCTGTCGAGGTAGATCTGCTTGTTGAGCGCTTCGATGTCGAGTGCGTGCATGATGACGATCCGGATTTGTTGAAGGAGGAGCGGCGGCTGCTTGCTGCAAACTGCGCCGACAAAGTTGGCAAAATTATGCCCTCAACGAAGTGGTTCGGGAAGTTTTTTCCGCAAGATTGCCCGAGGCCATCGTCCATAGGCGTTGAGCGCGTTGCGTTGAGCGTTTTCTGTGTTGACGATCAGGCATTTGGGCAGGTCGGTGTTATCGGCCAAATCGGTTGAACCGGTACAACTTCACTCCTTCACTCTGTCAAAGCACCCGCCGCAGGCGCGCCCGGATGCTTCCCTTGCGCACGATCCAGGAGAAGGCGAAGGCGTCTTGCGGGCGGAAGGGCTGCACGAGGATTTGTGGCTTTTTCAATCCGGCCTCTTTGAATGCGCGCTGCAGGGTTTTGCGCCGGCGTGCTGCCGTCTGGGCATCGGGCAGGTCGAGGGCGAGCACCAGCCCATAGCCCGGCCGGGTGCGCAAGGCTGCTGCCAGCGCCTGTACGGCCGCCTTCCCGTCGGCCGTCAGGATGCCGTCGGGGCCGAACGCGATGAGGGGCACCTGTGCTTCGATGGTTCGGCGCAGCGCCTGCACCGAACTGTCGGCAGGCAGGGGTGCGGCCGCGGTCGTGGTGTCGGGCCGTGGGGTGCGGCGCTGAGGTGCCGGCGCCACCCGTTCGGAGCAGGGCACGGGCGTCAGTTCCGAGAGGCCATCCACGAGCAGGTGCCCATTGACGCCGCGGCCAAAGTCGGGCGCATACCAGGCTTCGAGTGTCAGGTAACGCACCTCGTGCACGGGTTGCAGGATGAGGCGCTGCCGATGCCATCCGAACCACTTGACCGGCTCGCTGACGGCGAGGATGTCGCCTCGCGCACACAACTCGGTGTTGGCACCCCATACGCGCAGCAGCACCGGCGTGATGAAGTTGGTGCGCGTGTGTTGGCTGCGGCTGACGCTGTACAGCTCGCGGGCGCGTCCCAGGTAGAGGTCGAGCCGATAGCAGGTGTCGGGCGAGAGGGGCGTAGCCAGTTGCTGGCCCACGGCTTCCCACGTCTCGTTGTCGCGCACCACGAGGCCGAGGCAGGTCTGACCATCGGCGGCAGGCAGGGCGACACCAAAGGCGCCCGGCTGCACATCGGGCGGCGACTCGCTTTCATTGCCGCAGTTGGCCCAGTGCGCCGGCACCTTGCTCGCTCCGGGTTCGTCTTCGAAAGAAGGGTTGGCCAGGCGCACCGGCCCTGCCGTTTGTGCCATTGTCATCCATCCAACCATACACATTGCCAGCGTCATCCATGCATCGCGTCTCATCGGTCGTCCTTTTTTGCGGCTTTCGCCAAAAATGGAGGCTGCGCAGGGCCGTCCCTTCTCTTTTTCCGGAGCAAAGTTGGTTTTGCCATGGGGCTTGCGCAAATTTCGCGCCCGCTGCCCCATAGCCCCCACAATCACCCGCACATGAACAGAGAGATTCTTCGCCTCGCCATTCCCAACATTCTGAGCAACGTGTCGGTGCCGCTGCTCAGCTCCGTGGACACGCTGCTCATGGGCCGCCTGTCGGCCGAGCACGTGGCTGCCGTCGGCATCGGTTCCATGATTTTCAACTTCATCTACTGGAATTTTGGCTTCCTGCGCATGGGCACCACGGGCATCACGGCACAGGCCTACGGCCGCCAGTCGGAACGCGACATGATGCTGACGCTGGGGCGCGCCCTCGTCGTCGCACTGGGCCTGGCCCTGCTCATCATGCTGCTGCAAAAGCCGCTGGGGGCGTTGAGCTTTCGGGTGATGGGCGTGGAGCCGTCGTATCGCCCCCTCGTAGCCGACTATTTCTACACGCGCATCTGGGCGGCACCGGCCACTCTGGCCCTCTATGCCCTCATGGGCTGGTTCTTCGGCATGCAAAACGCCTGGTATCCGCTGCTGCTTACCATCTTCATCAATCTGGTCAATATTGCCTGCAGCTACGTGTTCGTGGCGCAGTGGGGCATGGAAGCACATGGCGTGGCGCTGGGCACGGTGGTGGCGCAGGTGGCGGGGCTGGCCCTGGCGCTCGTGCTGTGGGGGGCGCGTTACCGGCACCTGGCGCGCGCTTTTGCCTGGGCGGGGCTGCGCCAGATCGAAGAGTTGCGCCATTTCCTTGTCATCAACCGCGACATCTTCCTGCGCACCGTGGCGCTCACCTTTGCTTTCGGCTTTTTCTATCAGCAGTCGGCACTGCTGGGAGTGACCACTTTGGCCGTCAATACCATCCTGCTGCAGTACTTCAACTGGATGTCCTACGGCGTCGATGGTTTTGCCTATGCCGCCGAGAGCGTGGTGGGCAAGTATGCGGGGCGTGGCGATGCGGCACGCACCCACCGCGCCATCCGGCTGTCGCTGTGGTGGGGCATGGTGTTGGCCGTGCTGTTTGCAGGCAGCTATTGGTGGTGGGGGGAGCCCATCCTGCGCGTGTTCACCGACAAGGCCGACCTGCAAGCCGCAGCCCTGCCGTATCTGTGGTGGATGGCCGTGCTGCCCTTTTTCGGAGCGCCCAGCTTCATCTGGGATGGCATCTTCATCGGGCTGACGGCCTCGCGCGCCATGCGCAACAGCATGCTGCTGGCCCTGGCCGTCTTCCTTGCTGTCTACTATCCGTTGCGCCCCACGCTGGCCAACGACGCCCTGTGGCTGGCCATGGTCGTCTTCATGGCGGCACGGGGCACCATCCAGTGGTGGATGTACCGGCGGCGCGGGCTGGCGCTGGATTGACGGCGGAAAGGGGCAAACCGGCACTCTTCACTCCTCACTCCATCGCTCCATCCCGGAGAAGGTCCCGAACCGGATTGCGCTGAGCGAATCGTTCGGTTTGGGGGCGGGCTCAGCCCTTGTTGTAGGCGTTCATGGCTCGTTGCAGGCCGATGGTGGTGAAGGCCAGGGCGGCATCGGCAGCGCGCGCGATGATGTCGGGCAGCTTTTCGGCCTCTTCGGGCTTCCACTTGCCGAGCACGTATTGGGCCTGTCGTCCTTTCGGAAAATCGTTGCCGATGCCGATGCGCAGGCGCGCGTACTGGTTGGTGCCGAGCTGCTGGTTGATGTCTTTGAGGCCGTTGTGGCCGCCGTCGCTGCCGCCGGGGCGCAGGCGCAGCTTGCCCAGTGGCAGGTTGATGTCGTCGACGATGACGAGCAGACGGTCGGGTTTGAGCTTGAGCTGCTGGAGCCAGTAGCGCACGGCTTTGCCCGAGCGGTTCATGTAGGTGGAGGGTTTGAGCAGGTAGATGTGGCGGCCGCGATGGCGGATGTGAGCCAGGTCGCCCAGCGTCTTGTGGGCCCATTCGGCTTCGTGACGCCGGGCCAGCTCATCCACCACGTCGAAGCCGATGTTGTGGCGGGTATGGTCGTATTCGGGGCCCATGTTGCCCAGCCCCACGATGAGGTACTTCATGCCGTCGTGCGGTTCTTGTGTTTTCGATTTGCCGAAGAGCGAGAAAATCCGGTGCCACATGACTCAAAAGCAGGCTTTGTTGATGCCCAGCACGTAGCGCTCCACGACGCGGATGGCCGGCGCCGTCTCGCTGCCCTCGAAGCCGCTGATCATGTCGTCGGTGAGTCGCTGGCGGGCCAGCGCCACAAGGCGGGCGGCCACAGGTCGATAACTCCAGTGCCATTTTTCCTCGTTGTAGCCCCAGGGGCGGTCGGGCCCCTTGGGCGTGTAGGGCTGACAGAAGCCGTATTCATGGGCATGTGCCACGAGCCAGTCGTAGATCTGCTTGCCCTCGCCATTTTCGAAATAGCTGTTTTCGAAGGCGTTGAGGTCGATGTCGGTGCCCCAGTGGTGACGCGAGGTGCCGGGCATGGAGCTGTACTCGAGGATCTTCAGCGCGCGTTGGACAGGGTCGGGGATGGCCTCGGCCAGGTTCATGCCATCGACGAGGCGTTCGCCCCGCCACTTGGCTTCCCAGATGCGTTTCTGGTGTGCAAAGGGGCGCGTGGCCGAACGGATGATCAGGCGGATGCCGTCGGCGCGGGCGGCCTCGTACATGCGCACGAAGGCCTCATAGGCATCGCGACGCAGGTACATGTCGGGCTTGTCGCAGTGCTCCGGTGCGATGCGCACGAAGTCGGGATGCGCGGCCGGATCGAAGCGCCCCATGAGGTAGTCGAGCGAGAAGGTGTCGGTCGGCGCCGGCAGGGGGTCATTTGCCGAAAGGCTGTCGGCAGCAGGAGGTGTGGATTGCCCCGTGCCGCCACAGGCGACAACGCCTGCCCACAGAATCAGCAGGAGGGGCAGCGCAAAAAGGAAGTGCGAAAGAGACGGCTTGGACGACATGGCGCTGTGTTTTTTGGAAAGGCAAAGGTACTGCGCCGCACCCAAAGGGCACCGGCGCCATGCGACTGGCAGAATGGACAGGGGGAGCAACGCCGTGCGAAAAAATGCGTTACTTTCACACCCACACCACACTGCAAACGCGCACGCTTTATGTTCACAGCAACGACACACGGCATTACGGTGAGTGTCGAGGTTCGCTACGAACCCGAACACTCCAATCCGGCCCTGTACAAATACGTCTTTTCCTACCGCGTGCTCATCGAAAACAACAGCGATCAGACGGTGCAACTGCTGCGCCGCCACTGGCACATCATTGACGGCAAGGGCCTGCACCGCGAAGTGGAAGGCGAAGGCGTCGTCGGACAGCAGCCCGTGCTGCGCCCGGGCGAGTCGCACCGCTATTCGAGCTGGTGCCCCCTGCGCACGCCCATCGGCAAAATGTATGGCACCTATCTGATGATGCGTCAACACGACCACCAGCTCTTCATGGTGCGCATACCCGAGTTTCGTCTCGAGGCGCCCCAATTGTTGAATTAGGACGCACGCTGTGCAATCGGACGAACCACTGTGCGTCCCTACGGGTCTATGACGGCAATGCACTTCAGCTCGATGGCGATGGGCGTGGGCAGGGCTGTGATGCCGACGGTGGTGCGGCACGGCTGGTTGTCTTTGAAATATTCGGCGTAGATGCGGTTGAACGTGTGAAAATCGCGCTCCATGTTGGTGAGGAAGACGGTGACGTCGACCAGCGACTCCCAGCGGGCGCCGCAGGCTTCGAGCACGGTACGCACGTTGCGGAACACCGAATGGCACTGCGCTTCGAAGTCGAATTCGAGGTAGTTGCCCGAAGGGCTGCGCTTGAGGCCGGGCACCTCGTCGGTCTCGGGGTCGCGCGGGCCGATGCCCGACAGGAAGAGCAGGTTGCCCACGCGGCGGGCATGGGGGTACAGGCCCACAGGCCGGGGCGCTTTCGAGGCGTCAATTTTTTTGGACTGGCTCATGGCTGTGAGATTTTGTCTGGGAAAGTTACCCAACGCAATCTGATCCGGGAATTTTTGACGATAGTCATTTTGAGATGGAGAGATGGAGCGAGGGAGTGAGGGCGTGACCGACTGCGCAAACTGCGTCAGCGCTGCGTCTTCTGCGTCTGTAAAATCACTCAGTTACACAGAGAACCACTGAGCACGCACTGATTTTCACAGAGTTGTAAACGCTACAACGCTCAACCCTCAACCAGGTCAAAAAC